>JAYVRN010000580.1:0-4285 GCA_043776275.1 Myxococcales bacterium | reverse complement strand
CGGGTCCGGCAGTGGTGGGCCAAGCTGCAGGCCAAGACCCAGCGCGAGCCGCGACGTGCGACCAGCATCTCCGCGGCACTCGAGTTCTGCCGGCGCGTGCTGCCTCGCCGCGCCGTGCTGTTCCTGGTCTCGGACTTCCTCGACGAGGGCTACCTCCAGGTGCTGCGCCACGCGAACCGCAAGCACGACGTGGTGGCGGCGCTGATCACCGATCCGCGCGAGGCCGAGATGCCGCCCACGGGGCTCGTCACCCTCGAGGACGCGGAGTCGGGCAAGACCCGCCTCGTGGACACCCGCAGCGCCGCGTTTCGCTCCGAGCTGAAGACGCGGGCGCACAAGCGCGCGGCCGACCTGCGAGATCAGCTGCGCGCGAGCGGTATGGATCTGGTCGTGTTCGATGCCTCCGAGTCGATGGTCGATCCGCTGCTGAGGTTCTTCCGCGAGCGCGAGCGGAGGTTGCGGCGATGAGGACGCCCGTCACCAAGCATGCGCTGGCGGTCCTGGGCGTCGGCCTGCGCATCGGTCTGAGCGTCGCCCTGACGGGCGGTCTGGTTGCGGGCTGCGGCGGCGAGGAGACCGAGTCGACCGAGGAGCCCGCGCCGTTCGAGCCCGCGAAGGATGCGATCGCGAAGACCACCGAGAATGGGCCGGTCAAGGCGACCGTGCGCGTGTGGCCCGCGAAGCCGACGCTCGGCGAATCGATTTATGTGCGCCTCGAGATCGAGGCACCGGCCGGGATCAGCATCGATGCCCCGTTCCAGGAGGCCGGCGATCAGCGCCTCGGGCGGTTCCGCGTGGTCGGCTTCACGCGCGACACCCAGCGGCAGCCCAGCGGCGGCCAGGTGCAGCAGCAGACCTACACCCTCGAAGCGCCGTCGAGCGGCCGCCAGCGGATCCCGCCCCTGCGGCTGGAGATGATCGATGGGCGGGCGCAAAGTGCCGCGGGCTCGGCCGACACCCGGAAGCCGCAGGAGCTGCTCACCGACGAGGTGCCGCTCGAGATCGCGCCGGTGCCGGCCGAGCGCGCGAGCGCCGAGCTCAAGCCCGCGATGGGCGAGCTGCCCGCCGATGTCGGCGGCACGAGCTGGACCCTGGTGGCCGGCATCGCCGGTGCCGTCCTCATGCTCGGGTCCGGATCGATCCTCGCGCTCCGCGCGTACCGGGCACGCCGCCGGATCGAGCAGCAACGCTCCGCCTACGAGGAGGCGGTGGCCGAGCTCCGCGCGTTGCACGACAAGGGCGCGCCCGATGCGGACACCGCTGATGGCTGGTTCGTTCGCCTGTCCGGAATCGTCCGCACGTACCTCGAGTATCGCTACGAGATCCGCGCACCGGAGCTGACCACGGAGGAGTTCCTCCTGGTCGCCACGGCGCGGCCCGAGCTCACCGAGGAGCATCGCGGGCTCCTGACCCAGTTCCTGGAGCGGTGTGATCGCGTGAAGTTCGCCGGCTATCGGCCCGACACCGAGGAGTCCCTCGCCACCCTGTCCGCCGCGCGTGGGTTCGTCGAGGACACGCGCCTCCGGGAGGCCGCATGAGGGTGTTCGGCGTGGATCTCGCCGAGCCGTGGTTCCTGCTCGGCGCGCTGCTCGCCGCTCCGGCCGTGTGGTGGTCGGTGCGGAGCTCGGGGCGCGTGGTGTTCTCGTCGCTCCGGGCGCTGCCGGCGGGCGGCGAGACCTGGCGCACCCGGATCGCGTGGCTGCCCGATGCGCTGATCGGACTCTCGATCGTCGCACTCGCGATCGCGCTCGCCGGGCCCCGCGCCGGAGACAAGACTTCGCGCGTACGGCGCGATGGCATCGCGATCATGATGGCCGTCGATGTCTCCGGATCGATGAAGGCGCTCGATCTCTCGGAGCGCACCAAGGAGCTGACGCGGCTCGACGCGGTCAAGCAAGTGTTCGAGCAGTTCGCGCTCGGCGGTTCGGGCCTCGACGGCCGCCCCGACGACGCGATCGGCCTGGTGGCGTTCGCACGCTACGCCGACACGCGGAGCCCCTTGACCCTCGATCACGGAAACCTCGCCACCGCCGCGCGCCAGCTCGAGTTCGCCGGCGAGGCCGAGGATGGCACCGCGATCGGCGCGGGCCTCGAGCTCGCGGTGACCCGGCTCGCCGAGTTCAAGCCCAAGGCCCAGGTCGGCCGGATCGTGATCCTCCTGACGGATGGCGAATCGAACGTGCACGACATCGACGAGGACACGGCGATCGACGATGCCGTGAAGGCCGGCGTCAAGGTCTACACGATCGGTGCCGGCACCAACGGAATCGCGCCGATCCGCGTGACGCGCTCGGACGGATCGAGCGACCTGATGCAGATGCAGGTCTCGATCGACGAGAGCACGCTGCGCCGGATCGCCGACAAGACCGGGGGCCAGTACTTCCGCGCGACCGATCACGCGAGCCTCGCGAAGATCTACAAGCAGATCGATGCGCTCGAGCGCACGACGATCGAGCAGGAGCAGTTCACCGAGTATCACCAGTACTACGCGTGGTTCGTCGTGATCGCGATGGGCCTCGTGATCCTCGCGTTCGGGCTGCGCGGCAGCGTGCTGCGGAGGTTGCCGTGATCTTCGATTGGAACTGGGTCGAGATCGAGCGAATCCACCTGATGTGGGTCGCGCTCGCGATCACCGCCGGGCTCGCGCTGCTCGAGCTGCGCGCGCGGGGCGCGATGGGGGCGTTCCTGTCCCCCGTGATGCAGCGCAGGCTGACGGCGCAGGCGAGCACGGAGCGGATCGTGCTGCGGCTCGTGTTGTTGTTCCTCTCGATGATCGCCGCCGTCGGTGCGCTGATGCGCCCCCAGCTACGCGGGGCCACCGAGACGGTCACCGCGTCCACCGCCTCGGCGGATGTGGTGTTCGCGATCGACACCTCGCGCTCGATGCTGGCCGAGGACACGGCGCCGAACCGGCTCGCGCGCGCGAAGGCCGAGATCGGCCAGGTCGTGCAGCGGCTCGAAGGTCACCGGGTCGGGCTGGTGGCGTTCGCCGGGCGCGCGGTCCAGGTGTGCCCGCTGACGCCCGACCACTCGTTCTTCACCACGGTGCTCTCGACGATCGACACCACCAGCGCCGGCCGGGGAGGCACCAAGATCGGCGAGGCGATCAAGGTCGCCCTCCGCGGGTTCCCGGCGAGCGAAGGCGCGAAGTTGATCGTGCTGATCACCGACGGTGATGATCAGGATCCGTACTCGGAGGAGGCCGCGAAGGCCGCGCGCAACGCGGGCGTGAAGATCATCGCGGTGGGGCTCGGCAGCGAGGCCGGCAGCCAGATCACGCTGACCGATCCGCAGACCGGCGCCAAGACCACGTTGATGCACGACGGCGCGCCCGTGATCAGCAAGCTCAACGGCGATCAGCTGCGCAAGATCGCGCTGGTCACCGAGGGCGCGTACGTCCCCGCCGGGACCTCGGCGATCGATCTCGATTCGATCATGGAGAGCCACGTGCAGCCGATCGTGCGCGCTGCGGCCGATGCAGCCGTGCGCCAGATCCCCTCGGAGCAATTCCAGTGGCTGGTGCTGATCTCGCTCGCCGCCCTGATCGGCGCGCTGTGGGTCGGGGCCGGCGCCGGCGATCGGAGGGCGCGATGATCCGCATCCTCACCGTGCTGTGCGCCCTCGCGCTCGCGGCCTGCGGCGGCGAGCACCGTGACGCGCGCGATACCTACAATGAAGGGATCACGGCGCTGACCTCGGGAGATCTCGAGGCCGCGGAGGCCAAGCTCCTCCAGGCGCGCAGCGCCGCTGGCGTGGATCCCGAGCTGCGGTTCCGCGCCGCGTACGATCTCGGCATCGCGTATGCGCTGCACGCCGACAAGATCCGCACCGGCAAGGACGCCGACCTCGCCAAGGCGCTCGAGCTTGCCCAGCAGGCGGCCTCGTGGTTCGGCGATGCGGCGCGCTTGCGCAAGGACGACGCCAGCACCCAGGCCAACCTCGCGATCATTCGCGCGCGCGTGCAGGCGCTCAGCGACGAGATCAACAAGGGCGCGGGCAAGCTCGAGGCGCGGCTCGATGCGCTGATCGGCGAGCAGCGCAGCATCCTCGACGATGCACGCGGCGCGTGGCTCGCGATCAAGAGCGCCGGAGGCACCGATCCGCTGGCCCAGCAGGGCACGCTGACTCACCTCGCGGACCGCGAGCGTGGCGTGGTGGCCGAGGCGGGCGTGATCACGGATCTCGCGGCCGACGAGATCGACACCATCGGCAAGAAGCCCGAGGACAAGCGCGATGATCAGGAGCGCGTGCGCGTGGTCCAGTTGAAGAACGTGGATCTCTATCT
>JAYVRN010000579.1:0-4292 GCA_043776275.1 Myxococcales bacterium | reverse complement strand
CGGGGCCGAGCCAGCCGAGGCGCTTCGCCACGCTAGTTCTCGCTGACGCGCTTGCCGCCCGCCGGATTCGAATAGTCGAACGGCTTGGGCCGCGTCAGCCCGCCACCGGTGGCACCGCCGTCCTTGGCGCCCTCCTTGGACTGCACGAGTACGCGGCGCCCGGTGCCGAAGAACACGGTGATCTTGCCGGGCTCGGAGATCTCGATCACGCCTTGCCCGAAGCTCGGGTGATCGATGCGCTCCCCGACGTCGAAGTGCTCGCTCGCGCGATAGGTGCGCGACGGCTTCGAGAGATCTGCGGCGACCGCGGGCTTCTCGAACCGCTCCACAGGATCTCGCGATGCGCGCGGCTCCTTTGCGGGGCGGGTGGCCGACGGCAGCTTCTTCTCCGCGGGTGCACCGTGCGGAGACTTGTAGCGGTGGTAGCCGCTGCACTGCTTGCACTGCACCTTGACGATCCGCTCGCCGACCTTGGCGACCACGACGTGCCACACGTCCCCGCACTTCGAGCACAGCGCTTCGACGTCAGCTCCAACTCCGGCGCTCATCGCTCGCGAGCATACCAGCTCGTGGTATCGGATGGCTCGTGAGTCAGGCCGCAGCTGATGCGCTGATCGTCGAGGCGCAGGCGCTGTTTCGCGATGAACGGTTCTCGGAGGCCGCCGAGAGGTACGAGAAGGCCGGCGCCGTGTTTCCGGTGCATCCGCTCGCGTGGAAGGGCCTGGGGCACTGCCTGCTCTGCCTGGGGCAGCCTCATGATGCCACCCGGGCGTTCGACCACGCGATCGGCCTGGCTCCCACCAGCGCCACGGCATTGTGGGGCGGCGCTGTCGCGCACGCAGAGCTCGGGAACCAGGTCGTCGCGCTCAGCTATTTGCGCCGCACGCTCGCCCTGCAACCGACCTGGATCGAGATGGCGCGGGGCGTACCTTCGCTCGCCGTGTTCCTCCAGCAGGGCACCCGCACCGCCGAGCAGCTCCACGCGGCGTTCGGCGTGTTCTCGACGCGAGCGTACCGCCACGCCGGGGATCCCGCGCGCGCCCTCGAGGTCGCCCGGATCCTCGATCAGCCCACGGTCGGCATCTGGACGTTCGTGACGATCGGCCTGTCCAACCACGTCTGGCCCGCCGCCGAGCGTCCACGCATCGAGTTGATCCTGGCCAGCACCATCGATGCCGAGGCCTGCGGCCAGATCCTCGCGAACCTGGCCTTTCACCTCAGCGAGACCGGGTTCTACCCGGAGCCCGGTGTCGTGGTGCGAGATGTGATCGGCGGCCTGGGCAGCGACGATCTGTCGCACCGGCTCCCGCACATCTACATCACGGTGCCGCGCGCCTGGCGGCTCTCGCTGCCGCTCGACCTCGGTCCACCGCCGGTCACGCTCGCGCAGGTGGTGCCGATCAGCGAGCTCGAGTACGAGGTGTGGCGCACGGATCCCGCGGCGCTCGAGGCGAGCTTTGCCACGCGACGGGTCGTGCTCGCGGACCTCGCGCGGATCGGTGGCTGATACGATGACGCGGGTGCGGTGGTGGATCGCGTCGCTCACTCTGGTGCAGCTCGTCGCGTGCGATCGCGTGTTCGACTTCGAGCACCCGTGTGACACCAGCCTCGGCGGCGCCTGCGCCACCTGCGGCACGCTCGGCGCGACCTGCTGTGCGGGCGAGGCGAGCTGCGGCGATGGCCTGTACTGCGGCGCCGACACCACATGCAGCGAGTGCGTCACCGACGTCACGCTTGGGCGACGGCACGTCTGCGCGATCCGCTACGACGGCACCGTGTGGTGCTCGGGGCAAGGCACCTCGGCGCAGCTCGGGATGGCGAGCATGGACAAGGCCGTTGGCGAGCCGGTGCAGCTGCTCGACAAGAGTGGTGCGCCGTTCGGCCCGGCGCTCTCGCTCGGCAGCGGTCGCGATCACACCTGCGCGATCAAGGCCGATCACACGCTGTGGTGCTGGGGGAGTGGCGATGCCGGCCGGCTCGGCGACAACAAGGGCACCGGCGAACTGGAGCCGGCGCCCGTCCAGGTCCTTCAGGTCACGAACGCACCGCTGACCGACGTGGTCGCGGTGACGGCCGGGGATTGCTACACGTGCGCGCTCGATGGCTCGGCCAAGGCGTGGTGCTGGGGCTGCAACGTCAATGGTCAGCTCGGCGACGGGACGCTGACCAACGCGCAGGGTGCGGTCCCGGTCCGGTTCTCCGCCCTTCAGACCTCCGGCGTCGCGGAGATCTCGGCGGGCCCGACGCAAGCGTGTGCCCGGACCCGTGCGAACGAGGCGTGGTGCTGGGGCGACAACCGGCACGGGCAGGTCGGCGATGGCACCTCCGACATCTTCGCGCTGACCGCCCCGACGCGCGTCATCACTTTTGGCGTCGCCTCGATCTCGGCGGGCGCCGATCACTCGTGCGCGACGATGCTCGATGGGACCACGCTGTGCTGGGGCTCGAGCGCCCGCGATCACCTCGGCAACGGGGTCGATGACGTGCATCTCCCGCAGCCGTCGCCGATGCCCGTGGTCGAGAGCGCAGGTGGACCACCGCTCCGTGGTGCGGTGCGCGTGGCCACGGGCACGATGGGATGCGTGATGACGGCGGCGTCGGAGCTGCTGTGCTGGGGCAAGGATCAGTACGGCTCGACGGGCACCGGCGGTGGAGCGCCGACGCCGACGCACGTGCTCGCGCCGGATGGCGGGCCGCTCGGCGGGGTCGATCGGATCTCCGTCGACTACGCGCACGCGTGCGCGCACCTCGTCGACGGTCGCTATGTGTGCTGGGGACGCAACCTGCAGGGCGAGCTCGCCAACGGGACCTATGTGCACACCGGCCGCGCGGCGACCTACCAGCTGACCTGTCCGTAGCCGAGCGCCCCGAGCGAGCCAGCGACGGCCGGCCTACGGAAGATCGCGGGTCGCCACGTTCAGCGTCATCACGCCGGGCCGAAAGCCCGTGACCGTGCGATCGGGGATGTAGAACCCCGACGGCACGTTCTGATCGTCGAAGCCGACGTACAGCATCATGCGTCCGCTGCCGTTGTCGCCGACGTCCACGCCGGTCAGGAGGCCGAGCGGCTCGCCCTTCTCGGTGGCGCTCCAGGACAGCTCGCGCGCGAACGCATAGTTGACGTGCCAGGTCAGGCCGTCCGTCGAATCGGCGTGCCACACGCCCGCCATGTTGTTGAAGTTGGCGGGCTGCGCGGTGACCTCGCCGGCGAGATCGCTGGTCAGCCACATCTCCCAGCGGCAGTGGATCTGATCGTAGACGACGGAGGGCTGCCCACCGCCCGTCTTGAGATCCGCGGACGCGCGCAACAGGCTCCGGATCGGCGCCTCGACGGTGGTCCAGTGGATCCCATCGGTGGACATCGCGTGCGCGACGCCGTAGGTCTCGACGGTCTGGCAGTCGGCGCCCTTGCAGGAGAAGCTCGAGAAGAACAGGTGGTACTTGCCGTCGACGATCACCAGCTCGGGATCCGCGACCACGCCATCCGCGCCAGCGGGGTACACGTCCTGTGCCGTCAGCACGAGCCCGGGCTTGCCCTTCGGTGACTCGGTGGCGGAGATCCGCGTGAACGTGTGCCCATCCGCGGAGATCGCCGCGCCGATCGCATAGTTGTGGAAGTTGTAGCCGGCGTGCGGGAACAGCGCGCTCGCGCCCGCGTACAGCATCAGGTACCGGCGATCGGCGGGCGCGTTCGGATCGAACACCACCGTCGGGGTCTCGGTCCTCAAGTGATCCCAGGCCAGCGCGTCCGCGCTGATCGAGAGCGCGGGAGCCTCGTCGACCGTCCAGGTGATCCGATCGGGGCTCGAGCCGTGACGGATCACGCCGGCCTGATCGGAGGATTGAAACGACGTGCCGTGGGAGGACGCGTAGTACAGCTCCCAGGTCGCCGTCCCGGCATTCCACCGGACGTCGGGGTCCGAGATCGAGATGTCGAGCTTGCCGTCCGCGAACGTCTGCCGGGGCCGGAGCCGCGGGTTGTTCGCGCGGCGGAGAAACTGACCGGTCGCCCCCTGCGCCTGGCAGCTGTTTGGGGGCGCATCCGGGGCGGCATCGACGCCTCCATCGCCGCTGGGCGTGGAAGCGTCATCGCCTCCGCAGGCGGCGAGTGACGTCAGGCACAACAGTGAAATCCAGCGCACCAGGTCGAGCAGCATGCCACCGCGAGACAAGGCTTGTCAGCGCCGAAGTAGGCGTGGCACAACCTTGGGCATGAAGCGCTTCGCAACAGCGGCCGCCATCCTGTTGCTGGTCTCGGCCAGCTGCGATCAGGCGAAGTCCCACCTCGATTC
>JAYVRN010000578.1:0-15548 GCA_043776275.1 Myxococcales bacterium | reverse complement strand
AACTGCTGGACGTTGGTCTCGCGACGGAGGGTCACGGTGGTGCCCTCCGCCTCGACGATCAGCTCGCTCAGGTGGTGCTCGGTGAGAATCTCGGCGAGGCCACGCGCGATCTCGACGATCGACTTGCCCTCACCGTCTTGATCAGCGTCGCCCTTGGCCTTTTTTGCCATTGCGAGGCGTAGCTTCCACATGCGCGAGGGCCGCGTCCAGTCCCAGGTAGTAGCTTTGTGCGCCGAAGCCACAGATCTGGCCGATGCACACAGCGCCGGTCACCGAGACCTGCCGGAACGGCTCGCGGGCATGGAGGTTCGACAGGTGAACCTCGACGGCGGGGACCCCCACCGCATCGAGCGCATCCCGGATCGCCACCGAGGTGTGCGTATAGCCACCGGGGTTGATCACGATGGCAGAGGCCCAGCCCTTGGCGCGCTGGATCAGGTCGACCAGCTCGCCTTCGAGGTTGGTCTGAGCGCAGCGCAGGACCGCTCCACGTGCTCTGGCGCGGCGCGTCAGCTCGCGGTCGATCTCGGGCAGCGTCGTGGACCCATAGATCGCCGGATCCCGCGTGCCGAGCAGGTTCAGGTTAGGCCCGTGGAGGACCTGGATCCGTACGCTCGGCGCTCGCGCCAGCGCCACGGTCAGAGGGCGGCGACGAGCGTCGGCGTGGCGAGCCGCGCGAGGAAGCGAGCCTTGCCGAAGTTACCCTCGGCCGTGATCGCGATCGCGATGAAGTACTGGGGCGAGATCATCCGGCAGACCAGTAGGAGGCGCTGTGCCTTGATGACCATCTCCTCGAGGTTGCCGACCGCGAGGCTGTCACCGGCCTTGCGGACCTGCGTGAGGATGAAGCTGAACTCCATCGCCACGGTGTTGATGTCGACTCGATCCTGCTGACGGATGTAGGTCTCGACGGGAATCCCATCGAGCCCCATGATCACCGCAGCAATTCCACCGTCGACGTTGTCGACGACCTTCTTGAGCGTTTCAGCGAACAAGGGCCACCTTGGGGATCAAGTTACTAGAGCGGTGCCGATCTGCGCCAGCCCGCGGACCGCTTTCCTACGGCAGGACGACAGGAGCCGGGCAGACCAGGTTCGCGCCGGACATACAGCAGTCCACCACGCCGTCCTGGAACGGGTTGCACGGGTTCCCGGTGTTCGCGAGCTCGGCCATCGACGGGCACGCACCGATCGTGTTCAGCACGCAGTCGTTGCACACCGTCACCGGGAACTGGAACTCGTTGCTGGTCACCTCGTCACCAGCCATCTCGCCGAACACGGTGGCCTTGACGATCAGCTCGGTGCGGAACGTGGCGGTGCCCTTGCTGGTCCGGATCGCATCGATCAGCGCCGCCGGGACCGCCTCGAACGCGCCGTCGGTGACGCCACCATTGGGGCTCAGCGGCGCGGAGAACAGCGAATCGAACTTGGTCAGCGCGCCACCGCCCACCCCGGCCAGCGAGGTGTCCGCGAACGTGATGTCGACATGCGCGCCCTTGGTGAGGATCGTCCGCTGATCCTCGAACCCTTCTCTTGCCGTGATCCGGCTCAGCATCTGCGGATGCAGGCGGTAGCCCGAGGGTGAATAGGCGCTGATGGTTCCGTGCAAGAGCGCCGCCTCACCCGATGCGGAGCTGAAGGAGCAGCCGTCACCGGCCACCACGTTCTTCGTGATCAGGATGGCCTCGTCGCCGTTGCCCGCGGTGCAGGCACCGAGGGACAGGGCGAGAGCAAATGGAATGAACGTGTGTTGCATGGCTCCTCCGAGGGGAAAATCGTATCAAGCCGAAGCCGTCGGACGCAAAATTCTTCGCACCTCGGTGACGTCGATCTCGACGGGCTCACACGCCCCGACATCCGAGATCGTCAGGAACTTCAGCTTGGAGCCGAGCCGCTTCTTGTCGACCTGAACCCGCGCGAGGACCTCGTCACGCAGCCAGGGGTCCAGCTCCGCGGGCAGGCCACTCGAGACCAGCGCGGCGACCACCCGGGCCTCGAGATCGGCCCTGGCGAGCCCCAGGGCGGTGGAGACCCGGCAAGCGGCCACCAGGCCCAGGCCCACGGCCTCACCGTGCAAGAGGGCTCCGTCGGAGGCGGACTCGATCGCATGGCCGATCGTGTGCCCGAGGTTCAGCAGTGCCCGGTGGCCGGTGAGCTCGCGCTCGTCGCGGCCCACGATCGCGGCCTTGTAGGCGATCGAACGCTCGATGACCTCGCGCAACGCAACCGGTGGTGCGGCGTGCTCGGGCCCCGCTGCCCATGAGGCGCACGCCGCCACGCCCTGCCACAGCTCGGCACCATCGAGGAGCGCGTACTTCCAGAGCTCGCCGAAGCCAGCGCGTCGCTCGCGCGCCGGGAGCGTAGCTAACGTCGGCAGGTGACACGCCACCAGGCGCGGCTGCCAGAACGCACCGACGAGGTTCTTGCCCGCCGGCAGGTCCACCGCGGTCTTGCCGCCGATCGCCGCATCGGTCATCGCCACGATCGTCGTAGGGACCTGCACCACGGGGAGGCCGCGGAACAAGGTCGCGGCCACGAACCCTGCGAGATCTCCCACGACGCCGCCGCCGAGCGCGACGATCGCCGAGCCGCGATCGAGGCCCGCCGCGATCAGCTGCTGGCACGTCTGCTCGTAGACCGCGAACGACTTGCTCGCCTCGCCGGGTGCCAGCTCGATCACCACGTCGCCGGGGAGCGTCCAGTGCCTCCCGACGTTGCGATCGGTGATCACGGCGAGCTTGGTGACCGGGCCGAGCACGGCGCGGATCGCCTCGATCGAGGATGGCGAGGATGGCGAGGATGGCGAGGGTGGCGCGACATCGAGCGTCACCGGATAGGTGCGATCGCCGAGGGCGAGGAACGTCGCGTGCACATTCGCCGGGAGCCGAGCCGCGCTCGCCTCCACCGCACGGACCGCCGTGACCACCTCGTCGATCGTCTTGCCCGTGGTCTCGATGATCGCATGCGCACGCCGGTACACCGGCGCGCGCTTCGCCGCGAGCGCTGCAGCCGACGCGAGAAGCGGGCGTGGAGGTCCGCCCTGGGCGCGCCGCGCGGCCTCGTCGAGATCCACGCCGAGCGCGACCACCAGGCCCGCCGCGCGCATCCGGGCGAGGTTGTCGCCGAACGCCGCGGCACCTCCACCTGTGGAGATCACCGGGCCGTCGCCGGCCTCCGTGATCACCTGCGCGAGCGCGGCCGCCTCGCGGCGCCGGAACTCGGGCTCATCGCGCGCCACGAGCTGCGCGACCGGCTCCCCCATCGCCGCGATCACGTCATCGAGATCGACGAATCGCCGCTGCGTCGTGGTCGCGAGCGCCCGGCCGACCGACGTCTTGCCGGCCGCCATGAACCCGATGACGAACAGCGTCACGACGCACCACTACTGGCAGTGTAGCAGCGCTTTGTTCGTGATCTTCGGCGTGATGAACACGAGGATCTCGGTGCGGTCATCGTTCTCGCGGCGGTTCTTGAAGAACCAGCCGATCACGGGGAGGTCGCCGAAGAACGGAACCTTCTTGTACGCGAGACCGCTGTTGCGCGTGTAGATGCCACCGAGCACCGAGGTCTCGCCATCGGCGACGAGCATCTGGGTCTTCGCTTCCTTGCGAAGGATCGTCGGGTCGCCACGAGCACCGACGTTGACGAAGTCGGGCTCGTTCTTCGTCACGTTGAGGTTCATCGCGATCGCGCAGTCGCGCTGCGAGACGTACGGCGTGACCGTCAGGGCGAGATCGGCCTGGACGAACTGCGTCTGCGTACCGGCCGCCGAGACGACGGAGATCGGGATCGAGACGCCCTGGCTGATCTTCGCTTCCTTGTTGTTCAACACCGTGATCTTCGGTGCCGAGATGATGCGCACCGTGCCGGAGTCCTCGAGAGCGGACAGGCGGAGGTTCAGGTTGAAGTTGCCGCCCACCGAGCCGAGGGCGAAGCCGATCGCACCACCTTCGCCCGTGCCGACCGCGGCCGGCAGGTTGATCGCGAAGTCTGAAGGCGTCGCGGTGCCACGGCGGTTGGTCTGGTTGTCTTCCGCACCACCGGCGATCCCGATGCTCGACGGGAACACGAGCCCCGTCGAGTTGCCGCCGGCCGGGCTCGCGGAGGCGCTACCGCCCCACTGGATGCCGAGCTGGCGGAGGAACGTCGAGCGAGCTTCCACGATGCGCGCTTCGATCGAGATCTGCGGAGTCTGGGTATCGAGCATCAGCGCGAGGCGCTGGATCTCGCCGCGGTTGCCAGCGACGTCGTTGATGATCAGCGCATTGGTGCGCTCGTCGACCTCGATGCGGCCCTTCGGCGACAGCATCGGCTCGAGCTTGCCCTTGAGCTCCGCAGCCGACGCGTAGTTGAGCGGGACCACCTCGGAGCGCGGGGTCTCGGCCTTGATCATCGCCTCGCGGCGCGCGGCCTCGGCCTCGTCCTCCGCGTCGAGCTCCTTGCGGGGAGCGATGCGGAACAAGTTTCCATCGCGGCGGTACCACAGCCCGTGCGAGGCGAGGATGACCTCGAGCGCCTGGTCCCACGGCACGCGCTTCAGGCGAACCGTGACCTTCGCGTCGATGCCATCGGGCACCACGATGTTGACCTTGCCGGTGTCCGCGATCGTGCGGAGCAGATCGTGGATCGGCGCATCCTTGAAGTCGAAGTCGACGGTGGCGCCGCGATAGACCTTGCGGTTGCGACCACCCTGCGCGGGCAGCTGCGCGACGGTCTGCTGCGCGATCGGCGTGGAGGCCGCGCCGAAGCCGCCGACGACCGGCGACGGGACGTTCTGCGTGCGCGGCGCGCGCTTGGCGACCTGCTCGCCGACGAACCGCCAGCGCACGGTGGAGCCATCGCGATCGATGCTCGGCGTCATCGGAGCCGAGAGCTCGGCGATCAGACGGACGCGATTCGCGGTGCGACGATCACGGAACGAGGACACCGCACGAACCGGGCTGCCGAACCGCGTGACATCGAGCTTGCGCTCCAGCTTCTGCGCGAGCTCTGCGCCATCGATGATCAGCTCGACGTGGGTCGGGGTGACCTCGCCGAGGGTGACCTGACCGTCGCCGGTCATCGCGATGTCGACCTGGCCGCTGCCGTCGTCACCCTTGAACGCGATGTCCTTGACGAACGCCGCCTTCACGATCTTCGTCGGTGCCGGCGCCCCCACCGGCGTCATCGGCTGCACCATCGGCTGTACCATCGGCTGTACCATCGGCGGTACCATCGGCGTGACCGTCGCGACCTTGGTCGCATCGGCCTTCTTCGCCTCGAGCGCGGCGAGCTCCTTCTCCTCGATCATCCGCTGCGCGGCGAGCTGCGCACGGCGCCGCTCCTCGCGCTCGGCGGCATCGCGCGCCTGGGCGGCGAGCGTGCGGAGGCGATCGGACTCGGCCTGCTGCTGGGCGACCGCCTTGCGACGATCGGAGAGATCGGCCTCGGCCTGCTTGCGCTCGTCGGCGAGCTTGGACGCCGCCACGCGCGCCTTGGTGACCTCCGCATCGGTGGCCTGCCGCGCCTTCGCGGACGCGACCTCGGACTGCGCCTTCGCCTCGGCCTTGCTGCGTGCCTCGAGCTCCGACGCGGCCTTCTCGGCGGCCTCACGGCGCGCCATCAGCTCGTCAAGCCCGGCCTCCGCATCGTGCTTCGCGCCGACGGCCTTCGCGGCCGACGCTTCAGCGACCGCGCGCTGCTTCTCGGCGGCCGCGGTCGCGAGCTGGGCATCCTTCGCCGCGGCCTCGGCCGCCTTGCGCTGCTGCTCGGCCGTGGTGCGCTGCTGCTCCGCCTCGCTGCGCTGCTTGGTCGCGCTCGCCACGGCGGTCTCGGCCTCCGCACGACGGCGGGCCGCATCGGATGCCGCCGCCTCGGCCTCGCTGCGCTTGCGCGCCGCATCGTTGGCCGCGCGCTCGGCGTTGGTGCGCTGCTGCTCGACGCTCGCGAGCGTGGAGCGGGTCTGATCGAGATCCTTGCGTGCGGTGGTCGCCGCGGTCTCCGCCGTCACGCGCCGCGCTTCCGCGGCATCGGCGAGCTGCTTGGCCTTGAAGAACCGCGCCTCGGCGGCCTTCGCATCGGCGACGAGCTTCTCGCGCTCCGACGCGACCTGGTTGGTCGAGGCATCACGCGCCTTGGCCGCCATCCGCGCCGCGTCCTCGGCCTTCTCTCGCTCGCGCATCGCGGTCGCCACGGTCTCGCGCGCCGCTTCCTCGCGGGCCAGCGCTGCGGCGTGGGCCGCGCGCGCCTTGTCCTCACGCGCCTGGACCTCGAGCGCCTTCTTGTCGAGCGTGGAGATCTGGGACTTCGCGTCCTTCAGGAGCTTCTCCGCCTCGGCGCGCGCGGTGACCGCGCCCTGCTTGTCCGCCTCGGCCTCGCGCTTCTCGGCCGCGGCCGTGGTCTTCGCTGCATCCGCCTCCGCCTTCGCGGCTTTGGCCTCGGCGCGAGCTCGCGTGGCATCCGCCTTCGCGGCCTCTGCCTCGCTGCGCGCACGCTCGGCGTCCGCGTTGGAGCGTGCGATGTCGGTCTTGGTCCTGGCCGCCTCGACACGCGCCTGCTCGGCCTCGAGCCGCTTCTGCGCCACATCGCGGCGTGCCTGCTCCGCCTCGGCCTTTGCGGCCAGGGCATCGGCCTTCGCCGCATTCGCCTCGAGCCGTGCCGCCACGGTCTCGGCCTTGGTCCGCGACGCCGCATCGACGGCCTTCGCCGCATTTGCGCGCGCCACCTCGGCATCGCGACGCGCCTGCTCGGCCTCGCTCTTCGCCTGCGCTGCGGCATCCACATCGCGGGCCGCGGCACGCTTCACTTGATCCGCCTCTGCCTTGGTGCGGGCGATGTCCTGCGCCGCCGCGACCTTGACCGCCTCCGCCTCCGCCTTGGCGGTGGCCGCCATCGAGCGGGCCTTGCCCACCTCGGCCTGGGCCGTGGCTGCATCCTGCTTCGCCTTCATCACCTCGGCCTGTGCCGACGAGGAATCCGACTTCGCCTTCTGAGCGTCGGCCTGCGCCGCGGCGGCCATCGTCCTGGCCCGGGTCGCCTCGGCCTGCGCCGTGGCGGCCATCGTCCTGGCCTTGTCGACATCTGCCGCGCTCGCCTGCTGCGCGGCGCGGTTCGCTTCATCTGCAGCGCGCTGCGCGGATTCGGCGCGCGCCTGTTGCTCACTCGCCGCCTTGCGGAGGCGTTCGGCCTCGGCCTGGGCTGCGAGGCTCGCCTTCTCGGCGGCGGCCTGGGCCTGCTGCGCGCGAGCCAGGGCCTCGGGGCTCGCGGTCTTCGGCGCCGCATCGCGTGCGGACACCATGACCACGACCTCGTTACCGTCGGTCTTGACGTCGTAACGACCGGGGCGCGCCAGCGTGACGATGACGCGGACCATCTGGCCTCCGTCATCGAGCTGCTGCGCCGCGATCGTCGACACCGCCCAGGTACTCGGGGTGAACACGCTCGCGCCTTCATGGCCGCGGAGTGCTTCGGCGAGCCGCGCTTGCGGCACGTCGATCACGACCCGGCTCGGGCGTTCGAGCTTGTACACGGTGAACGTAGGCGTCTGCTCGCCTCGTACGTGCACACGTGTGGTGCCGTTCGCGTCGTCGTCGAAGGTGACGGCGCGGATTTCGTTCTTGCCATCGGCAAGTGCCGGTCGCGCTGCCATGAGGGCAGCCGTTGCGACGACGAGGGTGGCGGTCCAGTTCTTCGGGCGAGTCAGCAGCATGAGACTCCTGAGCACCTACGGACAGACGGAGGGCCTTGCGTCGAGCCTCGACGCACTCCCCACGATCAGCCGCGTGGCTACGAAAATTTTCGCCCGGCCTGACGCCGGATCAAAATTTTTCGATCATTTTGGCGCGTCAGATTTATCTGACGGCGCCGGCGGGGGCTGTGGAACGTTCTTCGGAGCAGTCGGCGGCGCCACATCGGGCGTCGCCGTCTTCGCAGCTTCATTATCGAGGGTCGGCTGGGACGAGATCGGCATCTGGTTCGGGTACAGCTGGATCGATCGCTCCTCACCAGTCCGCGCGACCCCGGAGGCGGTCTCGTCGGGCTCGATCTGGAACGTGATGTACCCGGTCCCGATGTCCTTCACGACCGCCTTCTCGCGGCCGACGCAATCGCCTCGCTTGATGATGTGGCCCAAATTGCCGGCGTCCATCATCAGCACCTTGCGCTGCGTGCCCTGGGCGACGATGCCGACCAGGCGAAGGTCCGTGTAGCTGTAGTTGGTGGCGACCATCTGATCGTCACGCGTGCACTTCTTCGTGATGTCGCGCGGCAGCTTGCTGTCCGACGTCGGGCCGACGATGCCCTGGTTCAGGACGAACGACTGGAACGGATCGCGATTGCTCTGCTCGACCGCGAAGTCGCGCTCCTTGAACACGTGCCGGATCCCCTTCTTCTCGTCGGGGTTGAGCACGCGATCTTCGACGCGAACGCGCGGAGTGAAGTTCGGGGGCGGCTTGGTGGGCTTGCCGCCAGGCTTGCCCGGGGCCGCGGCTCCGGCCTTCGGCGGCGGTGGCGCACCTGTCGGCTCGTCCTCGCCGCAACCGGCCGCCACGAGGGCCAGGGAGATCGGGAGCAGGTAGCGCATCTGCATCACATGCCTCCCTTCAGCTTGTCGGCACTGTCGGCGGGCGTCTTGGGATCCGCGACACCATTCGTGCTCCGCTCGGTGCCCTTCTCGATCGCGTTCTCGGTGCGCGCCTTCGCGCCGGCAGGCGTGTTGGAAGGCGGCATCGGCGCGGCCTTGTCGTTGGCCGGCTGCTTCGGCGGATCGCCCGGCTTGGCCGCCGGCTCCTCGGCCTTGTCCTCCTGGCGGAACGTGACAGCGACGAACCTCGCGGTCAGCGCGATCTCGCGGTTCTTGACCACCGGGTTGATGAGCGACAGGTTCTCGATCGAGATGATGCGCTCGCGCTCCTCGACGCCGGAGTCGCTCACCTGGAGCACGCCGCGCTGGATCAGCGACGCGAAGAACCGCTTGATCTGCATGAACGTGCCGCTGACTTCGATCTCCACCGGGACACGCACGAAGCTCTCGACCGGGCTCTCCGGCAGCTTCTTCCACTTGTTGATCTCGACGCCGGACTCGGTGACCTTGCGCTCGAGCGTCTCGAAGAACGCCGGGACCTCGGCCTCCGTGGGGAGCGCCTTCTGGTTCTCGGTGATGATCTGCGTGAGCTCCTTCATCCGCGACTTGAGCTCGGTGTACTTCGGGATGTCGTCGCCCATCTTCTTGTTGGTCGCCGCCTTGGTCGCATTGTCGGCCTCGGCCGCCTCGACATCACGCGTGAGCGGCTTGTAGCCGAACTGCCAGTAGGCCAGCCCGCCGACGAGTCCGATCACGAGGAACACGAGCGCCTTCTTCGACGCTGGGAGGCGCCCGAAGTCGGCCATCACGCCGCCGCTACTAGCCGCCATTAGTAGGCCACCCTTCCGGTGATCGTGAACTTGTAATATTGGAGCCCGCTCTCCTTGTCGTTCATGCGCTCACCACCCGCGGGAGTGACGTCCATGAAGTAGACCGATGCGGCGAGCCGCTTCGAGAGCTGGGTGACATCCGATTCGGACTGGGCGCCACCATCGAGCTTGAACACGCCGTTGGTGTCCACGAACGAGGTCATCCACACGTGGCCTGGATCCCAGTCGGTGACGAACCGCTTGTTCGGATCGCTGTCCGTGGTGTTGCCGGCGAGCTTCGCCATCGTCTCGGTCATCGTGGGTCCCTCGCGCGTGAGGACCTTGCCGAGCTCGTGGAGCACGTGCGCCGGCACGACTTTCGTCGCGAGCAGCCGGTTGATCGATTCTGCGCGCTTCTTCGACTGCTCTTCCGCCTTCTTGAGCTCGTCGTAGCCCTTGAGCGCCTTGGTCTTCTCGTTGATCTGCTGCTGCAGCTGCGCGTTGGCGTCCTTCACCTCGTGGAGGCGACTGCGCTTGGGCATGTCGAGCGCGAAGTAGACGCCGACCGCGGCCGCACCGAGCGCAACGACGCCGATCAGGCCCTGCTTCACCGTCGGATCGGACGACGAGGAGGAGGACGAGCTGGCGAAGCCTCGCTTCGCCTTCTTCTGAGGTAGGAGGTTTACCTTGATCATGGCGCTACTTGTCTCCTGCCGCGCGCATCGCGAGGCCGACGCCGATCAGCGCCTCTGGTGAGTGCGCCCCGAGATACATGCGGTCGAGCGTAGCGTCGATCTCGACCCTCCGCCACGCATCCGCGACCTCGAGAGGGAGCCGCGACCGCCGCTCGATGGCGCGGTGCAGCGAGCCGACCTTCGCGCTCCCGCCCGCGAGGACGATGCGCGTGACGTTCGCATCGGCCGTAGTGGCGAGGAAGAAGTCCAGCGACCGCTGGAACTCGCCGGCCATGACCTCGGAGACGCCGTCCATCACCTTGATGACCTCCTGCGGGACGACCCCGTCATCGGTCTGGTTGCCACCGACCTTGTAGGCCTCGGCCTCGTCGGCGGCGATCCCGAGCTGCTTCTGGATCTCTTCGGTGAACGCGTTGCCACCGATCGTCACATCGCGCGTGAACAGCGAGACGCCGCTGCGCACGATGTTGATGTTGGAGATCGCGGCGCCGATGTTGATCAGCACCACCGTCTCGCGTGGATCGAGCGGATAGTTCGCCTCGAAGCCGTTCTGGCTCGCGAACGCGGCCACGTCGACGACCTGCGGGATCAGCCCCGCGTCGCGGACGCACTGGATGTAATCCGCGACGACCTCCTTCTTCGCGGCGACGAGCAACAGCTCCGTCTGACCGCTGGAGTTCGCCGGGTTCGTGACGTGATAGTCGATCTCGACATCATCGCGTCCGAATGGAATGTGGTGCTCCGCTTCGGTGCGGATGTTGGCCTGCAGCTGCTCGGCCGACATCTGCGGGACGCTGATCTTCTTGATGATGACGGAGTGCCCCGCGATGGCGATCGCGACGTCCTTCGTCTTCAACTTGAGACGCCCCCACAACTGTCGGACCGCGTCGGCGACTGCGCCTTGGTCCATGATCGTCCCGTCGACGATCGTCTGAGGTACCAGCGGTTGCATCCCGAAGGCCTGCAACGCATAGCCGGACCCCTTTTTGCGCAGCTGTACAACCTTGATGCTGCTGGAGCCGATGTCGAGCCCGATGCACTGTTTGGCCATGAAACCTCTGCAGACTGCCTCGGAGCTCTCGCCCGAAACCCGTCGAGAATAATGGTAGGGCGTTCTCGCGGAATCTCCAAAAACTGTCTGCGCTTCGATAAGTCAGGTGATTCCGTACTCCTTCATTTTGTAGAGCAGCGCCCGGTGGCTGATCTCGAGGAGCTTGGCCGCATTCGTGCGGTTTCCTTGGGTTACACCGAGGGCGCGGGCGATCAGGCTCGCCTCCAGCTCCCGGGTAGCCTTCTTGATCGAGAGCTCGGTGAGCGGGGTGTCGGTGCTCGCCGCCGGCGCACGCACGTTCATCACGGTGCCCAGGAACGCCAGATCCACGGCCGGCCCGTCGGACAGGACGAGGGCCCGCTCGAGGACATTCTCGAGCTCGCGGACGTTTCCCGGCCACGGTTGCTGCTGGAGCGCCTCGATCACCTCGTCGGAGAGCTCGACGCCGGCGCGTCCGTGGCGCGCGGCATGACGCTCGGTGAAGAACTTCGCGAGCTGCGGAATGTCCTCGGTGCGATCGCGCAGCGGCGGTAGCACAATCGGCACCACGTTGAGCCGGTAGTACAGATCCTCGCGGAACCGACCGGCCTCGATCTCCGCCTGCAGATCACGCAACGTGGCCGCGATCAGGCGGACGTCGACCTTGATCGAGACCGTGCTGCCGATCCGCCGGATCTCGCCCTCCTGCAGCGCGCGGAGCAGCTTCGCCTGCAGCGCCAGCGGCAGCTCGCCCACCTCGTCGAGGAACAGCGTTCCACCGTCGGCGTCCTCGAACAGCCCCGGCTTGTCCCGCGAGGCATCGGTGAACGAGCCCTTCAGGTGGCCGAACAGCTCGCTCTCGAGCAGCGCCGCCGGGATCGCAGCGCAGTTGATCGCCACGAACCGCCGCGCTCGCCGGGGCGAGGCGTCGTGGATCGCGCGCGCCACCAGCTCCTTGCCGGTGCCGCTCTCGCCGAGGATCAGCACGGTGGTCTTCGGCGTGGCGATCCGCTCGATCATCGAGCGCAGCTCGCGCATCGCCGCGCCATCACCGATCAGCGTCGTGACCCCGCTCGCCGGCACCGTGGACCGCACGGCACCTGCCACGTGGCGCAGCGCGAGCGAGACCCCGAGCTCGTCGAGCGGCTCGGCCATCACGTCGGCGACGCCGGCCGCCAGCAGGACCTCGGAGGCGGTGACATCGCGCTCGCGGAGCACCGCGATGACGGGCGGCGTCCGGCCATTCGCGACATCCACCAGCTGGGCGGCCAGCTCGCCGGCCGCGATCACCAGATCGCAGTCGTGCGTCTCGAGGTAGCGCGCCACGCCTTCGAGCTCGGACATCGCGGCCACCTGCTTGCCCGCGCGATCGAGCATCAGGTGCAGTGCTCGGCGGGCGTCGTCATCGGGCCCGAGGAGCAACACCCGCTGGACCTTCGCCGCGGAGATCCCACTCGTCACGAGGATCGAAGGTAGCACGCTGGTCTGGGGACACTCGTTGACGTCACGCCAACGCGGTTGGCGGCTGCGGCAGGCATCCGAAGACCAACCTCGCGTGATCTCTCACACGCCGAGAGTGGCGAGCCGCTTGCTCTGGCACGCTGGAGATGGATCCCTCGGCCACGCACGAACCAACTCGATATCAGGGTCCGGAAGCTCCACGTGGAGCGCGAGCCCGGGTGAAGCACCTCGCGCCGCTACTTCTCTCGTTCGCCGCCTGCGCCACCGAGCCGCCGCCGCCCACCGGGGACGAGGTCACGAGCATCGTCGATCACCGGGACATCCCCGTCGCCTTCAACT
This sequence comes from Myxococcales bacterium, assembly GCA_043776275.1. Classification (GTDB taxonomy): domain Bacteria; phylum Myxococcota_A; class Polyangia; order Haliangiales; family Haliangiaceae; genus JABFXX01. The sequence goes on along the minus strand of JAYVRN010000578.1, from coordinate 2,655 downwards.
CGCAGGTCGACGTGCTATTCGTGATCGACAGCTCGCCCGCGATGGCCGCGGCGCAGACCAAGCTCGTGGCGGACTACCGCAAGATGATCGAGCGGCTCGGCACCTCGAGCGTGGGCCAGCTGCCCGACCTCCATCTCGGCGTCACCACGATGGACGCGCGCGATCAGGGCCGGCTCCGCGGCGCGGCGTTCCTCGCCGATGCGACCCGGTTCAACTGGCGACACGAGCGCAACTATACTGGCCCGCTGGTCGACGCGTTCTTGCCGCTCGCCGACGTGGGCGCGGCCGGCCGTGCCGTGACCGAGCCGTTCGACGCGATGCTGCGCGCGGTGAGCCCCGAGGTGAACCCGGGCTTCGTGCGCGAGCAGGCGTACCTCGCGGTGATCTTCCTGACCGCGAGCGACGATCAGGGTGCGATGCCGGTCACCGACGTCGCGCGTGCGATCAAGTCGCTCAAGACCGATTCGAGCAAGGTCATGATCAGTGGTGCGTTCGGCGCGTGTTCGCGTGACGGCGTGACGGCGACCGATGCGCCGCGGCTCGCGACGTTGCTCGAGCAGTTCCCGAATCGCAACACGCACGCCGCGCTGTGCGACGACGATCTGAGCCCGCTGGTCGCGCTCATTGAGCAGCTGCCCCGGCACACGCTCGGGCAGCCATGCCTGGAATCCCAGCTCGCCCAGCCGCGCGAGTGTGGCGCCTGGCTGGTCGATCCCGAGACCGACGAACAGGCCCTGCTGCCCGAGTGCTCGAGCCCCGACGCGGGTCGCTGCTGGGCCCTCCGAGCCGACGATGCCGCATGTGGCGCCGGTCGGCTGGGTATCCACTTCCAGCCCGTGGTGTTCCCGTTCTCCGCGCACGTGATGTTCGAGTGCGTCGTCGCGACGGAATAGCTCGATCGCTCGGGGGCGAGAACTCATACATTCTCGCGAGTTATCATGCCAACGATCGATCCAGATCGCCAACTTAGTTGGCAGCCCCTGCCGCCGAGGCGAAAAGTAAGCGTCTGAAACTGCTGGAGACTCAACTTGGCCATCCAGTTGCTCTATGCTGACCCAGCTTTCTCTTTGGAGGTGCGCCCATGCGCTCTGTAACGTTTGCCTCGATTCTAGGACTTGCTGCCTTCGGCCTTCTGGCCGGTTGCCCCGATCGAACGATCTCCGAGGTCAACCCCGAGCAGGGGCGCGTCGAGTTCAAGGACATTCCGGTCAACATCAACCGGAACATCGACATCCTGTTCGTGATCGACGACTCGCCGTCGATGGCCGACAAGCAGGCAAACCTCGCCACCAACTTCCCGAACTTCATCAACGTCCTCAACACGATTCAGGGCGGTCTGCCCGACGTGCACATCGGCGTGGTGACCTCGGACGTCGGTAGCAAGGCGACCCAGGACGCGGCCCCCGGCGCGGCGATCGGCCAGATCGGCAACGGCGGCTGCTCTGGCACCGGCAAGAGCGGAAATCTGCAGACCTCGGGCGCGGCCGTCACCGGCACGTTCATCTCGGACATCAAGCAGACCGACGGCAGCCGGACCAAGAACTACACCGGCAACCTCGACGCCGTGTTCGGCCAGATGGCCAAGGTCGGCGCGGGTGGCTGCGGCTTCGAGCAGCACCTCGAGGCGATGAAGCGCGCGCTCAACAACAACCCGGCCAACGCCGGCTTCCTCCGCCCCGATGCGTACCTCGCCGTGATCTTCATCGCCGATGAGGATGACTGCACGATGTCGCACTCGACGCTGCTCGCCCCCGAGAACCCGGCGCAGGGCCCGCAGCAGTCGTTCCGCTGCACGCGGTTCGGCATCACCTGTGACCAGGGCGGCGCCACCAGCGACCAGATGAACCAGGTTGGCACCAAGGGCCAGTGCCACCCGAACGACAACTCGGCGTACCTCGAGAAGGTCTCGGTCTACGTCGACTTTCTGAAGAAGCTGAAGACCGACCCCGGCAAGGTCATCGTCGCCGGCATCATGGGCACCACCGAGCCGTTCCAGACCGAGCTCCGCACCCCGCCCGGCGGCGGCACGGCGATCCAGGCGCTCGCGCACTCGTGCAGCTACCAGGGTGCCACCAACCTCGAGGTCGCGGATCCCCCGACCCGCATCAAGTTCTTGCTCGACCAGTTCCCGAACCGCTCGACGTTCACGTCGATCTGCCAGCAGAACCTGACCGACGGCCTCGTGCTGATCGCGCAGCTGCTGAAGACCGTCCTCGGCGATCCGTGCATCGAAGGCAAGCTCGCCGACGTCGACCCGAACACCCCGGGCGATCAGTATGACTGCTCGGTGTCGTATGTCTCGAACTACGGCAAGCCGACCCAGACCGAGAACGTCCTCCCCGAGTGCAACGCCGGCCTGACCAACAAGCCGTGCTGGCACATCATCAAGGACGCGATGAAGTGCCCGACGTCGCAGAACTTCATCCTCAAGACCGAGGATGCCTCGACGCCACCGCCCGAGACCCACACGGTCGCGTACTGCGTCACCTCCGCGAACTGAACTGATCAAGACGTCCTGACGATGCTGGCCGGCGAGGGAAACCTCGCCGGTTTTGGTTTCGGTGACGGATTCCACGAGCGCGCTGCACCAACGAGTCACATCGGAGGTACTTCATGCGCGCCGCACTCGCTCTCGTGCTGGTGCCGCTGCTCGCG
>JAYVRN010000577.1:0-15556 GCA_043776275.1 Myxococcales bacterium | reverse complement strand
GCCGAGGGTACCGGCGAGCACGAAGCCCGCTACCAGATGCTTGAGATTCATACGTTTCCTCCGGGTCCGAGTGTGTACCGATCCGGACGTACGCGGGCCGCTGGGAGTCGCAACAAAATGAAGCCAACCCCGTCCAAGGACCGGGCGATCCGCTGGTGCGCGGAGATTGCTCGCCTCGTGGCGCAGACCGGCCGGGTTGCTGCAGGCGATCCAGACGCTGCGCAAGGACGACACCGGTAACGGACCCGTACCCGGGTGCACGAGTCCGGATCCGGCCCGCCCGCCCCCGCTGTAACCCGGGCGCCAAAACGTTCATCCAACTCAGGTGCCGATGAACACCCGCGAAACCGCGCTGCCAGGCGTGCTGATCGTGGAGCCCGCCGTCCACGCCGACGCCCGCGGCTGGTTCGTGGAGACCTTCCACGCGGCGCGGTACGCGTCTGCCGGGATCGGCGTGGGGTCGGCGTTCGTGCAGGACAACCTGTCGTCCTCGGCGCGCGGCACGCTGCGCGGGCTCCACTATCAGGTGGCCAGATCCCAAGGCAAGCTGGTCTGGGTCACGCGCGGCGAGGTGTTCGATGTGGTGGTCGACGTGCGCCGAGGCTCGCCCACGTTCGGCGAATGGGTGGGCACGACGCTCTCGGCGGCCAATCATCGCCAGCTCTGGGTGCCGCCCGGGTTCGCGCACGGCTTCTACGCGGTGTCCGACGCGGACCTCGCGTACAAGGTCACCGAGTCGTACTCGCCCGAGCACGAGCGCGCGGTCCGTTGGGACGATCCGGCGATCGGGATCCGCTGGCCGCTCGACGGTGCGCCGCTGATGTCGCCGCGCGATGCAGCCGCGCCGTACCTATCCGACGCGGAGCTGACGATCCCGACGAGCGTGGTGCGATGAAGCTGCTGGTGACCGGCGGCGGCGGCCAGCTCGGTCGCAGCCTCGTGCGCCGCGGCGGCGCGCACACGGTGATCGCACTGCCGCGATCGAAGCTCGACATTCGCGACCCCGGCGCGATCGAGGCGGCGCTGGCCGCCCACGCACCCGATGTCGTGATCAACGCCGCCGGGTTCACCGGGGTCGACGCCGCCGAGCTCGCGCCCGCGCTGGCCTCCGAGGTCAACGCCCGGGCCGCCGGGCTCGTGGCGTGTGCGTGCGCGGAGCGTGGCGTACCGCTCCTGCACGTCTCCACCGACTACGTGTTCGATGGCGAGGGTGCGCGCCCGATCGCCGAGGGCGCCATCCCTGCCCCGCTGAACGCCTATGGCCGCAGCAAGGCGGAGGGCGAGCAGCGGGTGCGCGACGCCGGCGGCACGGTGGTGCGGACCTCGTGGATGTTCGCCGCCGCGGGTCCGAGCTTCGTCCACACCATCACGCGCCTCGCGCTCCGCGACCGCCAGCTCCGCGTGGTCGCCGATCAGCACGGCCGGCCGACCTGGGCACCCGATCTCGCAGATGCGTTGATCGCGCTCGCGGCGATGCCAGATCGGCCGCCCTGCGTGCACGTCTGCGGCGACGGAGCGGCCACCTGGCACGAGTTCGCGGCGGCGATCGTCGAGGGCGTGCGGATGTACCGGACGATCCCGTGCGAGCGCGTGGTGCCGATCACCACCGCCGAGTACGTCACCCCTGCACGCCGGCCTGCGTACAGCGTGCTCGACACCACGCTGGCGCGCGAGCTGGGCCTGCCGATCCGGCCATGGCGCTCCGGGCTCGCGCGGACCCTCGCCGAGGAGCTCGCGTGACGATGCGCGTGCTGGTGGCCACCGTGCCCCTGACCGGCCATGTGCAGCCGATGCTGATGGTGGTGCGCGAGCTCGTCGCGCGCGGCCATGTGGTGGCCTGGTATGCCGCCACCAAGTTCGCATCCGCGATCGAGCGCGCCGGGGCCACGCACGTGCCGATGGCACCCGGGATCGATTGGGATGATGCCGATGTCGAGGCCGCGCTGCCGGTGCTGCGAGGCAAGCGCGGCCTCGCGCGCGTCAAGGCGCAGCTCGATGCGATGTTCATCTCGCCGATGGCCGCGCAGCTGCGCGATCTCGAGGCAACGGTGGATGCGTTCGGCCCGGACCTCGTGATCGCCGATCAGGCGCACCTCGGCGCGGCCCTGCTCCACGAGAAGCGTGGCCTGCCGTGGGTGGGCCTCGGGGTCAGCGCGCTCGTCATCCCGAGCATCGACACCGCGCCGTTCGGCTCGGCGCAGCCGCCGGCGAAGGACGTCCGCGATCGCGCGCGCACGCGAACGATCACCTGGCTCGTGCAGAAGGTCCTGTTCAAGGAGACCACGCGCCGCTATCAGGCGGAGCGCCAGGTCGCCGGCCTCGCGCCCACCACGGGCACGTACTTCGACGTGCTCTCGCCGCAGCTGTTCCTCCAGCCCACGGTGCCCTCGTTCGAGTACCCGCGCTCGGATCTGCCGCCGCAGGTCCACTTCATCGGCCCGCTGGTCCCCAGCGCGCCGCCCGCCGCGCTGCCCGACTGGTGGGGAGACCTGGTGGCCGCGAAGCAGCGCGGGACGCCGATCGTGCTCGTCACCCAAGGCACGCTCGCCACCGATCCGCGCGAGCTGCTGCGGCCCGCACTCCGCGCACTCGCGCACGAGGATGCGCTCGTGGTGGTCACCACCGGGCGTCCGTTCGCCGGCCCCGAGACGCTTGGCATGTCTGCGCTCCCCGCGAACGCCCGGGTGACGCCGTTCGTGCCGTATCACCTCTTGATGCCGCTGCTCTCGGTGGTGGTCACCAACGGCGGGTACGGCGGCGTACAGATCGCGCTGCGGCATGGGGTGCCGCTCGTGGTGGCGGGCGGCAGCGAAGAGAAGCCCGAGATCGCGGCGCGCGTGGCGTGGAGCGGCGTGGGGATCGACGTCCGCACCGGCCGGCCCTCTGCGCGCAAGCTGCGCCGCGCGATCCGGCGCGTGCTCGCCGAGCCGCGGTTCCACGAGCGCGTGGCGGTGATCGCCCGCGAGATGGCGAGCTTCGACGCGGCACCTTCCGCCGCGGACCTGATCGAGCGCCTGGTCACCGAGCGCCAGCCGATCGTGCGCCCGGGCGCGATCCGCGCGCTGCTGGCGGCCGGTTGACCGAGAGGACCCGATGAATCGCATCACGTTTCCCCTGATCGCGTGGCTCGCGCTCGCCACCGGTTGCAGCTCGTTCATCAACAAGCAAGCTGCGTCGAGCACGTACCGGATCCTCCAGAAGTCGACCGAGGCGGCGCGGCGGCAGATCGACCTCCAGCTCGCGCGCGAGGCGCTCCCCGGCGGCGTGCTCCAGCTCGAGGCGTTCTCGCTCGCGTATCCCGAGCACGGCGGCTTCAAGACCATGCACGCCGAGGCGTACTGCCAGTACGCGGTGGCCTTCGTGTTCGATGACTGGGAGGACGCCAAGCTCGCCGCGCGGGATGCGGAGGCAGACAAGATCGCGGCGCGGCTCCGCCCACTGCTCGTCCAGTGCGCGGCCCTCGAGACCGCGCTCCTGCCCGCGCCGTGGCGCGCGGCGGTCGCGAACGGTCCGGACGCTGTGCTCGCGCGGCTCCCCACCGCGACCAAGGCGCAGGTCGGTCCGCTGCTGTGGATCGCGACGACGGGCGCGGTGCTGATCGCGCTCGATCCGCTGCGGAACTTCATGCGGCTTCCCGGCGTCGAGGCGATGCTCAAGCGGTGCGCCGAGCTGGCGCCAGGCTTCCACGATGCGGACGCCGAGATCCTGGCCGCCACGCTCGAGGCCGGGCGTGGCGCGATGTTCGGCACCACCGATGGCCAGGCCGCGTTCGATCGCGCGCGTGCCCTCGCCGGGGACGGCGCGCTGATCGTGGACGTGATGTACGCGCGCGGCACCGCCGTGGCCCGCAAGGACCGCGCCCTGTTCACCGCGACCCTCGAGCGCGTGCTCGCCGCGGACGTCAGCAGGTGGCCGGAACGCAGGCTCGGCAACGAGCTCGCCAGGCAGAAGGCACGCCGCTATCTGGCCGCCGCCGAGGTGTTGATCCCGTGACCTTCCGTGCCTGTAACCCGGCGACACCTCAGGGCGTCGAACGCCTGTGAACGTTTTCGCGGACTACGCGCTCGTCGGCGGCGGCCTGCAGAACGGGCTCGTGGCGCTGGCGCTGCGGCACGTGCGTTCCGATGCGCGGATCGTCATGATCGAGCGCGGCGCGGCGATCGGTGGGAACCACACCTGGTGCTTCCACGCGGGGGATGTGGACGCGGAGATCGCGCCCTGGATCGATCCGCTGGTGGCGCACCGCTGGGACGGCTACGACGTCGCCTTCCCCGCCCACACACGCCGCCTCGACTCTCCGTATGCGTGCGTGACCAGCGAGCGCCTCGCCGCCGCGGTGACCGTGGCGCTCGACGCGCCTGGCTCACAGCTCTTGCTCGACACCACGGTGCTCGAGGCTGCCGCCGATCACGTCATGGTGCGCACCGCCTCCGGCGCTGTCACCCGGATCGATGCGACCACGGTGATCGACGCCCGCGGTCCGGACGCCGGCCCCCGCACGGCGTGCGGATGGCAGAAGTTCCTCGGCCAGGAGCTCGTCCTCGAGCGTCCGCACGGGCTCGAGCGCCCGATGCTGATGGATGCCACCGTCGCGCAGCTCGACGGGTTCCGGTTCGTCTACGTGCTCCCGCTCGCCCCGGATCGGCTGCTCGTCGAGGACACGTACTTCAGCGACAGCGCCTACCTCGACGTCGGCATGCTGCGCGCGCGGATCGCGGACTACCTCGCCCCGCACGGCTGGGTCCCCACCCGCGTCGCGCGCGAGGAGGTGGGTGTGATCCCGCTCCCCTGGCGGTACGAGCTGCCGCCGTTGCAGGCGCCGCTCCTCGCGGGCTATGGCGGCGGCTGGTTCCATCCGGTCACCGGGTACTCGTTCCCGATCGCCGCGCGGCTCGCCGCGTTCCTCGCCGCGCGCGGCCCGGGCGAAGTGTTCGGCCCACCGCTCGAGGCCTTCGCCGCCCGGCACCGCGCGCAGCTCGCGTTCGCGCTGCGCCTCAACCGCATGCTCTATCACTGGTTCGCGCCCGCGGACCGCTACCACGTGCTCGAGCGCTTCTACCGGCTGCCCGAGGCTGCGATCCGCCGGTTCTACGCGCTCGAGACCACGCGGATGGATCGCGCACGGATCGTGATCGGTCGGCCGCCACGCGGCCTGTCGCTGCGCCACATGTTGCGAGGAGCCGCCACGTGAGGAGGCTCGCCACCACGCCCAACTCCCAGTCCGCGCTCGAGCGTGGGGTGGGTCCGGGCGGCGCCACCGCGCTCGATCCTTCGGTCCCGAGCGAGGTCTGGCACCGCGCCCTGATCGGCCCGGCCGAGGAGTTCCTGTCACGGCCGGGCAAGGCACTCCGCTCGATGATCGTCGAGGCGGGCTGGGCTCTCGGCGGCGGCGCACCGGAGCGGCTGCCCGATCGGCTCGCCCTGATCATCGAGCTGCTCCACGCCGGATCGCTGATCATCGACGACGTCGAGGACGGCTCAGATCTCCGTCGCGGTGCCCCCGCCCTGCACCACCTGATCGGGACCCCGCTCGCGATCAACACGGGCTCGTGGATGTACTTCTGGGCCGTCGCCGAGCTCGGACACCTCGGCCTCGATCCCGCGGCCGAGCTGGCGGCGTACCGCACGATCACCACCACGCTGGTTCGCTGCCACCAGGGTCAAGCGCTCGATCTCGCCACGCCGATCACCGAGCTCGCGATCCACGACGTCACGCCGGTGGTCTCCGCCACCACGCGCCTCAAGACCGGTGCGCTATGCGCCCTCGCCGCCCAGCTCGGAGCGCTCGCCGCCGGTGCCGCCGAACCGGTGACCGCGGCGGTGGCGCAGTTCGGTGAGAGCGTGGGGGTCGCGCTGCAGATGCTCGACGACCTCGGCTCGCTCGCCTCACCCGCGCGCCGCCCCAAGGGCCACGAGGACCTGCGCTCACAGCGGCCGACGTGGCCGTGGGCGTGGCTCGCACAGGCCGATGTGTTCGCGTGGTCGCGGCTCGTGGGGACCGCGCGCCTCGTGGCCGCGGGGACCGGCGACGCCGATGCGCTCGCCGATGAACTGATCGCCGAGACCGGAACGTTTGGACGCGCGCAGATCCGTGCGGGGCTCGCGGATGCGCTGGACGCACTCGTGGCCGCCGTGGGAGCGAGCCCCGTCACCCGCCAGCTCGCGAGCGAGCTGGAACGCATGGAGCACAGTTATGGCTGAGCGCGACCTTCGAGCGGCGGTGATCGGATCGGGCTTCGGCGGCATCGCGGCGGCGATTCGCCTCGCCGCGGCGGGCGTGCGCGTCACACTGTTCGAGGCCCGTGACCAGCCGGGCGGGCGCGCGTACGTCTATCGCGAACAGGGTTTCACGTTCGATGCCGGGCCCACGGTGATCACGGCACCCCACTGCATCGAGGAGCTGTTCGAGCTGTGCGGCCGCAACATGGCGGACTACGTCACGATGCTGCCGGTGAAGCCGTTCTACCGGTTGTTCTGGACCGAGGACGGTGCCTCGTTCGACTACGACGGCGATGCCGATCACATGCTCGCCCAGATCCGCGCACGCCGGCACGCCGACGGCGATGGCTACCTGAAGTTCGTGGACTATTCGCGGCGCGTGTTCGAGACCGGCTACACCAAGCTCGCGCACACGCCCTTCCCCCGGTTCTCCGACATGCTGCGCGTGGCACCTCAGCTCGCCGCGCTGCGCGCCGATCGCTCCGTGTATTCGACCGTCGCGAAGTACGTGAAGGACGAGCATGTGCGCGAGGCGCTCTCGTTTCACTCGTTGCTCGTCGGCGGCAACCCGTACGAGACCTCCTCGATCTACACGCTCATCCACTACCTCGAGCGCACGTGGGGCGTGTTCTTCCCCAAGGGCGGCACCGGCTCGCTGGTCGCTGGCCTGGTGAAGCTGTTCACCGAGCTGGGTGGGGAGCTGCGCCTCGACGCGCCGGTGAGCAAGATCCGGATCGCTGCTGGCAACAAGCACCTGGTCACCAGCCCCGGTCGCCCCGACGAGTCCTTCGATCTCGTGGTCTCGAACGCGGATCTACGCCACACCTACGATGCGCTGTACGCCGAGGTCCCTGCCGCCAAGCGGATGGTGAAGAAGCTCGACAAGATGACGTGGTCGATGTCGCTGTACGTCCTGTACTTCGGCACGGACCGCGACTACCGCGAAGAGATCGCGCACCACACCGTGGTGTTTGGCCCGCGCTATCGCGGCTTGCTCGACGACATCTTCCACGGCAAGACGCTGCCGGAGGACTTCTCGCTCTACCTGCACGCGCCGCACGTCACGGATCCCTCGCTGGCGCCGCCCGGCGGCGGTGCGTTCTACGTGCTCTCGCCCGTCCCCCACCTCGGCAACGCACCGCTCGATTGGCCCGCGATCGCGGAGGCCTACGGCGACCGCATCCTGACCGCTCTCGAGCGCCTGCTCCCCGATCTGCGCAAGCACGTGGTGGTGCGCCGGCAGTTCACGCCCACGGACTTCCAGACCCAGCTCGCGAGCCACCTCGGCTCGGCGTTCAGCGTGGCCCCCAAGCTGACGCAGAGCGCCTACTTCCGCCCGCACAACAAGGACGCCCGGATCCCCGGTCTCTACATCGTGGGCGCCGGGACCCATCCAGGTGCGGGCGTGCCGGGCGTGATCAACGGCGCCAAGGCCACGTACTCCTCGATCGCGAAGGACTTCCAGCTCGAGGCCTCTCACACGGCGAACCTCTCTCTCGCTGCGGGTGTGCTCGGATGAGCTCGTTGGCGGTGGTACCTCACGCGCCCGCCCAGGTGGCGCGCGCAACGATCGCGCACCACTCGAAGAGCTTCGCGCTGGCGAGCCGACTGCTCGGCCGCCGGCTCCGGGACCAGACCGCGGTGGTCTACACCTGGTGTCGCCGCGCGGACGACGCCGTCGACGAGCTCGTGGACCCCGATGGCGCGAGGCTCTCCGAAGCGCTCGCGCGCCTCGCCGACGAGCTCGACGGTGCCTATGCCGGCACCGCCGCCGATCCGGTGCTCGCGGCGTTCGGCGAGGTCGCACACGCGCGCCAGATCCCTCGCCACTATCCGGACGAGCTGCTCGCCGGGATGGCGATGGACGCCCGCGACACCCGGTACGCGAGCGTCGACGAGCTCCGGCTCTATGCGTGGCGCGTGGCCGGGGTGGTCGGCCTGATGATGTCGCACGTGTTCGGCGTCAAGGACGAGGCCGCGCTCGTCCACGCCGCGCACCTCGGCATCGCGATGCAGCTCACCAACATCTGCCGCGATGTCGCGGAGGATTGGGAGCGCGGGCGGCTGTATCTCCCCGACGACCTTCTCGCACAGCACGGCGCTGCGGGCCTCGCGGGCGACCTCGGGCGACCGCTACCCGCGAACTCCCGAACACCGATCGCACACACCGTCCGCGAGCTGCTCGCGATCGCCGATCGCTACTATCGTTCTGGCGACCGCGGCGTCCCCACGCTGCCGTGGCGAGCTGCAGGTGCGGTGATAGCCGCTCGCCGCGTGTATGCCGCGATCGGCGAGCGGATCCTTCGCGCCGACTGTGACGTCACCGCCGGCCGCGCAGTCGTGAGCACCCGTGCGAAGCTCGGCCTGGTCACCGCGGCACTCGGGCGCCTCGCGATCTCCACGCCCATCCGCCTCGTGTCCGCCCGCGCGAACGTCCCCACCCTCACGCTCCGGTTTGAAGATGTCCCCACCCTCTGACGGCTCCCTCCGCCGCTCGGCGCTGGCCATCTACGTGGGCCGGATCCGGGAGTTCGATCGGATCGACTGGCTGGTCTACGTGGGCTGGGTCGGCATGATGCTGGGCCTCGTGGGTTCGACGGGTGGGTTCCTGATCGCGGGTCACCTACACGGTGTGACGTTCCCTGCCGAGGCGTGGTGGGTTCCTGGCGGCGCGGCGATCTTCACCGTCTCGATCGCGGTCGACACCATCGGGCATCGCACCGTCTACAAAGACGTGCTCCGCGGCGGCGAGCAGCTCGTGCACCACATCACGATCTTCTGCGGCGTGGGCAGCTGCGTGCTGCTCGTGCTCGCGTACAACCATCCCGCGGCCGCGGTGCCCGCGCTCGTGCTCACGGTGCTGTCGTTCGTGTACAGCCTCGTCGACGAGGTGTTCCACTGGAGACGCTATGTCTCGCACCACTCCGACGTCGTCGAGATGTGGAGCCACGTCGGCATCCTCGTCGGCCACGGCACGATGATGGCGGGCTGGTGGATGTTCTATCGGGGCGGCTACGTGGGCGTGCGCGAGACGCTCGCTGCGCTCGGCAGCTAGGTCGCGCGAACCGGGTTCGAACGCCCAAGCCCGCGTCCCGCCTGGGGACCCGGGCACCTTAGAATGCGCGCGGTGCGGGATCCGTCTCACCTGCATGACGACTCGCATCCTCGCCTTGTCACTCTCGTCGCTCTCGATGGTGGTCGCGGCGGCATGCACCAACCCGCCCGTGACGTACTCCGCACCGGTTGGCATCAGCCTGACCGCGAAGTCCTCCGAGGCCGCCAACGGCCTCGTCACCGACGACAAGATGATCACCACCGAGCAGGGCAACCCCTACGGCGCGTTCGTGACCGCCGCCAAGGATCAGCTCGCCGGGCGATCGCCGACCGCGATCGTGGTGGAGGACGCGATGATCGCCCTGGGTGAGGCCTCGACCGGGGTCACGCGCCTGAGCGAGGTCTTCGGCGGCAACGTCGCCGTGGTGTTCCTGATCAACGACAGCAACAACAGCTACGGGGTCGCCACCGGGCTCGTCGATGCCGCCACGGGGAGCACGCTCCAGCTTGCCCCGGCCTTCGATTCGGGCGCGCTCACCGAGTTCGACTACCTGAAGCTCCTCGGCGGCAACTTCAAGGTGGTCGCGCGCGGTACCGCGGCACGCGGCTTCGCCGACCTCGACGCACGCGCCGACCTCGACGTCACCCTCACGTTCTCCGCGTTCGAGTGATCCCGCGCCGACGGCATCCCGGTATCGCCGCTCACGATCGCGGTCCACGGCATCGCGGTCCAGGGCATCGCGCACGACCGTGCGCATCTCGGCCGGGATGATTCGGTGGAGGGCACGCGCCTGGGTCTGGTAACCTGGGGCGGTGCGGTTCCGAGCTGTCCTGTTGCTGATCGCCCTCTCCGGCTGTCGGCAGCTCCTCGGGATCGACGATCCGGTCACGAGCTTCCCCACGGACGCCGCGGCTGACGACGCCGACGCGGCGTCACCTGAGGCCGGGGCCGATGCGCTCGAGCCCGCGACCTGCATGATGCGATGGGCGACCAACCCCGTGTTCGGCGCGCCGGTGGCGCTCGCCTCACTCAACACGAGCGCCGATGAAGACCACCCCTTCCTCTCGCCAGACGAGCTGACGATCTACTTCACGCGGGGCACCGACGTGTATTCTGCCACGCGCTCGAACCCCACGGCTGCGTTCGGCCTGGCGGTGACCGAGTCGAGCCTGAACAGCGGAGAGACCGAGGGCAAGGTGTTCGTCAGCGCGGATGCGACGCGTGCCTTCTTCGCCTCCAATCGCCCGGGCGGCGCGGGTGGCTTCGATCTGTGGCGCGCCGCGCGCCCGGGCACCAGCGGGACGTTCTCGGTGGATCAGATGTACGTCGCTGGAGTGAACGATCCGGGCACGCAGGTCGATCCCCACCTCTCGACCGATCTACTCCGGCTGTACTACGTCGCCGAGATCTCCGGGGCGCTGCGGATCTCCGTCGGCTCACGCAACACCATCACCCAATCGTTCGGCTCTGCGCTCCCCCTGGTCGCCGCGTCGGCTGAGGTCGTCAACGGCCCCACGCTGACGCAGAACGAGCTGGTGCTGGTCTATGGAGCGAGCGGCATGGACCCGGGGGTGCTGTACTACGCGACCCGGCCCGCGCTCGGCTTCGCCTTCGGCAACTCCGTCCTGCTGACGTCGCTGAACACCACCGGGGCGGAGAGCTCGCCGCATCTCTCGGCGGACGGATGTCGGCTCTACTTCACGTCGGTTCGCAGCGGCTCGCGGGATCTGGTCGTCGCCACGATGTTGTGACGTGGCCGCGGGTCTCCCAGCTCGCGGAGTCGAGCGTGAACAGCGCGAGCGGGATGAGGAGCCCACTCGTGATCGGCATCACCAGGGCATGGGGGATGTACGAGAACAGGCTGACCCGCTCGTGCGCAGGCCAGTCGCGAACGCGATACCGGTAGTACATGCCGTAGAGCGTGAGCAGCGTCAGGTGCACCCAGATCGCCGGGAACAGCTTGTGGGCGGTCAGCGCGCGGACCACGCCGATCGGATAGAGCAGCAGCACGACCGCCATCGAGAAGTAGCTGATCGCGACCAGGGGGTTGAGCCGCCACACGTGGGTGCAACCAGCCGTGTAGTCGACGATGTTCGAGCGGCGCCACCGGAGCTGCTGGGCGAAGTACGCACCGAGCGTGGTCGGCACGAACGTCCGACACCGCGCATCGAGGGTCACGGTGGTGAGATATCCCGCCTTCACGATCTGCCGGGTCAGGTACCGATCTTCGCCGTACTTGATCGGCACGCCGAGGATCGCGCGGTCCTCGAGGATCGGTAGCAGCTCCACGAGCACCGATCGCCGGTAGGCGGCGAGGCAGCCCGAGACCGACATCACCGTCTGGAACGCGCGCTCGACGTTCTTCACGACGTAGTACGCGTACCAGTACTTCAGGACCTGCATGCGGGTCAGCCAGTTGTCGTGCTTGTTGCGCACGTCGACCCAGCCTCCGACAGCGGCGATCCGCGGACCGTTGAACCGCCGGACCAGCTGGCGCACCGCATCGGGATCGATCACCACATCCGAATCCACCGAGATCAGGATCTCGCTCTCGGACGTGCGAACCGCCCGATTGATCGACGCGCGCTTACCGACGTTGACGCGGTTGCGCAGCACCGTCAGGCGCGGATCGGCGCGCGCGACGTCGCACGCCTGCTGGTAGCTGTCGTCGGGCGAGCAGTCGTCGACACAGATCACCAGGAGCTTGTCCGCGGGGTAGTCCGAGGCCAGCACGCTCCGCAAGGTCTCCTGGATCGCTGCTCCCTCGTTGTAGAGCGGGATCACGACGGTCACGGTCGGTTCGAAGTCCTCCACCGTGACCTCGCGCTTGCCGCGGACGACGCGCAGGACGAGCCCGCCGAGGTACCGGTTCACGTAGACGGTGAACATCAGTGCATGAAGGAGCATTCGAAGCACGAGCTTGATCCGAGCGTCTCACGAGCAGACTATCGCCGTGCGTGCCCCGGCCACCACGAGGTCTGAAGCTGTTGCTCGTCGAGGAGGGCTGGCACGCGACCATGGTGCTCGCGCGTGCGCTCGAGCACGCCGGCCACGCGGTGACGGTGCTCACGGCAAATGGCACCACGGCGAGCTGCCGGCGAGGCACGCAGCACTGGCGATCGGGGCCGGCGATCGAGGATCCGCAGCTCGCGCCGCAGCTCGATCAGCTGGTCACGGCGGGCGCGTTCGACCGCGTCCTGCCACTCACCGAGGCGGCGATGGCGCTGCTCTGGGATCTCGATCCACCGTGGGCGGATCGCGTATTCCCATCCGTCGACGCGTGGCAGCGCCGACTGCTCGGGAACAAGCACACGCTGATCGAGCACATGGCTGGCCACGGGATCGCCGTGCCCGAGCAGCATCGGCTTGGCGCCACCCACACGATGCCCCTGCCCTGCGTGATCAAGGGCGCGATCGGCAGCGGCGGCCGCCGCGTGCGGATCGTGGAGACCGCGGCGGCGCTCGACGAGGCGGTGGAACGCGCACGGACGCTGGGCGGCGATTGGGTGGCCCAGGAGCTCGTGCCCGGCCCGACCTACCTCGTCGGTGGGGTGTTCCACGCGGGGCGCGCCCTGCGGATCTACCCGGCGGAGAAGCTCGAGCAACATCCGCCCCGGATCGGCGGCGCGATCCACCTGCGGTCGATCGCGGACCCGGCCCTGCTCGCGATCGCGCTCGCGACGTTCGAGACGCTACGGTGGACCGGCTTCGCGAGTGCGGACTTCATGCGGCGAGCCGACGGCAGCTACGTCCTCCTCGAGGTCAACCCGCGGATGTGGGGGTCGCTCGCCGGCGCCGCCTCCGCCGACGTCGATCTGTTCGCGCCGATCGTCGAGCTGATCGAAGGCCGCACGCCGCAGGCGGATCTCGGGTTCACGCGCGGCGCCGAGTGCATGATCTTCCCACGCTACTTGAACGCCGCATCCCACCGCACGCTCGCTGGCGTACGTCAGGCGATCAGGGACCTGCGCGGCGATCAGGGGCAGGACTGGCTCGCGCCGCGGTTCGTGCTCCACACGTTGCACCGCCTGTACTGGATGAAACGTCAGAGCGAGCGGTTCTGAACTCTCGCCGCTACTCGAACGCCGCGAACGTGAGCGTGATCTGGAGATCTGCGTCCGCGCCTTTGGTGGTGAAGCCGCTCGCCGCCGGCCCACGCGTGACGACCTTGAAGCTGCCGTTGAGGAGCTTCAGGTAGTCGAACTCGGGAAGTGCGCCGCTGTCGAACGCTGCGCCGAGCTCCGTCGGGCCGGCACCGGTCGCGGCCGGGACCGCGCCACTCGCCGCGGGATAACTATTGTTGGTGTCGTTGATCTGAAACAGCACCTCTACCGTGCCATCGAACACCTCGCCGAGCTTGGTCACATTGGTGGAGCCCGCGCCCAGGAACAACTCGACCTTGTCGAGTGAGATCGCGGACGGATCCTTACCGCCGAGCCGCTGCTTGGCATCCGTGATGAACGCACCGAACGGATTCCCGGACTCCGTGGTGATGCCTTTCTCGTCGCTGACCACGCCGTTCGTGGTGTCAGCAGACTTCGCCTTCAGGTTGATACCGACGGGGGCCGAGTACGAGACGGGGTCGTCGCTGCAGCCCGCGACCGCGAGGACCATGGCGATGCCGGTGACGGTGACCGAGCACAGGCGAGTGTTCATGAGGACTCCTTACTCTTGGTGAGTGGGGTGCACGGTGCGCGCGGTCGCAACATTCGACTGTACGTTGCGTGCGCTACTCGACCGTGACGACCACCGGGCAGTGGTCCGAGACCTGCGCCACATAGGTGGGGCAGCTGGCCTCCCAACCGCACCCATGCGTGGCACACCCCCCGGTGGCCTCCACCCTTGCCGGGGCTTGCCACATCAGCACGTGATCGAGGCGCGATCGGAAACAGCCGTCATCGCGTGACCAGAACGCGCTGCATACGAGATCCTCGCTCGCCCACACCAGGTTCGTGCGACGCGCCAGCGCCGCCAGGCTCGCGCGATCGGCCTCGCTCGTGGCGTTGAAGTCGCCGAGGACGATCGTCCGCTCGTTTCGATACTCGACGATCCGCGCGAGGGCCAGCTGCTGCTGCGCGCGGATCTGCACGTGCTCACCGCCGGCCTTCAGGTGGACCACCAGGATCCGCAGGACCTCGCCGCCACCGGCAGGGCGCAGTCGGACCTCGAGCGTCGGCTTGTGCGTGGAGCCGAGCCGCGTCTCGTCGTGCGTCGTCGTGTCGACGAGCGTCCACCGGCGGCGATCGAACAGCACGCCGAGGTGGTGCGTGGGGTGCACGAGGCCTGCCGGTGGTGGCGCCGTGTCGATCGCCGCGAACTGCCAGGCGCCGCCCAGCCGGTTCGCCGCCTCGGCCGTGAACAGCGCCGGATCGGTGATCTCCTGCACCGCGATGAACCCGACGTCCAGGCGCTTCATCTCGTCGAACGCCCCCTCGATCTGGCGCCGATCCTTCGGGAAGTCCTCGATGTTGAACGTGGCGAACCGCAGCGGCGGTGCGTCCTCGCGGCACGCTGCACCGCGCACCAGGACGGCGGCCGCCACGGCGCCAAGCACGATCCCGATGGTGCGCATCGCCGAAATCTACACCCCGTGGCCGAACGTGTCGCTTGACCCGAGGGCACCGTTGGTGGCTCGATGCCCCACATGCGCTCCGCCTGCCTCGTCCTGACCGTCGCGCTGTGGTTCGCCGCCTGCAGCAGCGAGCCTGGCGCCGACGAGGGTGTGAGCCTCGCGATCACGCAGCCCGAACCAGGCGCGATGTTCGCTCGCGACAGCCTCGGCACGAGTGGCGCGCTGATCGCATCGGTCCCGGTCGACGTGGACGTCGTCGGCGCGCCCGCGCGGGTGGAGCTCACCCTCGAGACCACGGTGCTCGGCGACCTCGATGCCGAGGGCCACGCCACCGCCGCGCTCGCGAACACGGGTCCGGCCACCCTGACCGCCACGGCGTTCGACGTGGACGGCAACGCCCTCGCCAGCGCCGCCGTGGACGTGATTGTCGTCGAGCCCGCGGTGACCACCTGCCGGGGCTGGCTCGATCTCTACCAGGTCCAGTACACGATGGGTCCCACGAGCCCCGGCGTCACCGATCCGGTGACGGCGGTGATGCCGCTGAACGGGATGCCGTTCCGCTCGGGCGGCGCGCTGCGGACCAAGATGTTCGGCGATTGCTCGATCATCAAGTCGCTCGCCGAGGCGGCGCCGATGCTGCGCGCGAAGCAGATCGTCGAGGTCACCGATCTCGGCGTCTACAACTACCGCTGCATCGGCAACACCGGCAC
>JAYVRN010000576.1:0-4298 GCA_043776275.1 Myxococcales bacterium | reverse complement strand
AGCATCCGCCGCTCGTGAAGACGATGTTCGGGCTGTCGCACAAGCTGTTCTCCGGCGTGCTCGGCGAGGTGACCTCGTATCGGCTGCCGAGCGCGCTGCTCCAGGGCGTGCTGGTGCTGCTGGTCTACGCGATGGTGCTGTCGCTGTGGGGCTTCACCGAAGCCATCGTCGCGGGCCTGCTCGTGATGCTGCTGCCACGCGTGATGTTCCACGCGGGGCTCGCGTGCTTCGACGCGCCGATCATGACGATGTGGTTCGCCACGGTGTACGCGTACTGGCGCTGTCTCGACGGCAGACGATGGCCGTGGCAGGTCGGCGTGGCGTTCGGTCTCGCGCTGGCGACCAAGCACACCGCGGTGCTACTGCCATTCGCCCTCGGTGCGCACTACGCGATCGTCGGGTTCCGCGTCGGGCGGTGGCGCGGGATCGTGCTGCATCGCTGGCGCATGATCGTCTCGGTGGCGGTGCTCGGCCCGGCGACCTTGATCGCGCTGTGGCCGTGGCTGTGGTTCGACACGCTGGCTCACCTCCAGGCGTGGCTGAAGTTCCACATGACCCACGTGCACTACAACTTCGAGTACCTCGGTCAGAACTGGAACGCGCCGCGGTTCCCGTGGCACGTCGCGCTCGTCACCACGCTGTACACCGTGCCGGTCGCCACGCTCGCGAGCGCCGCGGTGGGCGCCGGGCTGTGGATCGGCAAGCGCAAGGATCTCCCGGATCGCACGCGCGCGCCGGTGCTCCTGCTCGCCCTCTCGGCGGCCGCCTCGATCGGCCCGTTCTTCCTCGGCACAACGCCGATCTTCGGCGCCGAGAAGCACTGGATGCCCGCGCTCCCCACGATCTGCATCGCCGCGGCGGTCGGCGTGGTGTGGGCCGCGCGGACCGCGCTCGCTCTGATCGAGGCGAGGCTGTCACCACGGATCCGCGACGCCGCGGTCGCTGCGATCGCAGGTGTGGTGATCCTCGCCGCGGGCGTCGAGACCATGACCGCGCAGCCGTACGCCTTGACCTGGTACAACGCGCTCGCGGGTGGCGCATCGGGCGGTGCAGACCACGGCATGAACCGCCAGTTCTGGGGCGTCGCGGCGCTCGGCGTGCTGCCGGTGCTCGCGTCCGATCCGCCGGTCGAAGGCACCCGTCCCGTGTACACGCACGATGCCTCGCCGGCGTGGGGCCTCTACCTCAAGGAGCACCTGGTGCCGAGCTGGTTGCCCGATGCCGGCTCGGAGTACGCGGGCGGCATCGAGCGGAGTCAGCTCGCGCTCGTGATCCACGAGAAGCACTTCAACCGGCACGACTACCTGGTGTGGAAGGCGTACGGCACGGTCCAGCCGATGTTCGTGCTCCGGGCGGACGGGGTGCCGATCGTCTCGGTGTACCGGCGGCGGCCGTAACTGCCGATTCCGCGGTCGTACCTACATCGGATCCCTCCCAACTAGCGGCAGCCCCTGGCAGAATGGGAACTGAATCGGGACGCCCTGGGTGGCGTCTTAACGAGTGACCATGCGCACCATCCCGTTCGCCACGTTCGTCGGTCTCGCCCTCCTCGCCGGTGTCGCCCCCGCGGCCGCCGACGACGTCGCCGGCACGTACGACGTCAAGTACGAGGAGGTCTCGACGAACTGCCCGTCGCCGCTCAAGTACGTGCGCGGCAAGCTCGAGGTCAAGACCAAGGGCACCACGGTCACCGTCGACATCGACCGCACGCCGCTGATGCAGGGCTCGACGGCCAAGCTCGGCAAGGTCAGCGCAAAGTCCAAGGCGGGCGCCACCATGCTCGATGGCATGAACGGTGTGTTCTCGGTGGCCGGCAGGATCACGCCCGAGGGCATGCTCTCGTTCGTGATGGTCGGCGAGTACACCGCGGGCGGGAAGGCGCTGTGCAGCCAGTCGTGGAACGTGGTCGGCAGCAAGGAGGACGCGACGCCCACGCCGAAGCAGGAGCCGCCGGCGAAGAAGAAGTCCACGGACGGCGAAGCGATGCTGCCGATGTTCATTCCGGCGATCGTTCGCGAATAGCTGGCGCGTAGCTCGCTCAGCAGCCCGAGGGCTTCCAGGTCAGATCGACAGCGCCGTAGGTCGCCGCGAAGATCTCCACACCCGGCAAGCTTGGCTTCGGCGCGCACAGCGGCCCGTACAACGTGTAGCTGCACAGCGGGTTCGAGTTGTGGGTGCAGTCGTAGTCCTGGTCGATCTCGAGCAGGTACGGATCGATCAGGGTCATGAGGTCCGGCCGCCCAAGGACCGACGTCGCCGCGGTGGACGTCGGATCCGCGAAGTACTGGACCTGACCGCGCGGCGCACCGCCCTCGGTCTCGTCGCTCTCGTCGAACGGGGCGTGTGCACCGCCGAGATCGTGCGAGTCACGCCAGTAGCTGGTGGTGATCACGTCGCCGATCGTCCGCGCTGCCGACGGGCCACCTTGCGACGAGTTCACCGCGTGGACATCCCCGTGCAGCGTGGCATCGATCTGCAGGATCATCCGGTTGCCGCTCCCGCCGCACATCCCCGGATCGCTCATCGTCGCGCCGCCACCGCCGGTCAGCCAGTACAGCTTCGTGACGTGATCGAGCATGGTGCTGTCATCGCGGATCAGGCGTGAGCCCTCGAGCCGCGCGGTCAGCGTGAGGAACACCGCCTGCGCGCTCGGCGTGAGCTTGGTCCACATCCCGCACACGCTGGTGAGCGTG
Source organism: Myxococcales bacterium (assembly GCA_043776275.1). GTDB lineage: Bacteria > Myxococcota_A > Polyangia > Haliangiales > Haliangiaceae > JABFXX01. The sequence goes on along the minus strand of JAYVRN010000576.1, from coordinate 1,605 downwards.
GCGCCATCGAGGCCGTTCGTGGTTGGTCCGGGATGCGCCTTTAGCCAGTCCAGATAGGTACCGAGCAGACGGTCGCGGGTGGTCAGGCTCACCGCCTGATCCGCGGGCGCGTCGCCCTGTGGAGCTGTATCGACCGTGGACGCGCCCGAGCCACCACACCCCACCAGCATCGCGTAGACGACGATCCTCACCCCTCGATGCTACACAGGTTTCACGTCCGCGACGGCATCGAAGCGAAGCCGTAACAATTCTCACGGTCGCTGATAGACGCGCGCCATCACCGCGCCGTCGTGCATGACCGTGAACACCTCGCGGGCCCCGGTGGGCAGCGCGCAGGGCGTGGTGCCCGGCGAGTACCAGACGATGAAGTCCGCGGCGGCCGCGTTCGAGGTCATCGCCGTCCACAGATCCGCGCGGAACCAGGCGAGGTGGCCGGGGCGGATGCAGTCCCGATGGATCGCCGCGCCGAACGGGGCGTGCACGTTGACATAGGCGACCGCGCGATCCACGCCCTCACCCCACCATGCCGTCTCGAGCATGCGCCGCTGCTCGACCCCGCCCGCACCGCCGACCTGCTCGCCGAAGTAGTCGAGGTAGTACGGGTGAACGCGCACCAGCGTGATCGTGAGGTAGAGCACGATCAGCGCACCGAGGCCGAGGAAGGCGTGACGCAGCCTGGCCTCGACACGCGCGGCGAGCCAATCGAGGCCGAGCGCGGCGAGCATCGCCATCGCGAGCAGGCACGGCATCACGTACCGCACGCCATCCTGGCGTACCGGCGAGGCGGTCACACCGAGCGGGATCACGAGCCACGCGAGCACGAGCAGGAGCGCTTGCGTGCGGGACACGGCCACCCGCACGAGGCCGCCCGTCACCGCGAGCAGCACGCCGAGCGGCGCGGTCGCGAACAGGTAGACCAGGAAGTAGCTCGCGCCGGGCTTGTTGGTGATCGCCCCGAGGAACGGCTCCGGGGCGTGGAGGCCCGACAGGGTCGCGAGCGATTGCTTGAGGTGCAGGATCGGCTGCGACCACAGCCGCGGCCACACCGCGATGAACACGAGGACCGCAACCACGGCGGTCACCGCGATCCACTTCACAGTGTCCCACCGCCACGCACGCGGTGCACGCACGAGGATGATCAGCACGCACAACGGGCCGAGCAGCCCGTTGACGAACCGTGAGGCCACCGCGATCCCCACCGCAGCGCCGACGGCCACCATCCGCAGGATCACGGTCCGGAAGGCGTCGTCGTGGTCCTCGGGGAGCTCGTCGTGGACGCCAAGTGCGAGCACGATGCCGAGTGACCACCACAGCACCGTCGGGGACTCGTGGCCGACGATCTGCCCGTGCGCAACCAGCGGCGGCAACAACGCGGCGATCAGCGCAGCGAGCACGCCGACGCGCAGGCGCGCGAGTCGGGCGCCGATCGGCACGAGCAGCGCACAGCCGAGCGAGATCCAGATCGCGCTGAGGACGCGCGCGGGGCCGAATCCGTCCGCGAGCTGTGCGCCGATGCCGTCGAGCAGCTTGAACACCGGCGGGTGCTCGAGGCTCCAGATCCACGAGCGCTGCCTGAAATCGAGCGACAGGATGTTGGTGATGTAG
>JAYVRN010000575.1:0-4301 GCA_043776275.1 Myxococcales bacterium | reverse complement strand
GCTCCCCCGGCCGTACCCCAACGATCGCTTGACCTACCTGTCGGCTGCGCCGTGACAGCGCAGCTGCGTCACCACGGAGCAGGCTTGTAGTCCTTGAGGAACAGGCCCCACAGGTGGGTGCCGGTGTTCACGCCATCGAACACGGGATCGACGATCCGCGCCGCGCCGTCGACGATGTCGAGCGGCGGATGGAAGCCGTGGACGGCGGTCTTGCGCTGCGCGTGGTGCTGCGGATCCTCGTCCGTGACCCAGCCGGTGTCGACGCTGTTCATGTGAATGCCGTCGCGCACGTACTCGATCGCGCTGGTCCGCGTCATCATGTTGAGCGCGGCCTTGGCCATGTTCGTGTGAGGGTGCTTGTCGGTCTTCCAGCGCCGGTAGAACTGGCCCTCCATCGCCGAGACGTTGACGACGTGGGCATCCCGCGTGGGGACCTTGGCGAGCAGCGGCCGCAGCCGGGCGTTCAGCACGAACGGCGCGACCGCGTTGACGAGGTGGACCTCGAGGAGCTCGGCGGTCGGGACCTCGGCGAGCGTGAGGCGCCAGCTGTTGGTGTCTCGCAGATCGACCTGCTGGAGATCCTGATCGAGCCGGCCCTGGGGGAACAGGTGATCACCGCGCTCGTGATCCTCGGCGAGCAGCGGCACCTGGGAGAGCACCGCGCTCTTCCACAGGCCGGTCGCGTGGATCTCCGAACCCGCGGTGCGCACGAGGCCCTCGCCGAGCGAGCGATTGCGCTCGAGCATCGTGCGCTCCGCGGCGGGCAGCTGCGCGAACGGCTCGGACTCGGGGCCGAGCACGTGATCGTACCAACCCGAAGGGCGGCGCACGGTCTGGCACGCATTGTTGATCAGCGCATCGAGGCGCGGCAGCGTGGCATTCAGGTGTGCGCACAGCACCTCGACGCTCGGCGTGTGCCGCAGATCGATCCCGTAGATGTGGAGCCGTGGCGTCCACTCGGACGCATCCACCTCGCGCGCGAACCGTCGTGCCGCATCGCGCGGGAACCGCGTGCACACCACCACCTCGGCACCGGCGCGCAGCAGGAAGATCGCGGCCTGATAGCCGATCTTGACGCGCGCTCCGGTGACCATCGCGACGCGCCCGCGGAGATCCGCCGTCTGGTTCCGCTTCTGCCAGTTGAGCTCCGCGCAGGCCGGGCACATCTGATCGTAGAAGTGGTGCAGCTCGTTGAACGTCTCCTTGCAGACGTAGCACATGCGTCCGAGCTCGACGCGCGCGCCCTCTTCCCGGCGCGCCTCGGCGGCGGCCCACGGATCCACCAGCTCGGGGCTCTCGGGCTCGTCGCGCACCGGCGCATCGAGGATCATGTCCGCCGGCTTGGGCAGGGGCGTGCGGAACTCGGGCTCACGGCGTAGCGCCCGGATGCCGGTCTGATCGAGGATCGCCCGATCCGCGTCGCGCTTGGCTCGGAACCGGGCGCGGATCAGCGCCTTGCCCAGCGCTTTGCGCGTGTACCGATCGGGCCGCGAGAGCTGGCCGGCGGCGGTGACCAGGCGGATCCGGAGGCCCTCGTCGAGATCCGCGAGCGCGCGCATGTCCGCCCCAAACTCCTCGAGGAGCTCGATCGCGTTCCTGACCTTGTCCTCGTCCACGGCTGGGGTGTGTAACCTGCTCGACGCGCGCCGCCAAGGGGCGGTATACGGCTGCATGAGTCTCGCCAACCGTCTCAAGGGAAAAGCCATCTCCGCTTGGCTCGGTCCGACCGGTGACGCCGCCCGTCGCGCGGTGTCCCGGATCAAGGATCGGATCGCGAAGGCGCCCCGGACCCTCGACGTCTACTTCGACCTGACCGATCCGTGGAGCTATCTGACAGCGCAAGCGGTCCAGCGCCTGCTCGAGGCCTATCCCGTGGAGCTGACGTTCCAGGTGGTCACGCCCCCGGCCTCCGATGTCGATCCCGAGCCCTTGCTGCGCGCCCCGTACTCGGTGCGCGACGCGATCCAGCTCGCCGACTACTGGAACGTCGAGTTCCCGGGCAAGAAGTCCACCGACGCCAACATGGTCCGCGACATCGGCACGGCGCTCGTCAAGGCCCGCCCCCCGCGCGAGCAGCTCGCGGCCGCGCTCGAGCTGACGATGTCGATGTGGAACGTCGACAAGAAGCTCCTGGTCACCCTCCTCGGTAAGTGGGGCCAGGTGTCCAACGGCGACGTGCTGCCGATCCTCAACACCAGCTACGCCGAACTCCGCAAGGCCGGCCACTACCAGGGCGCGATGATGCACTACGACGGCACCTGGTACTGGGGCATCGATCGCCTGCCGTACCTCGAGGCCGCCCTCGCCAAGGACTTTGGCAAGGAGGTCGCAAACGTGGTCACGCCCAGGCCGATCGCGGATCGCGGTCCGCTCAAGCTGTCGGACAAGCCACTGGCTTGTGACATGTGGTTCTCGTTCCGCTCGCCGTACTCGTACCTCGCGCTCGAGCAGATCGAAGGCGTCCTGGCGCCACACAACGTCCCGCTCACGCTGCGCCAGGTGGCGCCGATGGTGATGCGCGGGCTCCCGGTGCCGCAGATGAAGCGCCTCTACATCGTCAAGGACGCCAAGCGCGAGGCCGATCGCCTCGGCATCCCGTTCGGCGAGCTGTGCGATCCGCTGGGACCGGGCATCGACAACTGCCTCGCGATCCAGCACTGGGCGAACCAGCAGGGCGCCGGGATCGCGTTCGCGCGGTCCGCGATGCGCGCGATCTGGGCCGAGGCGCGCGATCCGGCGGACTACGTCGACCTCCGCTATATGGTCGAGCGCGCAAACCTGCCGTGGGAGGACGCGCGCGCCGCGCTCGACGACAAGGCCGCGATCAAGGTCGCCGCCGACAACGCTGCCGATCTCAACGGGAACGGCCTGTGGGGCGTGCCGACGTTCAAGGTCGGTGACTTTGTGGCGTGGGGCCAAGATCGGCTGCCATTACTGGCAGATCGCCTGCGTCGCCACGCACTTGCGACTCCCTGACACGGCCCTACGTCCGGATCGGGACCATGCATGGTCTCGATGGAACTCCGCGCCCTGAAAACCCCTCGTTGGCGTCGGATGGCGCGTGTTATCACCCACAGGCGCAGGCGGAACCGGGTTTCCTGGCACACTCTGGAGGAGCGATGTCTGAACAGAAGCAAGACGCGGTAAGCCTGGTCGATCCAGGTGTCCCGGCGGATCAGGGGCTCTCGAGCCTGGGTCTGCTCATGCAACTCGGCGGCAGCTTGTTCGCGGCCGTTGCCACGCTGGGCACCTTCGTCACGATGCTCACCCGAGGTGGTCGCGGCGAGGACAAGCTGTGGATCATGCTCATCCTCGGGATGTGCGTGACCCGATCGATGTTCCACCGGATGGCCGGCACCGAGCTCCTGTACGGCAAGCGCACCCTCGAAGGCACCGCGAGCCCGCTCGGTGGCGTCAAGCGCTACATCGTGATCGGCCTCGCGCAGACCGCGATCCTGTTCCTCATCATGGTGGGCAAGTTCCACGTCCCGTTCGCGATCGCGATCGGCCCCGCTCTGGGACTCGCGGTGTGGCCGGTGGTGCTCGCCGTCCTGATCGCGCTGCCACGGTTCCGCCGGTTCCAGACCGAGCTGCCCGTCGCCGAGGACAAGGGCTTCGAGGCCGCCTCGGTCCTCATGACCGTGCTCGGCACCACCGGCGTCCTCGGCACCGGCCTGTTCCTGATCGTCATGCTCGATGCCGGCGGCCGCATGCTCTCGCAGGGCCCCGGCATCCTGATCATGCTCGCGACCATCTTGCTCGTCATCCGCTCGGGCCTCCACGTCCAGGCCGGCCTCTCCGGCCTGCGCGAGACCTCGGTGGATCGCGCGGTCGAGCTCGCGAATCGCTACGCGAACTTCGGCGTGATCAGCTCGTTCTGCGCCGCGGGAGCACTGATGCTGCTGCTGATGAGCGGCGCCATGAACATCGCCGCCCTCGCGATCGTCGCCGGCCTGTGCTGGATGCTGATGGCGTGGCCGATGATCATCCGCAGGTTCTACAGCGAGCGGCAGTTCGCGGACCTCATGCAGGGTGATCAGGCGAACCTGCACCGCCGCGCCCCCGACGCCGGCCTCTCGGGCCTGGGCTGGCTGCTGTTCGCCCACGCGATCATGAGCGCCGCGATGTTGATCCCGCAGCTCGTGGTCACCAACGGCGCGATGTCGCGCAAGATGCTCGAGGCGATGTCGATGTTCGGCGGTGGTGCCGGCGTCCGCTCGCTGTGGTGGAGCGCGGGCCTGGTGGTCCTGCAGGCGTGGGCCGGCTTCGAGCTGATCCGCATGAGCAGCACGCACCGGATC
>JAYVRN010000574.1:0-4303 GCA_043776275.1 Myxococcales bacterium | reverse complement strand
GGCTCTCGCTCGAGGACTTCGGGCAGGCGCGCGGGATGGATCTCGATGACAACCTCACCGTCGCCGGCTGGCTCGCCGAGGACGGCGCAGACTTTATCCACGCGTCGTTGTGGGACGTGGCGCGCAAGACGGCGAAGCGCCCGGAGGAGCATGCCGTGCCACTCGTGCGCGCGGCGCTGCCCAAAGACGTCGCCGTGATCGTGGCGGGGAAGATCTGGTCCCCGAGCGAAGCGGAGGGCGTGCTCGCACTCGGTGCGGACATGGTCGCCCTCGGACGTGCGGCGATCCTCAACCCGGACTGGCCGGCGCTGGCGCGGCAGGGCGACGATGCGATCAAGCGGCCGCCGATCACGCGGCTCGAGCTCGCGGCGCGTGGCGTGTCCCCGCTGTTCGCGGGCTACCTCACGAAGTGGAAGGGCCTGGTCGCCGACTGACGGCTACGTTCGATTGTTCCGGAGGTACGCCCGGATCGACTGGAGGTAGGTGTCGGCGGAATCGCGCATGTCGTACCCGGCGAACGCGCCCGGGTGCTCGTTCGCCCACTCGCTGATCGGATCCATCGGCGCCGTGCGGAAGCCATCGGTCGACATGCAAGCGATGTCGGTGCCCGGCCACTCGAGCGCGTTCAGCGCAGGTAGCTTGATGGGCGGCGCGGGATCGTTGCGGGCGAGACGATCCATGTCGATGCATTCGCTGAGATCGTTCGCGGCATCGATCCGCGCGTTGAGCGAGGCGAGACCGAACGTGGTCTGCAGGTGCTTGAGCGCGGAGGTGTGATCACGCACGACGGAGCTGACGTAGCCCTGCTTCGCGTACGGCCCCATGACGAGGGCCGGGACCCGGAATCCCATCTGATCGAACCCGTCCACTCCGAACTTCGCCGCGGTGTCATCCGTGGTCTTCGGCGGCGGCACGTGGTCGAAGTAGCCACCGTTCTCGTCGTAGGTCACGACGAACATGATGTTCTTCCACTGCGGAGACTTTGCGAGCGCCGTGTAGACCGCGGCGATCAACTCCTGGCCGTAGATCGGGTGGATCGGCGGGTGATCGTCGTTGGTGTAGAACGCGGGATCGATGTAGACGACCGGCGGAAGATTGCCGGCCGCGCAGTCCTCGAAGAACTGACCACCGCCCATGCTCGCGTCTCCGAACCGGCGCACCTTGCCGGTGCCGTCCGTCGGTCCGATGTCGATCTGGTACGGGCCGGGGTTGGCGAGCAGTGAGACCACCGCGAGCGAGCCGTAGTAGTAGCGCCAGTCGACGCCGGCCTCCTCGAGGCGGTTGTAGATCGTTGGCACCGGGGAGCTGTTGAACTTGGTCAGGACATCGGTGTTGACCTTGATCCCGAATGACGTCCCGGCGTGCCAGTACGCGCGGTTCGGCAAGGTCGGGCCCATCACCGAGCAGAACCAGCGATCGCAGCTGGTGTATGCGTCAGCGAGCGCCCAGGTCACCGGCATGTTCTCGCGGCCGAGGTACTTCATCACCTCGGTCAACGACGAGACACCGTTGTGGTAGGTCTGGTGCTCCCGAAGGAAGCCGTCCATCGCCCCATCGTTGAAGCTGGCGTGCGCCGCGTCCCAGCCGTGCGGCGGATCTGGATCGCACACCGACGGCTTGGGCGCATCGTGGTCGGACGCGGCCTTGTAGGTCGGGACCATCGTGCCGTTGATGTCGGCGTTCGCGAAGCCCGCACGCTGTCCATCGCCACCGAGGCCCTCGAGCGCCCGTGCACCGAGGACGTGATCGTACGAGCGGTTCTCCATCATCAGGTAGACGTACGTCGTGATGCCCTGGGGGCCGTCGTCGCCGCCGCCGCAGCCGGGCAGGAACTTCGCCAGGCTTGCCGCACCGGCCAACCCACCGAGCGTCTTGAGCGCATCGCGCCGCTTCATCGTCATGGCCAGACCTTATCCCACCGGGCCGGGTCGGCGATCGGAGATCCGCGGCGGCCCCCTGCAATTCCTGCGGCGAGCGGGCGTTCAGACCTGCTGTCGCGGCGATCTGCCGGGGCTGTCACACAAAACGTTCACCGCCACCGGGCTATGCTGAGGCGTGGCTCGCCCCGACGTCACGATCTCCGCCCCCGATCCGCTGTTCGTGGGGCGCGAGCTCGTCATCGAGTTCAACGTCACCGCGCACAAGGAGACCAAGGTCGAGTTCATCGAGGCGCGCCTCGTCGGGGATCAGGGCTGGACCGTGGGCAGCGGAAAGTCCCAGGTCACGATGCGCCTGCTCTACCCCAAGCTCGAGCAGCAGCTGATGGGCCCGGGCGTGCTTCCGGCGGCGACCACCACGCGGTTCGTGGCGAAGTTCACGCTCCCGGCGGGCACGCCCCCGACGCACGAGGTCGGCCCGGCGTGGTCGCGGATGCGGCTCTACCTCCACATCTCGATCCCGTGGGCCCTCGATGGTCGCCACCGGTACGACTTCGCGGTGCGGATCCCGGCACCGCCCGTGGACCGCCTCCCGGCCGCGATGCGCAGCACCTCCGAGCCGGGCAAGCCCCGCATCGAGCTCGGGCTCGCGTCGACACGGTTGATCGTGGGCGAGGAGCTGGTGGGCACGTGCGCCGTGTTCCACCTCGATGACGCCGAGCCACGCGAGGTCGCGCTCGCGTTCGTGCCCGAGCTCACGTTGCTCCGGCGATCGCGACCGCGGGAGCGCCGTGGCGAGGAGATCGCGGGCACGCTGACGATCCCGGCGGGCAGCGCGGGCTCGAGCGTGCCGTTCCGGATGCAGCTCCCGATGGGGATGACGCCCACGTTCGAGGCCGCGAGCCACACGCTTCGCTGGTGGCTGATCGCCCGCACCGGGTCGTTCTTCGGCGGGCGCGTCGATCTGGCGGTTCCGCTCGAGGTGTTCGACCGGATCGCCGCGAGCGTCACGCCCAAGCTCGAGGCCGCGCCGCGGCTCGGCGACGAGCGGATCGCCACGCTGTTCGCGGCGTTCGCGGCGCGCAACGGGTGGTCCGGCGGGGAGCCGGGCGCCGCCGACTTCGCGATCGAGAAGGATCTGCGTGGAAGCGATCTGCGGATCGGCTACGCGTACCGGGGCGAGCAAGGGACCTTCCTGGTCGCCAGCGTTCACACGCGCTCGCTCGGGCTGGGGCTCTCCGTCGCGCCCGCCTCGTCGCTGCGGCACATGTTCTGGAAGGATGTCGAGGTCGACATCGCGGTGTGGGACCGCGCCCACCACGTGCAGGCGCGCTACCCGGACCAGGCGATCCCGTTCCTTCAAGGCGTGGTGCCGGCGTTGATGACGTCGTCGCACCTCGGCACGATGGTGCGCTGGGGGGACTCCGAGCTGGTGTTCGAGCGCAAGGTCGCGGGCGTCTCGAACGAGGATCTCGGCATCGTCGCCGCCGAGCTCGAGGTCGTGGCGCTGACGATCGCCTCGGCGTTGCCGAACATCACCGCGCCGGCCACCATCGTCGCCGACCTGCCTGCGTGGCACGCGCTCGCGACCAAGCTCGCGGGCACGCTCGCGCTGGGGGATCTCGGGATCACCGGGGTGCTCGATGGCATGCCCGTCGACCTCGGCCTGGCCTGGCTCGCCGAGCGCCCGGCGAGCGTGCACGTCGCGGTCGGCTCGCCGGAGCTGGGGAGCGATCTGGTGAAGGCCGTGGTGATCTCGCTGCCCCGGCCGGCGAGTGACGTGCTCGCCGCCAACGCCGCCGAGCGGCTGGTGGAGCTGATCACGCGGTGGCCGAGCGACGTGGTGGACCTCCAGGTCGAGCACGGTGTGGCGAGCGCCTCGCTGCTGTTGCCTGGCGGCGAGCGTCCCGTCGCAGACGCGACCCGTGTGCGGGAGCTCGTGGAGCAGCTGTGCGCCGTGCTCGGATCGCTCGATCCGGGCGCCGGCCCCTATCGATAGCTTGTACGATTGCGGTGATGGACTTCGTCTTCATGCTGACCCGGTCGGATCAGACGGTCACCGATGGCCTCGACGTGCTCGATGACATTCGCTCGATCGGGCTCACGCACATCGGCTTCAAGGACGTCGGCGTCCCACCCGACGTGCTCCGCGAGCTGAATCGCCGGATCAAGGACATGGGCGCCACCAGCTACCTGGAGGTCGTCAGCACCACGCCGGAGGCGAGCCTCGCGTCCGCACGGGTCGCGCGCGACATCGGCATCGATCGCTTGCTCGGCGGCACCCAGGTCGACGACATCCTCGGGATCCTCGCGGGCAGCACCGTCGAGTACCTGCCGTTCCCCGGTCGCCCCTTCGATCACCCGACCAAGCTGGGAGGCTCGCCGCACGATGTCGAGGAGGGCTGCCGGCGGTTCCGGGCGAAGGG
>JAYVRN010000573.1:0-4308 GCA_043776275.1 Myxococcales bacterium | reverse complement strand
AGGTTCGCGGGGAGGGCCTCGAGCTCCAAGGGATCGTCCCCAGCGTCGAGCACCAGCACGTCGAACCCGGCGAACGCGGCGTGCTCGGCGGTGGTCGGTGCAGCGCTACTGGATCCGATCCGCAGCGCGATCCGTGCACCCTTGGCGTGGACGAACTCGACGATCCGCCGCCAGCCGACGATCGCGTCATCGGTGGCGAGGGCGGACGCCGCGAGCACGGGCGTGACCACCAGCCCGGCACCCGCGGCGGCGGCGCCACCGAGCGCGACCAGCGCATCGTCATCCGGCGCGGTCCCGCAGGGCGGCGCGACCACGATCCGGGACGGGATGCGCACGCCGCCGACCACCAGGGGCAGCGCCGTGGGCGGCAACGGCGGATCGCTCGTGACGCCGGCCTTGGCCGCGAGCAGCAGCTCGACCCCGCGTGCGAGGTGCGGATCGCGCTTCGCGACCGAGGCGTGGCTGACCCGGAGGCTGCGGGTCATCAGCGAATACGTCAGCTCGACCGGGGTCATGTGGAGGTAGCGCTCCGTGCCCTCGAACCACTCGAGGCTGGCCTGCGCCGCCGCCTGGAGCGCGAGGACCTCGGGGCGGCGGCGGGCCTCGTAGGCCGCGAGTGCGGTCTCGATCGCGCGCCCGGGCTCGGCCAGGAGCTCGTCACGCAGCGCGATCGAATCCTCCATCGCGAGCTTGGTCCCCGAACCGATCGAGAAGTGTGCGGTGTGCGCCGCGTCCCCCATCAGCACCACGTTGCCGGTGTGCCACTTGCCGCAGCGCACCGTCGGGAAGTTGCGCCAGATCGATCGGTTCTTGATCAGGCGGTGGCCGCCGAGCTCGTCGTGGAAGATGTCCTCGAGCAGCTTCACCGTCGTGCCTTCGCTCGCGTCCGCGAACCCGGCCGCGCGCCACGTGTCCTCGCGGCACTCCACGATGAACGTCGAGCCCTGCTCGTGGAACCGGTACGCGTGGACGCGGTAGAGGCCGTGGGGCGTGTCCTTGAACAGGAACGTGAACGCCTGGTACGGCACCGTGGTGCCGAGCCACACGAACTTGTTCGGCCGCACGTCCACCTGCGGCGCGAGCTCGGCGGCGAGCGCATCGCGGACCCAGCTCGCCACGCCATCGCACGCGACGATCACGTCCGCGGTGACCTCCGACAGCGACTTGATCTCGTGTTCGAACTCGATCCGCACCCCGAGCGCGAGTGCGCGGCGCTGGAGGATCTCGAGGAGCTTCTTTCGCTCGAGCCCGCAGAACCCGTGGCCGGTGGAGCGCAGCACCTCGCCGGCGGCGTGGATCTCGATGTCGTCCCAGCGCGCGAAGTTCGCCGTGATCTCGGCGTGGGTCTCCGGATCGGCGGCCGCGAGGTGCCCGAGCGTCGCATCCGAGAACACCACGCCGAATCCGAAGGTGTCGCTCGGGCGGTTGCGCTCGTAGATCACGACGTCGTGCTCGGGTGCGACGCGCTTGACGAGGATCCCGAGGTAGAGCCCGGCGGGGCCGCCGCCGATGCAGGCGATCTTCACCCCGGGAACCTATCAGAGCCCGCCCCCGTCACCGTGATGATACGGTCAACACCGATGGGGGTGGCCCGATGAGCGCGGAGACCGTGTGTCCGCTGTGCGACCGACCGCGCCCCCGCGGCGCGAATCGCTGCCAGTGCAACTACACCTTCGACTACGGCCCGCCGATGCGGCTGTCCGCAGGTGGGAGCTCGCTGCGCCCCGATCGGGTCGGTGTCGGGCAGGCGCCGATCCTCGCCGCGGCGGTGATCGCGGCCGCAGTCGCGTACTTCTTCGCGGCGGGGATGGATCACAACCACCCCGCGCCCGGCACTCCGATCGCCTGGATCCTCGTCCCGATCGGCCTGTTCACGGTCTGCGGCGCGCTATTTGATTGGTCGTGGTTCATGGGGAATCGCCGGGCGCGCCTGGTCGTCGCGCTGTTCGGCCGGGGCGGCGCGCGGGTGTTCTATGGCCTGATCGGCGGTGCGACGCTCGGCTTCGCCGCCGGCCTGTTCGGGCACCTCGCGTAGCAGGTTGCTGAGAAGCGCGAAGCGCTTCGAGGTCAAGCTGCCCCGTGCCCGTGCCCGATCTCCGATCGGGGCTCGGGCTCTGCATCGAACGTCCGATTTCTCGACGAGAACCGAGCGATCGAGACCCTGACTCTGAACCGGGCATGGGCACGGGCACGGGCAGGGGAGCAGTCTGGCGAAAAGCGCCGCTCCGCGGCGTTTTTCAGCAGCGCTGCTAGCGCCTGCGGACCGCGGGCGTTGACGCATCCCGCGCGCGCTCAGGGATCCCTGGCGTCCTTCGCGAGCTCGCCGAGCTTGTCGAGCACGGCCTGCAGATCCGGGCGTTCGTCGAGCACGCGCAGGCACGGGTCCCCGGGCCACGAGGTCACCCGCGCGAGCGCGTTCCCGATCGTGAAGTCCCGCGCGTCGAGACCCGGGATGACCTCGGGCCAGACCAGCGGCATCGACACCGGGGCGGTCGCGACCGGCCGCACGCTGTACGGCGCCACCAGCAGCTGACCATGCGCGTTCTGGCCCCAGTCGAGGTACACGCGTCCGCCGCGCGCAGCCGGGTTGCGCGCCGTGGTGGCCATGTCGGGGTGCTGCCGCTCGATCAACAGGCCGATCAGGTACGCCAGGGTGCGCGCCTGATCGAACGTGCACTGCTGCGCGAGCGGGATCAGGATGTGGAGGCCGCTCTGCCCGGAGGTCTTGACGTAGTTCGGCAGCCCCACGGCCTCGCACAGATCGTGGATCGATCGCGCGAGAGGCACCACGTGCGCGCGTGGCGCGTTCTTCGGATCGAGATCGACGATCGTCCAGTCTGGGCGCTCGAGCGAGGTGATCCGGCTCGCCCAGCAATGGATCGGGATCGAGGCGAGGTTCGCGACGAACGCCAGGCCGTCGGCGTCGTCGATCAACACGTAGTGGATCTCGCGCTGGCTGTGCTCGGACCACAGGGTCGTGGTGCGGAGCCACGGCGGGATCCAGTCGGGCATGTCCTTCTGGTAGAAGCGGTCGCCGTCGATGCCGTCGGGATACCGGTCGAGCACGGTGGGCCGGTCCTTCAGGTAGGGCAGGAGCCACGGTGAGATCGCGCGGTAGTACTCGATCAGCTCGCCCTTCGTGATCCCATCGGCGGGCCAGAATATTTTGTCGAGGCGGGTCAGCCGCAGCTCGCGCACCTGCGAATCGACGACGAGCTCCATCGACTCCCCGGGCCCGGGCTCCTTCGGGCCTCGGGCCTTCGGCGGTGCGGCCTCGGCGGTGGTGCGCATCGGCATCCCGCAGTCCTTCGCGGTCTTGTCGCGCCGCAGCCGCTCGAACACCGGGAACCGCAGCGATGACTCCACGGGCCACTCGCGATAGCGGACCTGCACCACCAGCTCGGGCTCGATCCAGACGGCGTCGCTCGAACCCTCGGGGCGCGGGAACGTCGGCCTCCAGCGCGGCTTGGCCGACAGCTCCTTGGTCAACGCCGCGAGCAGCTGGTCGTCGAGTCCCGAGCCGACCTTGCCCGCCCACAGCCAGCGCTCGTCCACCCAGACGCAGAGGTGCAGCGAGCCGAGCCCGGTGCGCGATCCCTTCGGCGCGGTGAACCCGCACACCGCGAAGTCCGCCTCGGGATCCGCCTTGAGCTTGAGCCAGTCCGGTGAGCGCTTGCTCTTGTAGGGCGAGCTCGCCCGCTTCGCGACCACCCCCTCGAGCCCGCGGGCGACCACCTGCTGGAGCAGCGCCTCGCCCTGCGCCGGGATGTGGTCGCTGAAGCGGAGCGGGCCCACGGTCGGGAGGATCCGCTGGAGGTACGCCTTGCGCACGAGCAGCGGCTGGTTGCGGAGATCGAACCCGCCCGCGCCGAGCAGATCGAACACGACATAGGTCACGGGGGCCGAGAGCGCCGCCCGCTGGATCTCGCTCGTGCGGTGGAGCTGACCGCGATGAGACAGCCGATGGAAGTCTGGCTTGCCCTCGGTGTCGAGGATCACGATCTCCCCATCGAGCACGAGATCCGCGATCGGGAGCGCACGGATCGCGGAGGTCAGCTCCGGATAGCGATCGCTCGCGTCGAGGCCGGAGCGATAGCGCAGGTGCGCCTGGCCCGCGCCGCCGTGCGCGAGCATGCGGAACCCGTCGTACTTGAGCTCGAACACCCAATCCGGCGAGGAGAACGGCGCCTCGGCGGTCTGGCACAGCATCGGCTCCACCGCGCCGGGCGCGATCGCCTTGCGCGGGATGCCGTTCGCGTGGAGATCCGCGAGCACCTGCGCGTGGCGCGGCGCGCGCGCGAACAGCTC
>JAYVRN010000572.1:0-15689 GCA_043776275.1 Myxococcales bacterium | reverse complement strand
GCCGGCTCGCCGATGATCACGATCGAGGGTGTCGACGAGCTGTTGCCGATCGAGCACGCGATCATGCCGGATCGGATCGAGGCCGGGACGTTCGCGGTGGCGGCGGCGATGACCCACGGCGACGTCCTCCTCGAGGGCGCGCGCCCCGAACACCTCGAGGCCGTGATCTCCAAGCTCCGCGCCTCGGGCGTCACCGTGGCCGCCGAGGCGGGCGGGATCCGCGTGCGCGGCACCGGCGAGTTGACCGCCGTCGACATCATCACGCAGCCACACCCCGGCTTCCCCACGGACATGCAGGCGCAGTTCATGGTGATGGCCTGTATCGCCAAGGGGCAGAGCGTCATCAAGGAGATGATCTTCGAGAACCGCTACATGCACGTGCCGGAGCTCGGGCGCATGGGCGCGGACATCCACATCGATGGTCGCGTGGCCGTGGTCCGCGGCGGGTCCAAGCTGGCCGGGGCGAGCGTGATGGCGACCGATCTGCGGGCCTCGGCGAGCCTGATCCTCGCGGGCCTCGTGGCCTCGGGCAAGACCGAGGTGCTCCGCGTCTATCACCTCGATCGCGGGTACGAGGCGATCGAGAAGAAGCTCCGCGCCGTGGGTGCGAAGATCAAGCGCGTCAAGGAGTGAGCGGCCCGTGAGCCCCCTCGTGAGCCGTCAGTGAGCCACCTCTCGTGAGCCGCCCCTGTGAGCCGTCAGTGAGCCACCAATGACCACGCCGAACCGTCCGATGATCCTCGCGATGCCGAAGGGGCGCATCCTCGAAGAGGGCGCCGCGGTGTTCGCGCGCGCCGGCTATGACCTGTCCCCCGTGCTCGGGGACTCGCGTCGCCTGGTCCAGGAGTGTGGGCCGCTGCGGGTGCTGATCCTGCGCAACTCCGACATCGCGACCTACGTGGCGCTCGGGGCCGCGGATCTCGGGATCGCCGGCAGCGACGTCCTCGACGAGGAGGGCCGCGATCTGTTCGAGCCGCTGGATCTCGGGATCGGGCGGTGCCGGATGATCGTCGCCGAGCGCGCCGACGCCAGGATCGACGACCGCGCCCAGGCCCACCTCCGGGTCGCCACCAAGTACCCCCGGACCACCCGCGCCTATCTCCAGAGCAAGGGCATCACGGCCGAGGTGATCAAGCTCTCGGGGGCGATCGAGCTCGGGCCGCTGACCGGCCTGTGCGACCGGATCGTCGATATCACCCAGACCGGGGAGACGCTCCGGCAGAACGGCCTGGTCGAGATCGACCGCGTGGCGGACGTCTCCACCCGCCTGGTCGTCAATCCAGCCCGCCTCAAACTCGACGGTGACCGCCTCGGGGCGCTGATCGAGGCGCTGGAGCGCGCGGTCGACAATCAGCCCGTGTAATATCGGCGCAGGTTTTCGACGTGTCGTCCGACCTCCGTCCGTTCGTCGCCGAGGAGATCCGCCTCCATCCTCGCGTCGCGTATCAAGGCCTGCTCTCGGAAGAGGGCGCGGCGACGCGCGTCGCGGCGGCGTTGCCGGCCCTGCAGCGATTCCGCCACGACTATGCCGGCGCGATCTCGATCGTCGACTGGGACCACCGGCTGCCGTCGCAGAACCTCGTGCTCCGCGTCTACGGCTACTACAGCGAGGACACCCTCGAGGCCGGCTTCGAGGCGTTCGACGATCGCGTGGAGCAGATCGCGGAGAAGGACAAGTACCCCGAGTTCGACGTCCCCGACTTCGACGGCCTCGCCGCGGATGAGGCGTACGAGATCGAGCTGTCCCCGATCGGCACGATCGGCCGCTGCCGGCTGACCTCGGCGTGGCGGCGCACCGTGGCCTCGCGCGACGCCACGACCGCCGTGGGCCTGGTCCAGACCTGCGACGAGTACCAGAAGCTGGTGTCCTCCTCGCCCTCTCGCCCGACCTACCTCGGTGACCTCGAGGCCGTGTCGTGGACGCCGCCCTGCGAGAGCGACCACACGCGCTGGACCCTCGACGTCTGGTACCTGCTCGCGTTCGACGGCCGGATCGGCTCGGGGCGCAGCTTCCTCGCCGACCTCGACACCAAGCAGATCGTGTCCGTCCGCGACTTCTCGGTTCGCACCGGCTGACAGACGGTGTCATGGCGGCGGCCTGCCCGTGCGCACGGGCCAGGCGGATGCTCCGCGTCGAGGGACGCCCATGCTGTATCGCCTGACCTTCATGCTCGCGCTCGCTGTCTCCGGATCGATCGTCGGCTGCGGTCCGTCCGTGCGCGATAACGGCAGCGACGACGATCCGAACGCACCGTGTACGCCCGGCAAGGTGGGCGAGTGCTACTCGGGGCAGGACGGCACCGAGAACGTCGGCCCGTGTCACGGCGGCACGCGCAAGTGCGAGCCGGGCGGGACGTGGAGCCAGTGCATGAACGAGGTCCCGCCCAGCCAGGAGCTGTGCGGCGATGGCGTGGACAACAACTGCAACGGCAAGATCGACGAGGACGAGGACGCGGACGGCGACGGCATCACCACGTGCGGCGGTGACTGCTGCGACTCCACCGAGTGCTCGAACCCGGCGCTCGTCAACGCCGGTGCGTTCGATGCGGCCGGCAACGGTGTGGACGATGACTGCAACGGCGTGGTCGACGACTCGGTCACCGTCTGCGATCAGAACCTCGCCTCGGGCACGCTCAACGCGAACGACTACGCCAAGGCGATCGACCTGTGCCAGACGTCGACGATGACGGAGAAGAAGTGGGGCGTGATCAGCGCGACCCTCACGCTCGCCGATGGCTCCGGTGTGCCGGCGACGATCGCGCAGTCGATCCGTGGTCGCTTCGGCACCGGCGTGATCCCCAAGGGCGGGACCAAGATGGCGTTGTTCTCGACGGGCGCGGCCGCGGGCAAGGGTGACACCAACCCCGCCTACCAGGACTTCGAGAACACCCCGACGCCGACGGGCAACAACAAGCAGTCCGCGTTCCCGCAGGACTTCTTCACCGCGAACGGCAACAAGCTGCCGAACGTGATGGGCTGCCCGGCGCCGAGCGGCAACATGGCGATGGATCCGGTGATGCTGACGCTCACCGTCCGCGTGCCGACCAATGCGAAGTCGTT
Source organism: Myxococcales bacterium (assembly GCA_043776275.1). GTDB lineage: Bacteria > Myxococcota_A > Polyangia > Haliangiales > Haliangiaceae > JABFXX01. The sequence continues at coordinate 12,629 of JAYVRN010000572.1, read as the reverse complement.
CAAGCTCGCCACCAACTTCTTCAGCTCGGAGTTCCCCGAGTTCACCTGCTCGGCCTACAACGACTTCTTCGTCGTCCTCCTCGACTCCGCGTACAACGGCACGCCCGCGAACCCGATGGACAAGAACCTCGCGTTCTATCAGCCGAGCGGCTCGATGATGAAGTACCCGGTCGGCGTCAACCTCGCCTCCGGCAACACCGGCCTGTTCACCCAGTGCGTCAACGGGACGACCGGCTGCGCTGGCACCGCGGGTTCGATCAGCACGTGCATGAGCACGACGCAGCTCACGGGCACCGGCCTCGACACGCCGAACGGCGGAGCGTGTGACGCGAACGCGCTGCAGGGCGGCGGCACGGGCTGGCTCGAGACCAGCGGCAACGTCAACCCGGGCGAGATCATGAAGCTGCGGATCGCGATCTGGGACACCAGCGACCACGTGCTCGATTCGCTCGCGATCGTCGATGGCTTCCAGTGGTCCGTCGATGCGTCGCAGCCCGGCACGGTCATCTTTCGCAAGTAGGCCAGTCGTCGTCAGCGTCCGGTGGTCGATTGGGCTTGCGATTGAAGGGCTCAAGCGGGATGTTTCGCGCCGCTATGTCCCTACGCTCCCTCGCGTTCCTGGCTGCCCTGATCCCGGTCGGGCTGGTGGCTTCCTGTGGTGGCAACAGTGAGCGCAGCTGCGGCGGTCTCAACACGGACACCGAGACCGATCCGATGAACTGCGGCAAGTGCGGCAACGCGTGCGCCACGGACTTCGCGTGCATCAAGGGCCGCTGCCTCGCGGGCGACTGCCAGCCGGGCGATGTCGAGGATTGTTACAACGGCGTGGACGGCACCCAGGATGTGGGCCCGTGCGTCGGCGGCACACGCACCTGCGAGGAAGGCGGCACGTGGACCAAGTGCGAAGGCGAGGTCATCCCCGTCGGCGAGAACGGTCCGAACTGCCACGACGGCGTCGACAACAACTGCAACGGCACGGTCGACGAGGACGTCGACGCCGACATGGACGGGTACACCACGTGCGGCGGTGATTGCTGCGACTCCACCGAGTGCACCAAGCCCGGCAACGTCAACCCGGGTGCGTTCGACGCCGCGGGCAACAACTTCGATGATGACTGCAACGGCACGGTCGACGACACGATCCTGCTGTGCGACCAGAACATCGCCTCCAACACGCAGAACGGTCTCGACTACGCGCGCGCGATCGACATCTGTCAGACCGCGACCGACACCGACAAGAAGTGGGGCGTGATCAGCGGCACGATCACGCTCGCCGACGGCACCGGCGTGCCCGACACCGAGTCTCACGCGGTGCGCCCGCGGTTCGGACCGGGCCTGCTCCCGCAAGGCGGCGTCAACCTCGCGATCATCTCGAGCGGCGGCGCGGCTGCGAAGACCGACACGATGCCCGCGTTCCACGACTTCGTGAGCTACACGCACCTCGGCACGTCGACCTCGCCGTTCCCGCAGGACTTCTACGTGGCCAACGGCATGTCCCTGCCGAACGCACCGGGATGCCCCGATCCGTTCGGCGCGGTCGCGAACGATCCGGTGATGTTGACGTTCCGCATCCGCGTCCCGTCCAACGCGCACTCGTTCAAGCTGTCCACGAACTTCTATTCGGCGGAGTTCCCGGAGTGGACCTGCAGCTCGTTCAACGACTTCTTCGTGGTGTTGCTCGACTCGACGTACAACGGCATGCCCGCCAACCCGACCGACAAGAACCTCGCGTTCTATCAGCCGATGGGCACGATGATGAAGGTGCCGGTCGGCGTGAACCTCGGCCACGGCAACACCGGCCTGTTCACCCAGTGTGTGAACGGCGAGACCGGCTGCTCGGGGATGGCCGGCTCGATCTCCACCTGCCTCTCGACCTCGCAGCTGACGGGCACGGGCTTCGACGACCCCGAGTCCGGATCGTGCGATGCGAACTCCGTGAAGGGCGGGGCGACCGGTTGGCTCGTGACGTCGGGCAACGTGACCCCCGGCGAGGTGATCACGCTGCGGATCGCGGTGTGGGATACGTCCGACCACGCGTTCGATTCGCTCGCGGTGGTCGATGGCTTCCAGTGGTCCGTCGATACGGCGCAGCCCGGTACGGTGATCTTCAAGGAGAAGCCGCCGGCCGATGACGTGGACGACGTCCGCACCGAGGCGCAGGTCACGCGCGGCCTGCGCTGAGCGGCGGCATCCGCACCGTTCCCGCCCGGGGCCATGTAGAATGTGATCGTGCTCCGGTGGTTCGCCGTTCTGACGCCCGCCCTCGTGGGATGCGGCTTCCAGGTCCAGTCATCCGGCGGCACCTCGGGCGATGCTCGGGGCGATGCGGTTGACGCCATCGACGGGACCACGGCGATCGACGCGACGATCGGCAACCCGGATGCACCGAACTGCTTCGGAACGGGGCTCGTGCGGGTCTGCCTCGCCACGGTCCCGACGGCGCCGCGCGTGATCGTCGCGGACCTGGCGATCGACACCGGGACGAGCTCGCTGTGCGAGGCGACCACCAACGCCGAGGCCGCCAACCTGTGCGTGCTCTCCGGCATGGGCATCGAGCTCGCGAGCAGCCGCACGTTGCGCGCTCGCGGCACGCGGCCGCTGGTCCTGATCTCGACCACCAAGATCGACGTCAGTGGGACGCTCGATGTGTCGAGCCGACCCGGGGTGCCAGGCCCGAACTCCGATCCCGATCTCACCGCCTGCCCACCGGGGAGCGCGGCCACCAACGGCGGCAGCGGCGGTGGTGGTTACGGTGGCAGCTTCGGCGGCAAGGGCGCCGACGGCGAATCGAACGATGGCGGTGTGGGCGGCGTGGCGCCGGCGCCAGTCGCTCCGGCCTCGATCACCGCGCTCCGGGGCGGCTGTCGCGGCGGGAGCTCGACGTTGAGCAGCTCGACCGCGGCGGGCGGCCGTGGTGGTGGTGCGGTCGCGCTGATCGCGTGGGGGCAGATCACGATCCCCGGCGTGATCAACGCGTCGGGCGAAGGCGGCAAGTCCGGCGGCTTCCAGGACCAGGGCTCGGGCGGGGGCGGATCGGGCGGAATGATCGTCCTCGATGGCGCCACGATCACGAACACCGGCGCGATCTACGCGAACGGCGGCGGCGGCGCCGAGGGCAACGGCGTCGCCGGCGGCAAGGCCGGGAGCGAGCCAGTGTCTGCGACGGCAGCGGCGCCGGGTGGCTCGGGGAACTCCACGTTCGGGGGCGATGGCGGTGCGGGCTCGCTCGGTGGCGCAGGCGGCGCCGTGATCGGCAACGCGACCACCAGCGGCGGCGGCGGTGGCGGCGGCGGTGGCGGGACCGGGGTGATCAAGACCTCGGTCCAGCTCACCGGCGGCGGCGCGGTCTCGCCCGCACCCTGATCACCGATCTCGCGGACCGGGACGAAGGGCCTTTCCGGCCGTCGCGTTCGGTCGACTCAACCGACATGCGCGAGCCCGCTGTACGTGCACGTCTTCTCGATGACGCCTCCGCCCGCGCCATGCTGGCGGAGATCGAGGGCCAGCTCGCGCGCACCGCGCACGCGCGGTTCGGGATCCCCGCGGATGCCACGGTCGACGCGCTGTGCGAGGCGTATGCGGCGCTCGCCGACCGGTGTCACCCGAGGCACTTCGACGCCGTGGCTAGCACCACCAAGCAGCGCGCCATCCGGTGCTTTCGCGCGCTCCGCGAGGCGTTCTGGGATCTCGCCAAAGACTGCGCGAGCACCGCGAGCACCAGGGCGGAGGACGACGAGCAGCGCACCACACAGCGGTTTCGCCGCGCCCGATAGCCGGGGTGCCGGCGGCGTGGTATCCGAGGCGAGGTGAGCGAAATCAGCGAGATCAGCGCGTGGAGCGTCGTCGATCTCGGGACGGTCTCGTATCGCGAGGCGTGGGCCCAGCAGCTCGCCCTCGTGGAGGCGCGGCAGCACGCCACCGCCCCCGACACCCTGCTCCTCGTCGAGCACGATCACGTGTTCACGCTGGGACGGCGGCGCGAGGCCGAGGGCAACGTCCTCGATGCGGGTGAGGTCGAGGTGATCGGCATCGAGCGTGGAGGCGACGTCACGTATCACGGTCCCGGACAGCTCGTGGCGTACCCGATCGTCCTGCTCCGCGAGGGGGCCGAGCGCGATCTGCACAAGTACCTCCGCAACCTCGAGGAGGCCGTGATCTCCACCTGCGCGCGGTTCGGGCTCACCGCGGATCGCGAGCCCGGCAAGACCGGCGTGTGGACCACGACCGAGCTCGGCCGCAAGAAGCTGTGTTCGATGGGCATCGCGTGCCGCAAGTGGGTCACGTTCCACGGCCTCGCGCTCAACGTGACCACGGACCTCGCGTACTTCCGACGGATCAACCCGTGTGGGTTCGAGTCCTCGATCATGACGTCGATGGCCGAGCGGCTCGGGGTGATCGACCTCGCGGCGGTGAAGGTCGCGCTGGCCGAGGAGCTCGGCACGGTGCTACAGCGCACGGCGTGAGCGTCGGTAGGGAGGGTCGATCCCGACCTCGGGGGGCGCGGGCGGCGGCGCTCGGGTCAATCGTCCTCGGGAACAACCGACCCGGGGACGCAGTAGGTGTGCGTGGTTCCCGAACGAACTCGCATGCCTGCCGCCACGAACTGGAGCCCACCGTTGGCGTGGCTCATGCTCATGCGTATCCCATGCGCCGCCTCGTTCTCGCCGTGTTCCTGACCAGTGTCGTTGCGTGTGGGCGAACCCACGGTGGCGATGACCAGATGAGCGATGCCGGCGGCAGCCTCGAAGGGCTCGCCAGCATCACCGTGAAGCCCGTCGATCAGACGCTGGTGATCGACAACGGCGCCGCGGTGACCAGCACCTACACCGCGCTCGGGCAGTTCGACGATGGGCGCATCGAGGACATCAGCGCGCTTGTCAGCTGGGCGCTCGGCGAGCCCACCCTCGGTGGCTTCACCGGGCCGGATCTGACCACCAACACGGTAAAGGGCGGCCTGTCCACCGTGATCGCGAATGGCGCGGGTGTGGAGGGCTCGACGAACGTCACGCTGGTGCTCCGCCGGCAGTGGAACGATCCGGGCTCGACGACGTTGCCCACGAACCCGGGTGGCGTGTTCATGGGCGCGCCCGACAATGCCGCGCGCGCGCCGGTGCTGGTCTATCCCAACGACGGCATCATCGTGCCGCCGAACCTCGGGAAGCTCGAGCTGCACTTCCGTCCTGGCCCGAGCAACACGCTGTTCGAGCTGTCGTTCAAGAGCAGCGTCCTCGATCTGACGATCTATCTGCGGTGCACCACGCCGCTCAACGGTGGGTGCGTGTACCTGCCCGATCCGATGGCCTGGGCGTGGATCGCCGAGAGCCAGCGCGGCGGCGAGCCGGTGACCTGGACGATCCGCGGCACCGACGATGCCGGCACGGGTGTCGGGACCTCGACCTCGATGAAGCTGCGGTTCGCGGCGCAGGATCTGACCGGTGGCATCTACTACTGGACCACGTCGACCGGCTCGATCATGCGGTTCGACTTCGCCTCGACGACGCAGACCATGGCGCAGCCGTTCGTGACCACCGCGATGACCGGCGGGACGTGCGTCGGATGCCATGCGCTGTCGCGCGATGGCAAGAAGCTGGTGGCCGAGGCAGGCGGGCAGAACGACGGTCGCATCCTGCTCCTCGATGTGGCGACCGCGACGCCGATCGTGCCGTTCGCCTCCACGCCGAAGAGCAACTTCGAGAGCTGGAATCCAGATGGCAGCCAGTTCGCAGGCGTGTGGGCCGACAACGGCAATCAGTTCAACCTGATGATCCTCAACGGCAACACCGGGCAGATCGACGAGATCGTCGACACAGGTGGCACGTCGACCAATCCCACGAATCACCCGGACTGGTCGCCGCTCGGTGATCGCATCGCGTTCGCGAACGTCGGCGTCAAGAACACGCTGCAGATGATGTTCCACTGCGAGATCCGCTCGGTGGCCAAGGTCGGAGGCCTGTGGCAGCCGTACCAGGTCCTGGTGCCGCGCGCGGCGGGGATCAACCGGTACTACCCGGCATATGCGCCCGACGGCAAGATGCTCGCGTTCAACGAATCGCACTGCAACGCGGGCAACACCGGCGGCGAGTGCGATGCGGACACCAACCCGAGCGCGAAGCTGTGGGCCGTGGATGGGATCAACGGCGGAGCGACCACCGAGATGGTGCGTGCGAACTCCCCAGGCCTCGCCGATAACGGCCAGACCAACCTGACCAACACGTACCCCAAGTGGAACCCGTTCGTGTTCACGCGGGACAAGGCGGGTGGCCGGCTCGCGTGGATCACGTTCGCCTCGACCCGCAAGTACGGCCTCCGCAGCCCGCCGGGCTCGGGCACCTTGCTGTGGATGGCGGCGGTCGATCTCGATGCGCCCGCCGGCACCGATCCGAGCTACGCGGCGTTCGCACTCCCGTTCCAGGACATCACGACCTCGAATCACATCGCGCAGTGGACCACCCAGGTCGTCGGGCCGATCCAGTAGCCCGCGCGGCGCCCCGGCGGGCTACACTCGTGTGTGGTGGTGGGGAGTGAACGAGAGGTCTGGTTCTCGGGGAGGAGCGCCTCTGCCGTGGGCGACTTCTTCGAGATCTGCGATCAGCACTTCGAGGCCAACGAGGCCAGCGCGCGAACGCTCGAGCGGATGACCGGAGCGACCTCGGGCCTCAGCGTCGAGCAGCAGGGGCGTGCGGCGCGCGAACGCCTGCGCGCTGCGCGCGGCGGAGACTGGGCACCGTTCGAGCAGCACCTCGGTGCGCTTGGTGCCCGGTTCGCGCGCTCGGGGCTCGAGTTCGCCTCCTGGTACTCGGTCTCGAACAGCTTCTTCGAGGCGATCGTCCCGCGGCTCAGCGAGCGGCTCGGGGGCGAGCCGCGGCGGCTCACCGAGGTGCTGCTCGTGCTGGGCGAGTACATGGAGCGATCGATGGCGCTGATCGCGACGGAGTACCTGGCGACCAAGGACACCCTCCGTGCCGAGGCCGAGGCCCGTCACCTCGCGGTGATCGAGGCCTCGCTCGATCCGGTGATCGTGATGGACAGCGAGGGCGTGGTCACCGAGTTCAATGCGGCCGCGGAGCGCACGTTCGGCTACAGCAAGGTCGCCGCGATCGGGCACCACCTCGCCGACCTCGTGATCCCGAAGGCCGATCGTGAGGCGCATCGGGGGGGGCTGGCGCGGCTGATCGCGACGGGGGAGGCGCGCATGCTCGGGCGGCGGCTCGAGCTCACGGCGATCCGCGCGGATGGCTCCGAGGTCCCGGTGGAGCTCGCGGTGGTGCAGACGCGCGAGGGGGATGGTCGCGCGAGCTTCACGGGCTTCCTCCGCGATCTCACGGAGCGCAAGGCGGCCGAGAGCTCGAATGCGCTGTGGGCGCACGCGCTCGACCAGGCCCAGTTCGGGGTGGCGATCTCCAACGTCGCCACGCGGCGGATCACGCGCGTCAACGCCGCGTACGCGCGGCTCCTCGGCTTCGCGCCCGACGAGCTGGTCGGCACGTTCGGAACCGAGATGGTCGCCGAATCGAGCCGCGCGGACATTCCGGCGGTCCAGCGCGAGGTGGCGCGGACCGGCTTCTACACGTTCGTGGTGGATCTCAAGCGCAAGGACGGCACCGCGGTGTCTGCGTTGATCTCGACGAGCGTCGTGGAGATCCGCCCGGGCGAGCGGGTCCAGGTCTCGACGGTGGTCGACAACTCGGAGCGCCAGCAGCTCGAGCGCGTGCGCACCGAGGCCCACGAGGCGCTCGCCCAGAGTGCGGAGCGCCTCGAGATCCTGTCGCGCACGGCCCACGAGTTCGCGGCCGCGACCGGGGATCAGGGGGCGCTGCTGGCGCTGGTCGCCGAGCGCCTCTCCGATCACATCGGCGACGGTTGCACGGTGCGCCTGCTCAGCGAGGATGGGGAGTGGACGGAGCCGGGCGCACGGTTCCATCATCGGGATCCGGAGACCTGCGAGGCCGGGCGCGCCTTGCTCACGCCACACCGCACTTCTCTCGGGGCTGGCATCGCACGGCAAGTCGTGTCGACCGGGCGCCCCGTGCTGCTGCCACACGTCGATCCCGCCGCGGTGATCGCGCAGGCGCCGCCGGCCTATCATCCGATGCTCACCCGGATGGAACCGACGAGTGTGCTCGCGCTCCCGCTCCAGGCGCGCGGGCGCACGATCGGGGTCGCCAGCCTGCTCCGCGGCAGTCCCGCTCCGCCGTACACCATCGACGATCAGCGGTTCGCGATGGACCTCGCCGATCGGGCTGGGCTCGCGATCGACAACGCCCGCCTGATCGCCACACTCGAGGAGCGGGTGATGGAGCGGACCGCGGCCCTCGAAGGCGCCAACCGCGAGCTCGAGGCCTTCAGCTACTCCGTGTCGCATGACCTGCGGGCGCCGCTGCGTGCGATCGCTGGGTTCAGCGGCGCGCTGCTGGCGGACTACGGGACCCAGCTCGACAGCCAGGGGCAGCAGTACCTCGACCGCATCGAGGCCGGAACGCAGCGGATGTCGACGCTGATCAGTGACCTGCTGGCCCTCGCGAAGGTCACGGGCCTGCCCCTGGAGCGCGTGCGCGTGGATCTCTCCGCGATCGCGGCCGACGTGCTCGCCGAGCTGCGGCGTCTCGATCCGGAACGTCGGGTGGCCACCCACGTGGTCCCCGATCTCACCGTCCTGGCGGACCCTCGCCTGGTCAGGATCGTCCTCGAGAACCTGCTCGGGAACGCGTGGAAGTTCACCGCGAAGCGCGAGCACACCGAGATCTCGGTCGGGCGCGAAGGTCCGAGCCTGTTCGTCCGAGACAACGGCGCGGGCTTCGACCTCCGGTACGCCGCCAAGCTGTTCCGCCCGTTCCAGCGCTTCCACCGTAGCGAGGAGTTCGAGGGCACCGGGATCGGGCTCGCCACCGTGCACCGGATCGTCGAGCGTCACGGCGGTACCATCACCGTGGAGACGGAGCCTGGGCGCGGCGCGACGTTCCGGTTCAGCTTCGGAGAGCGACCGTAACGGGCGACGACTATCGATTGATCACGTGGATCGCTTCGCCGAGCGCCACGGCGGCGGCTTCCATCAACGCCTCCGACAAGGTCGGGTGCGCGTGGATCGTCAGGCGGAGGTCATCGGCGACGGCGCCCATCTCGATCGCCAGGGTGGCCTCGGCGATCAGGTCGCTCGCGCCGTTGCCCACGATGTGGACCCCGAGTAGCTCGCCCGTGACGCCGTCGGCGATGACCTTGACGAACCCGTCGGTGTCGTTGACCGAGAGCGCGCGGCCGAGCGCCGCGAACGGGAACTTGCCGATCTTGAGCTTGTCGTGGCCCTTGGCCTTGGCCTCGTCCTCGGTGAGGCCGGTGGCCGCGATCTCCGGATCAGTGAACACGACCGCGGGGATCGTGCGGACATCGAACGCCGCCTTGTGGCCGGCGATGATCTCCGCGACGACCTCGCCCTCCTTGGTCGCCTTGTGCGCGAGCATCATGCCGCCGATCAGATCGCCGATCGCATAGATGCCGCCGACATTGGTCCGTAGATGGTCATCGGAGACCACGAAGCCGCGCTTGTCCGTGGTGACGCCGGCCTGATCGAGGCCCAGCCCCTCGCTGTTCGGGCGGCGACCGATCGACATCAGGATCACGTCGGTGTCGACGACCGCGGACTTTCCGCCCTCCAGCTCGACTGTGAGCACCGCGCGATCTCCCTTGTCGTCCCAGCTCTTGGCCTTGGTGTTCAACATGACCTCGACGCCGAGCTTCTTGAGCTTGCGCTCGACCACGGCGACGCAGTCCTTGTCCATCGTCCCGAGCAGGCGGGGCATCGCCTCGACGACGGTGACCTTGGTCCCGAACTTCGCGTAGACCATCCCGAGCTCGAGCCCGATGTAGCCGCCGCCGATCACCACCATCCGGGCGGGGACGGCCTCGAGTGCGAGGGCGCCGGTGGAATCGATCACGCGCTTCTGATCGATCTTGAAGCCGGGGATCTCGATCGGCCGGCTGCCGGTGGCGAGCACGACGTTCTTGGCGATGATCGTCTCCTCGCCGCCCGCCTTGGTCTTGACCGTGATCCGGTGACCGTCCGGACCGGGCTTGCCGAGGGTGGCCGAGCCTTCGACGATCGTGACGCCGTTGCCCTTCAGCAGGCCGCGCACGCCGGTGGTGAGCTTGGTGACCACGCCGCTCTTCCACTGCTGCAGCTTCTTCATGTCCAGGGTCGGCTTGCCCGGGATGGTGATGCCGATGTCCTCGGTGTGGCCGAGCTTCTCGTACATCTTCGCCGCGTGGATCACCGCCTTGGACGGGATGCAGCCGACGTTGAGGCAGACGCCGCCCATGTACTCGCGCTCGATCACACAGGTCTTGACCTTGAGCTGACCGAGCCGGATCGCGGCGGGATACCCACCAGGACCGGCTCCGATCACGACGGCATCGAAACGTTGCTCGGACATGTGCCCTTCCTACCGCGAGACGCACGGCCTGCCAACGGCCACCGCCACGTGCCGATCCGCTCAGGCGGCGGCGGTGACGCGGCGGACCGCGCCCGCGATCGGGAGCCTGACGTGGAACGTGGTGCCGACGCCGACGGTCGAGTCGAGCGTGAGGTTCCCACCGTGACGCTCGACGATCGCGCGCACGATCGCGAGCCCCTGGCCGGTGCCGCGCCCGACCTCCTTGGTCGTGAAGAACGGATCGAAGATCCGGTCGCGGATCTCTGCGGGGATCCCGGCGCCGCTGTCGGCGATCGAGATCACGACATCCGTGCCATCGACGCGCGAGGTGATGGCGAGCCTGCCTCGAGCGCTGTCTGGCTTCTCCATCGCGTGCGCGGCGTTGACGATCAGGTTGAGGAAGACCTGGCCGAGCTCGTGGGCGTGGCAGGTCACCGGCGGGAGCGGGCCGAGCTCGAGCATCACGTCTGCGATGTAGCGGTACGAGCTCGCACTGACCTCCAGGGCCTTCTCGAGCGTGCGGTTGAGATCGGTGGGCTGGGGATCCTTGCCGCCTGGGTGGGACAGCTCCTTGAGCGCGCCGACGATGCGCGCGATCCGCAGCGTGCCGTGCTGCGCGGACTCGCACGAGCGCGGGACCTCGTTGCGGAGATAGTCGAGGTCGACGCGGGCAGCGAGCTCCTCGAACAGCGCGATCAGCGTGGGGCAGGGGCTGGCTGCGATCGCCGCGCCGAGAAGGTCGATCACCTCGAACATGTCGCGCGTGGCCTCGCCGAGGAACTGCACGTTGTCGCCGACGTACTGGATCGGCGTGTTGATCTCGTGGGCGACGCCGGAGGCGAGGTGTCCCACGGCCTCGAGGCGGTGGGCGAGACGCAGCTCGGTCTCGACGCGATCGCGGCGCTCGATCTCCGTCGCGAGCTCCACGTTCACCGCGCGTAGCTCCCAGGTGCGCGCCTCCACCGTTCGTTCGAGCTCGAGCACGTTCGCGCGGACGCGCTCGGTCATCTGGTGCTTCGTGGTCAGGGCGCGCACGGCCTGGAGCAGCTCGATCGCCTGGAACGGCTTCTTGATGATGAGCAGGGCGTCGGAGGCCGAGAACTCGTCGATCCGGCACTCGCTGCCGGTACACACCACGACCTGCAGGTCCGGAGCGATCTCCCGGGCGGCCTCGATCGTCACGGTGCCGCTGATGCCGGACATCTGGAGATCGACGACCATCAAGACGAACGGTCGCCCCTCGGCGCGGGCCGCAGCGAGGCGCTCCTTCGCGGCCTCACCGGAGCTGGCGTCGTGGATCTCGTACCCGTCGCGGGACAGCGCACGACGCTGCGCGCGACGGATCGCGCTGTCGTCGTCGACGAGGAGCACGCGGAGCGGCAGCGCGGGCGCCGTCACGCGACCACCCGGACCGTCGCGGCGACGGTGCCCTGTGGGAAGTTCTCGACCCGATCGAGGAACTGGGCGGTGATCTCGTAGCCGCGGGCGACCAGGAGCGCGCCCGTCGCCAGGCGGACATCCTCCGCGAGCGTCATCCCGACGCGGAGGTGCGCGAGGGGGAGCTCCTTGACGTTGACCACGGCGGTCACGTCGCGGAGGCGCTCGTAGGCGCCGAACACCTCGGCGTCGGCGTGCGGGAGCCGCTGGCGCACGACGCGGGTGTCGAGTGGCTGTCCGCCCGGGCCCTCCAGCTCGTCGAGATCGATCGCGAACCGGAGGAGGTGTGCGCCGAGCTCCGAGCTCGATCGCCACGTGGTGCCCGTGCGGTGAGGTGGCTTGGCGTGGGTCGCGAGGACCTCGCGCACCGCATCGAGGCGCGGGATGTTCGCGAGCAGCCGGATGGCCGTGTCGGGTGTGCGCGCCACGAGCTGGCGCTCCTCGTCGGTCAGCACGTCGCCACGCGACAGCTTGAAGAGCAGGGTGTCGGGCAGGGAGATGTAGCCGAGCTGCGAGGCGAGCGAGGCGACCTCGAGGTGCCAGGTCTCGGTGACACCGAGGGCTCGCGCCAGATCGAGCACGCGCGTCTTGATCCGGTTGCCGCGGCCGAACGCGGCGGGGCTCGCGAGTGCGAGCACATCGAACAGCATCTTGACGCTGCCGCGGACTGTCTGCTCGAGGAGCTCACGCTCGACCGCCTGAAGCCGGTACTGCTCGACGGCACCGTCGATCGAACTCTTGAGCAGGTCGCGCGGGCACGGCTTGGTC
>JAYVRN010000571.1:0-4331 GCA_043776275.1 Myxococcales bacterium | reverse complement strand
CGCCGAACGCGCCCGGAAACTCCACGCGCGCGCACGCGCCGACCGAGCCGCCGCTGGTGACGCCGGGGCAGCCGATGCGCCCACCCGTCGGCAATCCGGGCGCCGGCAAGATCCCCTCGATCGCGAAGCCCGCCCCACGACAGCCCACGCCGGCCAAGCCCCTGCCGGTGCGTACACCCGCGCCGCGCAACGCGAACGAGGAGACCCGACAGCTCGAGTTCGCCGCGCCGTCGAACACCGAGGACGTCAGCGGCCTGCTTACGCCGCAGGGTCAGAAGATCAGCCCCGCGATGTGGGACTCGACGGAGACCGATCCGGGCGACGACCTCGAGAACATCGGCGAGCGCACGATGGTGACCGCACCGAGCGGCATGGGGTCGCCGCTCGGCGGCTTCATGATGGATGCCGGCGAAGAGGGCATCGACGCCACGCTGATCACCGACATCCCGCGGCCGGGGAGCGATACCGACGTCAACCAGCAGGCCGTCGAGGCGAGCGGGGAAGACGAGCCAGGCGACGGTGGTCCAGACGACGAGGAAGGGCCGACGCTCGCGCGCGACTTCACCGCGAGCAAGCCCAAGGTCGCCGGTCGTCGTTCGGCGCCGCCGGCTGCGTTCGCCGCGAAGATCCACGCACCCGCCGTCAGCGAGCTCCGCAAGCCGCGCGCGTCCAAGCGCACGCCGCAACAGGGCGTGCCGCAGACGCAGCAACCCAACGTCCTCCAGCAACTGGTCAACAAGCAATCGAACGAGCCGATGCCGGTGCCGCGCACGCAGCCCGCGCCACCGATGCAGAGCCAGCCGCCGCCAGCGTACGAACCGCCACCGCCTCAGCAGTTCCCCTATGCCACCCCGGGTCAGCAGGGTGCCTATGCAACTGATGCCTCGGGGATGCCGCTCGGTCTGGCGACGCCGCCGGGTCTGACCATCGATCAGAGCGGCCAGCCGTCACCGGGCGCTCTGCAGCAGGGTTATCCGGGATACCCGCCGCAGGGCTATCCGCAACAGCCCGGGTACCCGCAGCAGCCTGGGTACCCGCAGCAGCCGGGCTTTCCGCAGCAGCCTGGGTACCCGCAGCAGCCGGGCTATCCGCAGCAGGGGTATCCGCAACAGCCCGGGTATCCGCAACAGCCGGGCTATCCGCAGCAGGTCGGCTATCCGCAGCAGGCCGGCTATCCGCAGCAGCCGCCGCAGGGCTACCCAGGGTACCCGCCGCAGGGCTACCCGCCGCAGCACGGCTATCCGCAGCAGCAACAACCGCCGGTGAGCCCGGTCAGCCCGGGTGCGCTGTATCAGTTCCAGCCTGGGCAGTCGAAGCCGATGACGCTGACCGGGCAGCTACGGCTGTTCGAGGTCGACGAGATGCCGTCGCAGTACAAGCTGGGCGCGGCGCGGCGCCGGGTGTTCACGTACATCATCGCGGGAATCATCGCGATCTCGGTCGCGGCCGGGGTCACGTTCATGATCATCCGCATGAATCGTGAGAGCGCCCCGACCACGGGCCGGGTCCACATCGACTCCGTTCCGGCGGGCGCCGAGGTGACCTTCGATGGCACCCGCCTCACCGAGAAGACGCCGGTCACCGTGGATGGGGTACCGGTGGGGTCGCGGCACGAGGTCAAGATCGAGCTCAACCGCCACAAGACGTACACCGACACCGAGGTCGACGTGTCCAAGAATGGCGGGGAGGTCCAGGTCATGGCCCTGCTCAAGCCCGTGACCGGCAAGCTGAAGATCAACAGTCAGCCGGGCGGCGCCGAGATCTGGATCAACGGCCAGCAGCGTGGTCGGACCCCGACGACGATCAACGACGTAGATATGGATTCCTCCAAGCGGATCGAGCTCCGGCTGAAGGACTACCAGCCGTACGTTCAGGACCTCGCATGGCCTTCGAGCGGCGAGATCGACATCGATACCCGGTTCAAGCGCTGACGCTGCCAGCCAGTGGTTAGCCGTGAGACGGCTGTGACGCTCGTCGGGTAGGTCGACGACCACACAGCGCGCTTGCGCAGACCTTGATACGATTATTTTCATGGAGCACTGCCGGAAGTCACGGCTCGTCGAGACCCTCGTCGCCCTCGCGCTCGCGGTGACCGCGACGGGCTGCAAGCGTCACGTCAGCAACGGCGACGATACCCAGCTCGATGCGGCGTACGATCCCGATGCGTGCGAGGGCAACCTCAGCTGCTTCCTCGTCGACTGCGCGGGGAAGGGACTGCCGCCGACGAGCATCTCCGGACGTGTGTTCGCACCGAACGGCACGCTGCCGCTGTACGGCGTCAACGTGTACGTGCCGATCACTGACCCGGGTCCGCTGGTCGAAGGCGCGGTCTGCGATCGCTGCGCGAACGGGCTGCCGGGAGGCGCGTACACGCAGACCGTCACCGACGAGAACGGCGACTTCACGCTCCCCAACGTCCCGGCCACCAGCGACGTGCCGGTGATCGTGCAGGTCGGCAAGTGGCGGCGACGGTTCACGGTGCCGAACGTCGCAGCGTGCCAGACCCTCCCGATCGACAACGCCGTGACCCGCCTGCCCAAGAACCAGGCCGAGGGCGACATCCCCAAGATCGCGATCACCACGGGTGGCGCCGATGCGCTCGAGTGCCTCCCGTTCAAGCTCGGCATCGACGCGGCCGAGTTCACGAATGACACCGGCACTGGTCGCGTCAACCTGTTCAACGGCAACGGCACGGATCGCTACAACCCGCCGCTGAACGCCGGCGCGGTGTTCCCGCCCGCGACCGATGCCTGGAGCACCACCGCCAAGCTCAAGACCTACGACATCACGATCATGTCGTGCGAAGGCAATCAGGGGGCGGGGACCAAGCCGCAGTCGTCGATGGATGCGATGAAGGACTACGCCGACCTCGGTGGCCGCGTGTTCATGTCTCACTGGCACAACATCTGGATCGGCGGTGAATCCGGTGTGCCGACCCACGGCATCCCCGAGTGGGAGGCGATCACCACGTTCAACTACGGCGCGGCCCAGGATCAGGAGAACACGATCGCGAGCATCGACCAGACCGTGAACAAGGGCATGTCGTTCGCGAAGTGGCTGTCGAACGTCGGCGCCTCGACGGTGTTCGGCCAGATCCCGATCAGCGGTGCCCGCTACACGCTCCCGATGGCCGATGCGACGAAGTCCGACCGCCGCGTCTATCTCGAGCCCGCGCTCTCGAACAACCACGTCAGCGTGCAGGACCTCGAGTTCACCACGCCGACCACGGTCGCTCCCGACCAGCGCTGCGGCAAGGTCGTGTTCTCGGACATGCACGTCGCCTCGGGGTCGAGCTCGGCCGCGGGTGCAGCCAAGGCCTTCCCCCTCGGCTGCTCGGCGACGCCGCTGTCTCCTCAGGAGAAGGCGCTGGCCTTCATCTTCTTCGACATCTCGTCCTGCGTCGGCTCGATCCAGTAGCGCCGCTTTGCTAGGGTGGCCGCCTCATGGTGGCAGTCAAGCAAGCAGCGATGGGTGAGATCACGACCCTCCTCGGCCGGGGCGCGAGCTTCGAGGGGAAGCTCACGTTCGACGGCACGGTCCGCATCGACGGCCGGTTCAAGGGCGAGGTGTTCTCCGATGACACGCTCGTGATCGGCGAGGGCGCGATGGTCGAGGCCGAGATCGAGATCGGCGAGGTGATCATCCAGGGCACCGTCGTCGGCAACGTCAAGGCGAAGCGATCGATCGAGATCCACGCCCCGGGCCGCGTCAAGGGTGACCTCCACACGCCGACCCTGCAGATCGACAAGGGCGTGATCTTCGAGGGCCGGTCGTTCATGGAGGCCGCGAACGGTGGGCTCAAGCCGCCGACCCCGGCCGCCACGAAGCCGACCGCGCCGACTCCGGTCAAGTAGCCGCGGGGGCTTGGCCGCTCGCTAGAAGATCGGGCCGGCCACGCACGACGCGATGTCGAAGAACATGAAGGCGAGGGCCTTCTCCTGCGGCGTCAGCGCCGCGGACGAGCACGAGTCGGGGAACGCGGTGCCGGGGCTCGACGAGGAGTCTCCGGACACGTGCATGTCCGAGAACACGACCTTGCCGCACCGGTTACCGGGGGGCTGCTCGTTCGGGGTGGTGAACTGGAACATCTGCGGGAACTGGTTCTGGCCGTTCTGCTGCCAGTAGACCCAGCGCTCGGCCTTGGTGTTGTCGACGGAGGTCACGGTGTTCTTGCCCGTGTTCGCGCCGATCGGGATCACGCCGCGCATGCCCGTGGGTGAGCCCATCACGTTGAGCATCCAGGTCGCGAACGAGTTGCCCTTGGGGTTGTTCATCTCGTCGATGGTGTCGGGCGGATTGGAGAACGTGGTGCTGTTGTTGTTCCACACGGC
>JAYVRN010000570.1:0-15738 GCA_043776275.1 Myxococcales bacterium | reverse complement strand
CGCCCGCGATGCTCGATGCGCTCGCCACCCGCGGCTATCGCTACGACTCGTCGGTGTTTCCGGCGCCCGGCTACTATGCCGCGAAGGCCGCGGTGATGGCCGCGCTCGCCGTGCTGCGCCGGCCGAGTGGCGCGGTGATGACCAACCCGCGGCTGCTCGCCTCGCCGAGCGAGCCGTACCGGCCGGCGATGACCGCGCCGTGGCGGCGAGGGCAGGCGCCGCTCGTCGAGCTGCCGATCGCGGTGACGCCGTGGACGCGGATCCCTGCGATCGGGACGTCGCTGCTGTCGTTCCCCGACCGGATCCGTCGCCACGTGGTCACCGCCATGGATCGGCGGAGCTTCTTCAACTTCGAGCTGCACGGCATCGACTTCGCGGACGCGGAGATGGACGGCATCCCGGGCGAGCTGGTGGTGCGCCAGCCCGATCTGCGGATCCCGGTCGCCGACAAGCTGACACGGCTCGGCGCGATCCTCGATGACCTGCGCGAGCGCTGGCAGCTCGTGACGCTCGGCCAGGTCGCGGCCGACGTGCAGCTCGCGCAGTAGCCGCTAACGGCGGCGGCTGACCGCGGAGGTCGCGAGGACGTCGACCCGCTCGTTCAGCACGACGCCGGCATGGGCCGCGACCTTGACGAACCGGAGATCTGCGAACTGCTTGGTGAGGCCGCGCAGCTCCTCGACCAGCTCCTTGTTGGCCTTGGCCTTCCACGCCTGGCTGAGCAGCCCGATCGAGTATGCCGAGTCGGAGTAGACGACCACCGGGCGCTTCCGATCGTTCACGGTCTCGAGGCCGCGGAGGATCGCGGTGAGCTCGGCGATGTTGTTGGTGCCCTGGCCGAGGTACTCGGAGATCTCCTGCTCGGTCGTGCCATCGATCACGATCACGCCGATCCCGCACGGGCCTGGATTTCCCGAGCACGCTCCATCGGTCCAGACATGGATCGCGTTGTCCGGAACCGCGGGGAGCGCCCCGGCCTTCCCCTTCTCGGGGGCGCGCTCTCCGGCTTCGAAGTCGAGGACTGGCCCGGTCAGGGCGGTGAGGTTGCGCGCGCCGGCGCGATACACCTTGGCACCGGCGCCGGCCTTGTAGACCACCTCGACGCGGCCCTCGGCATCCTTGAGGAGCGTGCCCGAGGCGTCGACCTTGGCCCACACGTCCGCATCTCGCAGGCGATGTGGCATCCACGGCATGCGCGGGACCCTATCAGTTGTCAGCGAGCCGTGACAATTGCGACGAAGACTCGTGTCAACCGACCGTCGATCGTGTGGATCGACCGTTGAGGATCCCCGTGTTATAAGCCCGTCGTCCGCAGGGGACCCAAGGAGACACACAGATGGTTCGCATTCGCCAAGGTTGGCTCGTTGCCGCGCTCGCACCCATGATTGCTCTCGGCCTCGTCGGAGCATGCAAGAAGGACGAGAAAAAGACCGAGACGCCGGCCCCCGGCGAACCGAAGACCGCCGAGAAGGCGCCCGAGAAGGCCGCCGACAAGCCAGCGGGGCAGACCGCTCAGGCCATGCCGAGCGTCAACGCCAACGCGGATGACCTCGCGCTCCTCCCGGTGGACTCCGAGATCGTGATGGGTCTCAACTTTTCGCAGCTCCAGCAGAGCTCGCTGTGGAAGAAGTTCGTCGAGCCCCAGATGATGAAGGGCGACACGCAGAAGAAGCTCGCCGAGTTCAAGGACAAGTGCGGCTTCGATCCGATGTCCGCGATCAAGAGCCTGTCGATGGGCCTCAAGGGCGTCGGCGGCACGGACAAGCCGGATGGCGTCGTCGTGGTCCACGGCCCCGACAAGACCAAGGTCATGGCGTGCCTCGACAAGATGAAGGAAGAGGCGGCGAAGGACGGCAGCACCATCGAGAAGGATGGCGACGTCGTCAACATCAAGAGCAAGAGCGGCGAGAACTTCGCGTTCACCTATGTCAGCGATGACACGCTGGTCGGCGTGATCGGCGCGAACTCGAACACCGCGGGCGTCAAGGCCGCGGCCTCGGGCAACTCGGCGCTCAAGACCTCGCCTGCGTTCGTCGAGATGTACTCGAAGATCCAGACCGGCGATTCGCTGTGGCTCCTGATGAACGGCAACTCGAAGGCGTTCGACAAGGCCGCGCAGCTCGGCTTCAAGCCGAAGGCCGTGTTCGGCTCGGTCAACGTGTCGGACGGCCTCACGCTCGACCTCCGCGTTCGCCTCGACACGCCGGACCAGGCGACCCAGCTCGCGAACATGGCCAAGGGCCAGGTCGCGCAGTTCCAGAAGATGGTCGACAAGATGGACATTGCGGCCGACGCCGCGGACGTCAAGGTCAGCCTCGCCCTCTCCACCCAGAAGCTCGAGGCGCTGATCCAGCAGTTCGCTGGCCTGATGGGCGGCATGGGCGGCGGTGGCGGCGGCGCCGGCATGGGCGGTCCCTAGTGCGCGGGAGGCTCGGCATCGCTGTCCTGGTGCTGAGTCTCCACGCAGCGGCGTGCGGCAAGAAGAAGTCGGCTGAGTCGAACGGTCCATCGCCCGAGATCACCGGTCTCGCGGCGGTGCCCGTGAACGCGCAGGTGCTGATCGCAGCGGACGTGCAGCGGTTGTCGGACTCTCCGATCGTCGCGCGCGCCGTCGACCAGCTGCTGATGCGTGACCCCACGTTGGCGGCGAAGTGGGGCGAGGTCCAGGCCAGCTGCAAGCTCGACCTGACCAAGCAGGTCAAGCGCGTGATGCTCGCGCTCGGCCCGCCCGCGGCGACCGCCCCGACCGGGACGGGGCCGGTGCTGATGATCGCGACGGGCTCGATCGCGGAGGCCGACCTGACGGCGTGCGTGCGCACGATGGTCGGCAAGGGCGGTGGGGCGCTGACCGTGAAGACGGTCGGTGGTCGCTCGCTCTATCAGGTCAAGGACGGCAACCGGGCCATGGTGTTCGCGTTCGGGCGACCGGACACGGTGATCCTCGGGACCAACGAGGCGTGGGTGCTCGATGCGCTGGGCACCGGGCCCAAGGCGGCGGACAGCCCCGAGCTGGCGGCGCTCCTCAAGCTGGCCGACCAGAACGCGCCGGTCTGGGCGCTCGGCAAGGTCGACGAGCGGGTCCGCCAGGGGCTAGTGGGCGCGTCGGGTGGCCGGCTCAAGGCAGGCCCCACGGCGATCGTCGCGTCGATCGATCCCTCCAATGGCGCCAAGGTCGATCTTGGCGCGGTGATGACCAGCACTGAAGATGCCAAGGGACTGGAATCGTTTGCGAACAGCGAGCTCAAGGTCGTGGCGATGCTCGCGCAGATCAAGGCGCTCGGTCCGATCGTCGCCAAGGTCGTGGTGTCGGCCGAGGGCGCCGTGGTCAGGTTCCGGGCGCCGCTCACCCTCGACGATGTGAATCAACTGTTGTCTGTGCTTGACGAAAAGCCAGCATCCGAGCAAGTTTCCCCGCCTCCCGACGCACCGAAGTAGGAACCGACTATGGCCACGAAGAAGACGACCGAGACCAAGGCAGCGGCTCCCAAGGCCGCCGCGAAGACCCCGAAGGCTCCCAAGGCGGCGAAGGCCGCACAGGGCCCGCGTCACCCCAAGGCGCGCGTCGCCGTGAGCGGCTCGAAGGCCGATCTCGCGAAGGCGCTCGCCGGGAGCATCGCGCGCTCGAACCAGGACGCCGGCGATGTCGAGACGCAGCTGAAGACCGCGTCGAACCAGCAGCTCCTCCGCCTCCAGCGCGTCGTCGAGACGGTGAAGAAGAAGTGGGGCAACCGCGAGAAGCTGATCGCCGCGATCGGCTCGGCGCAGAACAAGTCCAAGGACAAGGACTTCCTGGCCAAGCTCGATTCGTACTCGCTGCCGCAGCTCGTCGATCTCGCCACGTCGGGCGAGCGCCGCGCGCGCGCCTAGGTCACGATCGGCGCGGGTGTCGCGCCGTGTCTGTTGTCTGGTCGTCTGTGGCCTCGTTCTCGTCCTGACCGCGCACGTCGCGATCGCCGACCAGGACGAGCCCAGCGAGCCGGCGTCCCCCGCGGGACCCGCGCGTGGGACGCCCTACCTGCTCACCGCGTGGCGGTGGCAGGTGATCACCGCGCCACGGCTGCCGCCGCAGATCGGCGCGCTCGCAGTCAGCGGGCTCGATGTCGTTGCTGGACGCGCAGCCGCTCCGCTCCCCGTCCTCGGCGAGGGCGCGGCGCCGGAGGCGTGGCCGTTCGGGATCGCGGGTGGCGTCGCCGCGCTGCCTGGGGCCACCCCGGCCCAGCGCGTCGCCGTCGGGTACGGCATCACGACGTTCGCGCTAGGCCCCGCCGATCGGGGCGTGGAGATGCTCGAGCTCCGCGTGAAGTTCACGGACGGGCTCGCGGCGTGGATCAACGGCGTCGAGGTCGCGCGTCGCGCGCTGACCTTGGGGTCGGCGCCGACCGCGCTCGCGCGCCAGCCGCATGGCCCCGAGTGGGAGACGTTCTACATCCCGGTCACCCCGAGCCTGCTCCGCCATGGCTCGAACACGCTCGCGATCGAAGTGCATCCCTCGGGGCGTCACGATGCGCCCACGGTCGCCGCGCAGCTGGTGGGGCGGCGCGATCGCGGCATCGTGCGCGGGCCGCTGCTCGCGGCCGTGGGCGCGACCACCGCGACGATCGCGGTGGAGACCGATCTTGGCACCGATGCCTCGATCGAGTGGGGCGTGGGAGACGCCCTCGATCAGCACGCGGAGAGCCCGGTGGGCCATCACCACACGTTCGCGCTGGAGAACCTCCCGCCGCGCACGCAGCTCCGGTACCGCGTTCGTGCGGGCGCGACGCAATCCCCGACGTACACGTTCCACACCGCCCCCGCGGCGGGGGATGCGATCCGTCTCGGGATCTATGGCGACGTGCGCGGCGGCCACGCGACTCACCGCCGGCTGGTCGACGCGATGCTCGCCGAGCCCCTCGATCTGATCGCGGTCACCGGCGACATGGTGTTGCACGGCTCCGACCAGGCGGACTGGCAGCAGTTCTTCACGATCACCGCGCCGCTGGTCGCCTCGGTCGCCTATCTGCCGGCGATCGGAAATCACGATCTCGGCTGGGATGGCGCCGACGACACCACGCGCGCCGAGGACATCTTCGCGCTGCCGCCCGGCCCACCGGGCCGCCCGGCCGGGACGTTCTGGTATAGCTACGATCTCGCGGACGTGCACCTCGTGTTCCTCGACTCCAACGCCTACGAGCGGGTGGAGCAGGAGACCTGGCTGGCCGAGGATCTCGCCGCGGCGCGTGCGCGCAAGGTCCGCGCGATCCTCGCGTTCACGCATGATGGGCCGTACTCGCGCGGCTATCACAAGGGCAACGGGATCGCGCGTACGCGCTACGTGCCGATCCTCGCGAAGCATCATGTCGAGTATCTGTTCTCCGGCCACGATCACCTCTACCAGCGAGGGCTCGCCGGCGACCTCCGCTACGTGGTGACCGGAGGAGGCGGCGCCTCGCTCTATGCGATCACCTGTGGCGTACCCGGCAAGCCGGCGTGCAAGGTCGATGATGGGATGCTCGCGATCGCCCGCGAGCATCACTACCTGACCCTGACCCTGACCCGGACCCAGCTCGAGCTGTGCGTGCGACGTGCGGATGGCCGGCTGCTGGAGCCGTGCACGCGGTCTGGGCTGTGGCGGCCGTGATCGCACGCGTGCTACCCCTCTAGGCATGCTCAAGCGCGCGCTGCTGGTCGGCTCCCTCGTGTTCGCCTCCTGCTTCAAGGGAGGCGGCACCACGACCGTCGCCCCACCCGTGGGCAACACGGTCGCGCCGAAGGCCGTGGACTACACCGCGACGGTCGCCGATCCGCTGGGCTTTCTGCCGGTGGACGCCGAGGTCATCCTCGGCCTCGACGTCGATTCGGTGCGCAAGAGCCCGCTCTGGCCGCAGCTCGCGGGCCGGCTCTCGACCGCCGGGGGTGACAAGCTCCGCGCGTTCGAGGCGACCTGTGGCTTCGATCCGATGACGACGGTCCACGCGATCACGATCGGCATCAAGAACCTCAAGCAGAACACGCCCGACGGCGTGATGGTCGTGCACGGCCTCGATCGGCCGCAGCTGATGGGCTGCATGGCCAAGGCGCAGCAGAAGGGCGACCACAAGGTCATGATCGAGGACGGCATCGTCTCGATCCGCGGCTCCGAGACCCCGCCGAGCACCGTCGCGTTCGCGTTCGTCGATGCGTCGACGGTGGTCGCCGTGATCGGACCCACGGCGAGCAAGGCGCAGCTCCAGGCGGTGCTCGCCGCGGGCGTGCCGCTGCGCACGTCGCCCGCGTTCAACGAGCTCGTCAAGCTGACCGATCTCGAGAGCTCGATGTGGATGATCTTGAACGGCAGCTCGTCGGTGTTCGATCAGGCCGCGAGCGCGATCGGGAGCCGCCCGAAGGCGATCATGGGCTCGGTCAACCTCGTCGCCGGCCTGACGATGAACATGCGCCTCCGCCTCGAAGGCGCGGCACAGGCGCAGCAGTTCCAGCAGATGATCAACGGCCAGATCGGCATGGTGCGCGCGATGTTCGACAAGCTCGACATCACCACCGACGCCGCTGACATCGTGGTCGCCCTTGCCATGAGCGACCAGCAGCTGAACAGCGTCATGCAGCTCGTGATCGGCCAGCTCGGCGGCCCATAGCACCCGTGGGCGAGATCCTGTTCGGATCCCAGCGGGCGAAGGTCACGAGCGCGATCCTCGACCTCTACCACCTGTACTCGGCGCGACCGGGCTGGGATCTCGAGGTGCTCCTCGAAGGTCCGATCCCGCAGCTCGTGGTGACCGGCACGGGCGCGCGACCCGCGCTCCCGGGACCGAGCCCCCTCGTGGTCGCCTATCTCGATCACCCCGGCACGGTCATCCTCGACGGACACCCCGGCACGATCGTCCCCGCACGCTCCGAGCTGGAGATCACCGAGCTGGGGCAGGGCAAGGTGCGGATCACGGGCACGCTGCACGCCACCTGGACCGCGCGAGGCGACGCGGCCGAGCGCCCCTACGCGATCGTCCTCGATCTCGACGCGGCGCTCGTCACGTAGCGTCGAGCGCCCTGATACCGTACGGGCGATGAGTCCACGCGGTCAGCGCATCTGCGTGGGCGTCGGGTGTGTGATGGTGATCATCCACGTGGTCGTCGCGGTTCTCCTCACGCAGCGGGACTTCGAGACCGCACCCTTCGAGTTCCAGGGCACCCTCATCACGACGCCGCTGTACTTCCGCATCATCGTCTCACCCGCCTGGATGTTCGGCGTCCCGCTCGCTGGTGCTCTCGCCCTCGCCGCGGTGTGGCTCAAGAAGCCGGTGCGCAGCGCCGCTTACGTCCTCCCCGCCGTCGTACTCACGATCACGGCCGCCGGCACCTGGTTCATCGGCCAATACACGTAGCCGCGACGCTCGTGTTGTTGCAGCGATTGAAATAGTGACTTGCGATCGTCACTGATTGTTGTGTCAGGGCCCTGGATCCATCTTGTAGGCATGACCGAGCCCTCCAGCGACGTCGCGTTCACCCCGGCCGTCAAGGCGATCCAGGTCCGCAAGGGCTCGCGCGAGGCGTACGCGCGAATGGAGCGGCGCGGGGGCTGGCAGACCGCGATCGATGAGGATCTGGCCGCGTTCATCGGGCAGCAGACCAGCTGGTTTCTGGCCACGGCGAACGCCGCCGGGCAACCGTACATCCAGCACCGCGGCGGCCCCCCGGGGTTCCTGCGGGTGGTCGATCCGCACACGCTGGCGTTCGCGGACTATCGGGGGAACAAGCAGTACATCTCGCAGGGCAACCTGACCGAGAACCCCAAGGTGCACCTGTTCCTGATCGACTACGCCCACAAGCAGCGCGTGAAGATCTGGGGTGAGGCGCGCGTGGTCGAAGATGATCCCGCGCTGCTCGCGGCCCTGATGCCCGAGGGCTACGACGCCCGGCCCGAGCAGGCGATCGTGATCCGCGTGACCGCGTGGGACGCGAACTGCCCCCAGCACATCCCGCAACGGCTCGAGGCCGCGGACGTGACCGCATCGCTCGCGGCGCGGGACGCGAAGATCGCGGCGCTCGAGGCGGAGGTCGGTACCTTGCGAGCGGGTTCGCGCTGACCCTGTCATCGGCGGCGGGTGGCTGTACTCGGCCCACCTACACACGTAGTCGCTCGCCAGTTTGATACAGTCAGAGACGGTGGCTCTCGTACGACTCCAGCTGACCCTGTGCGTCCTCCTGTGGGCTGCATGCGGATCGCACGAGGCCCCGCGCCCGCCCGTCGGCGATGCCACCGCGCGAGCGTGCCCCACCCATCTCGAGATGGAGCTGATCGGTCAGAACTCTCGGTTCGACCCGGGTTACAAGGGAGCCGCGCACGGCCTTGGTCTCGCGATCGGGTCGGACACCACCGTCGAGGTCTCGGGCTGCGACAGTGAGTGTCGGCGCTGCAAGATCCGCGGTCCCGTCCGCTCCGATCCCGCGGTCAAGCCGGTGGTCGCCCAGCGCTGCCTCGACGACATCAGCAAGACGTGCACCGCGGACGCCGAGTGCCCGTCGGGTCGCTGTCGGTTCATGTTCCCCCCGATCTCGTCGGTGCTGATCGTGCCGACCTGCGCGATCGTGTACTTCGAGCCGCCCGCGACGGGCGTCGGCTCGGGGGATCCGATGCAGGGAGTCATCGATCTCGCGACCGGCGAGCTCGACATGTCGGTGATGAACATGGCGGTCAAGGTCGTGCTCGAGCAGTGCAAGCAGTGCAACGGCGACCCGGCCACGTTCGATGGCATCAAGGGAGGCACCTGCTCCGTCGGTGGCACGGCGTGTGACGTCAACGGGATCGGGACGAAGACGTCGAGCTTCACGAGCTTTGACTGCCCGGTGTCCGCCGGCGGCATCACGATCCCGCTCCCAGCGAACGGAACGACCACCGGGTCGCGCGCGTGGACGCTCGACAGCACGCGCCCGAAGTGCACCTCCCCGACCGGCACCGCGCAGAGGTGCTGGTGCGGCATGTGTAGCAACGGCGACCCATGCCAGAGCAACAGCAACTGCCCCAACAACACCACCTGCGGGGCAGCCACGGGGCCTGGAAACGTCTCGTATGTCACGGCCAACCATGCCTGCGCCTCGCCGGGCACCTGTGTCTGGGACCCGGCGGTGCAGCGCGGTCACTGTTCGAATGCGGCCACCACGCCGTGCTTCCCGGACGCTGGGACGATCGTCGCAACGGGGGCGGCCGAGGTCCATGACGGCTACTACATCTCGCAGCTCGCAAACCTGATCTGTATGCCTCCGTTCGGGGACGCGTTGATCGACGGCGTCGCGGGCTTCCCGGGGCCGCTGTTCTTCCAGTCCCGGTTCCGGATCTCACCGCGAACGGCGAGTCCGTGATTCGCGCTGCGACGTTCACACTGCTGCTGCTCGCCGCGTGTCGCCCCGAGGATCCCGCGACCGAGGTGCTGGTGACCGTCGACACGACGCTCGGCGTGCCGTGTGCGATCGATACGCTGCGGTTCGAGATCGCCGGGCAGGGTGAGCCGCTGGTCGAGGAGATCCCGATCACCGCGGTTGACCTGCCAGGGTCGGTCTCGCTGCTTCCTCATGCGGGGCTCGCCGAGGCGACCGTGACCGTGACCGGGTTGCGCGACGGCATCGCACTGGTCAGTGCGAGTGACTCGGTGACGTTCGATGACCAGCAGAGCGTGGAGCTGCGCTTCGTCCTCGATCGAACGTGCATGCCTGGGCCATGTCCCGCGGTAGGGACGGGCGGATTTCTCGGGCTCCCCGAGCCGGTTGCGCGCGAGGGTTGCGGTGAGCAGCGCTACGCGAGTGTGCCCAGTACGTTCGCGATTCGCGATGCGTGCGGACTATCGGCGACTCCAGCGCGCGTGCTGATCAGCAGCGACGAAGAGGAAGTGGCGTCGCCGCTCGTACCGGCGATGCCGTTCCCGTTCTCGTTCTACGGCACCCGGGTGGACCAGTTGTGGGTGGGATCGAATGGTTACATCGCGTTCGGGGCGACCGCACCCAACGCCCTGATCGCAGCCGTCGGGGCGCCGCGGTCGTTGGGTGAGGACGGCTTCCCGGCGGCGGGGGTGTTGCCGTTCTGGGATGATCTCAAGACCGGACCGCAGGGAGTGTGCCTCGTGGTCAGCGGCACGATGCCGAACCGCCTGCTGTGGATCACGTGGAAGGAGGCGTGCTTCACGTCGGGCGCACCGTGTGGCAACGCGGCGCAAGGACGCTTGACGTTCAGCGTCGCCCTCGAGGAGACGACGAATCGGATCTACGTCGGCTATCCGGAGATGACGGCCACGGTGCCCAACGTCGATCGAGCGAAGGGCGCGTTCGCGACGATCGGGCTGGCCAACAAGGCCGCCAAGGGCTGTGCCGCCGCCTCGTGTACGTCCGAGGGCCTTTGCGCGGACGGGATCACGCCGTGCGGCTACACCGAGTTCTCGTCGCGGCGGATCGTCGAGCCGTTCCCGGTCGTGGAGCTGAGGCCTCGATGAGCGCACGCGAGCTGTTCCAGAAGGGTGACCGGCTCGGCGAGTACGAGATCCTGTCGAAGCTGCGCGCCGGCGGGATGGCGACGTTGTTCCTTGGACGCCGGCACGGGGCGGCGGGGGTGTCGCGCCCGGTGGTGATCAAGGTGATCCATCCGCATCTCGCCGAGGACGAGCTGATCGTCCGGATGTTCATCGACGAGGCTCAGATCTCGTCGCACATCAGCCACAAGAACGTGGTCTACGTCGAGCGGTTCGGAGAGCACGAGGGCGTGTACTTCATCGTCATGGAGTTCGTCGATGGCTGCTCGGTCGATCAGCTGCTGCGGACGATGAACCGCCGCGGCGAGCTGCTCCCGCCCGAGGTGGCGGTGCACATCGTGATCGAGACCGCGTCCGGGCTTCACGCCGCACACGAGACGCTTGGCGCCGATGGCCAGCCGCTCAACATCGTGCATCGCGATGTCTCGCCATCGAACATTCTTCTGACCCGTGACGGCAACATCAAGGTGATCGACTTCGGGATCGCCAAGGCTCGTAACCGGCTCAACACCACGCAGGATGGGTCGGGCCTCAAGGGCAAGTTGCGCTACATGTCGCCCGAGCAGGCCTGGGGCAAGAACGTCGACCGCAGCGCCGACGTCTATGCGCTCGGCGTGGTGCTGTGGGAGCTGCTGACCTGCAAGCCACTGTTCAAGGGCACCGATGATCTCGCGGTGCTCGAGCTCGTTCGCAACCCCGACATTCCGGCACCGTCGAAGCTGAACCCCAAGGTCCCGCCGGCGCTCGACGGCGTCGTGCTTCGAGCGACATCGCGGGATCCCGCGCAGCGTCTTCAGACGGCGCAGGAGTTTCGACGCCAGCTGATGCACGCGATGCCGAGCGCGGTCTCGATTCGGGAGGAGGCGATTCCTGAGCTCGTGACGAAGGTGCGGGAGAGTCTTGGGCCGTCGCCGTCGCCGTCGCCGAACGAACCCGAGGACGACAAGGCGACCACGCCGAACACTCCACCGCGGCACACGCCGCTGCCGGAGGCTCCGGCCGTCGATACCGCCTTGTTGCCTCCGTCGCCGAGCGCGGCTTCCTCCCTGCGGGCAGCCGGCGAGGTCCAGACCGAACCGATCGCCCGCCTTCGATCGCGGGGCTACCTCGCACTCGGCGCGGGCGTGCTGGTCGCGGGGATCGCGATCACGTTGTTCGCGCTCCGCGGTGGCGGAGCTGACCGGTCCGACATTCAACCGTCGGGACCACCCACCTCGACGTCGTCGAACCTCCAACCCTCTACACCCGCGACGCCCTCCGTGGCGACGCCCTCCGTGGCCACGCCCTCGATTCCAGGACCCGCGTCGACGACGTTGCCTACGGTCTCCACGCCGGTCGCAGGCTCGCCGCCGACGGTCCCAGCCGCACCTCCTGGAGCTTCGCGGACGCCCGCCACGGCCACGACACCGACGAGAACGCCCCCCAAGCGTGGTGGCAAGCCCACGGTCGAGAATGCCGCACAGCAGCCTCAAGCCATCGACGTCGATGGCTCGGTGCTCGCGGACGAGACTCCACAGCCGAAGGGCAAGCCGCAGAAGCCGTTGCCGGTGAAGCGCAAGGACCCCAAGCGGCAGGTCAACGTCGACGGAACGGTCCTCTCGGAGTGATCATGCGCAGCCTCAGCCTGTTCGTGGTGATCGGGTTCTGTGCCGTCGGCCCAGCGATCGCGCTGGCCGATCCCGATGCGGAGACCCTCAAGCAGGAGGGCATCTCCGCGGCGAAGAACAAGGACTGGACCTCTGCACGCGAGAAGTTCCAGGCGTCCTACCAGCTGGACCCCAAGCCGCTGACGCTGTTCAACCTGGCGGCGGCGCAGGAGCAGACCGAGCAGCTGATCGAGGCGCGCGTGAGCTACCGGAGATTTCTCGAGATCACGGTGCCCGGTGACGCCAACGAGAAGTTCCGCAAGGTGGCCAAAGGGAAGCTCGCCGACCTCGAGACCCAGATCCCGACGCTCCGGATCAAGGTCAGTGGGTTCACGGCCTCGGTCGTCGTCGAGCTCGACCGGCGCGCGCTGCCACCCAGCGATCTCGTCGCACCGATTCCGCTCGATCCGGGCACGCACACGATCTCGGCGTCGCGAGGGACCGAGCAGCTGGTGTCGCGTCAGGTGATCGTACAGCGCGGAGCGAGCGTCGAGACCGTGCTCGTCGCGCCCCCGCCCAACGTCACCGATCCGAGCCAGCCACGGCTGCCGGCGTTGCCTCCGCCACCCCCGCCCCAGACCGCACAGCGCGGTGGGATCTTGTCGTCGGGCTGGTTCTGGCTCGCGACCTCGGTGGTCGTGCTGGGCGGGACGGCCGCGGGCTACTACTACGTGATCCGCGACGCCCCCGTGGCGGATCCGGAGCGGGGCACGCTCGGCAGCTTCACCGTCCGCTGACGCTCAGCTCGCGGCAGCTACTTGACGACGAACGTCGTCGAGATCGAGCCCACGTTGCCCGAGCCATCGGCCACGCGCACGGCGAGCGTGTGCGTGCCGCGCGGCAGGCCGGTCGGCAGATCGATCCGCAGGTC
The DNA here is from genome assembly GCA_043776275.1 of Myxococcales bacterium. Classification (GTDB taxonomy): domain Bacteria; phylum Myxococcota_A; class Polyangia; order Haliangiales; family Haliangiaceae; genus JABFXX01. The sequence continues at coordinate 2,734 of JAYVRN010000570.1, read as the reverse complement.
CTCGGACAGGTCGTCGTACAGGCCATCGGCCGTCGTGCCGAGCTGCCACGGACCATCATCGACCGAGAACGACATCTCGCTGAGCGTGCTGATCGCATCGGCGGCGCGGGCCTGGGCCTTCGGGTACGTGACCGTCAGGTTGTCGATGCCAGGGCGCGTGTTGTCGATCGCGAAGAGCGTGGTGGTCTGCGAGGTGGTGAGAGCGCGGTCCGGCGAGTTCGCGGCCGAGTCCGAGGCGGTGACGCGCACACGGTACCAGCCGTCGGGGTAGGTCTCGGTGTTCCAGTCCCACGTAGTCGCGGTGAGCGGCGCCTTGCCGGTGGAGACCGGGCGCCAGTTGGCCTCGCCGTCGCGGCGGGCCTCGATGGTGTAGACGGTGTCGTCGGAGTCCGGGTTCTCGATCTTCCACTTGAGCTTCATCACCGGCGAGCGCGGCTTGGCGGCCGAGTCCTTGAGGGTGGGGAGGCTCTCCTTGGCGGCGAGCTCGACCGAGACGTCCTGGATCTGCGTCGCGAGGTTCTGCGGGACATAGAACGCAGTCACGCGGCGGACGCGCGCGGCGTCATCCTCGAGGGCCACGCGGAACTGCAGGTAGCGGCCGGACGGGCTCGCGATCTTGCCGCCTTCGGCGCCGCCGCCGAGCTTGCCGCTCTGGGTCGGCATCTGCCATTCGCTCCAGCCGACGCCGGGCTTCGCAGTGTTGCCGCTGCGGGTCTCGACCTTGGTCTTCCCGGTGGCGAGCCAGCTCAGCTTGCCGAACCGCGACACGGCCTTTGCGTCGAGGACGTCGCTCATGTACTTCGCCTGATCGGCGCGGCCGGTGGTGCGGTAGGTCGCGGCCGTGTCATCGGTGGCGAACGAGATGCCGGCCTTGTCGGCCCACACCTGGGAGACCGAGCGCTCGTCGACATCGAACGCGGTGGCGACGGCGCCGTCCGGATCGACCATGTAGATGCGGCCCTTGTCGGCCGCGCCCGCGAACACCGAGCCATCGGCGGCCACGGCGAGCGAGGTGAAGTACGTCTGGGTCAGGGCGTGGAGCTGATCGAGGCGACCATCGCCGCCGATCTTGAACAGGGCGCCCTTGCCCTTCTTCGCGCCCTTGCGGCCGAGGTCGGTGACGGGGGGCGGATCCTTGTCGGCGCCGGGCTTGGTGCCCACGTCCGGCGTCTTCGCGGCCTGGCCCTTGCCGGCGTTCGGCTTCTCGGCGGCCTCGACCTGGCCGGGCGTCTTGCCCTGCGCGGCGGGCTGCTCGGCGAGATCGTTGGCGGCGGCGACCACGCCGTCGCGATACGGCGCGAGCGAGGAGACCTCGTTGCCGGCGAAGTCCGCCATCGCGCGGGCCTTGCCATCCTTCGGATCGAAGCGGAACACGATCGCGCGCTCCGAGGTGCCCATCCACACCTTGCCATCGGTGGTCACCGTGAGCGCGGTGATCCGCTTGTCGTCGGTGTCGAACACCTCCTTGGCGTTGCCACCGGTGATCGCGAACAGCTTGCCGGAGGGGCCGGTGCCGGCGTAGACGGTGTTGCCCGCGGCGGCGAGCGCCCAGATCGTCTCGACGTCCTTCGCGTCCTTGCCGAGCTGCGGGCCCGCCGTGGCCTTGCCGCCGGCGACATCGATCTTCCACAGCTTGTTGCCCGGCATCGCGCCGGCCCACACGGTGCCGTCGGTGGTCTGCACCAGGGAGACCACAGCGATCGCGCCGGGGATCGAGACCAGCTTCTTCGAGGTGTCGCCCTGCACGCGGAACACCGCGCCACCGGCATCGGAGCCGAGCAGCACGCTGCCGTCGGCGAGCTTCACGGCGGACCACACGGCATCGCCTTCAAGGGCGGTGCGCTTGGTGTCCCAACCCGCGCGGACCTCGCCGGTCGAGGTGATGAAGGCGCTGCTCGCATCCCCCGCATCGAACTGCGCATAGGTCTCGACCGTCCAGGTCGCCGTGACGACGGCGGAGGCGGGCGGGGCAAGCAAGGCGAGGCCGGCGAGCGCGAGGCCGGCGATCAGCGAGACGGAAGCACGGAGAGGCCGACGATCAGAGTTCACGAGTCCCCCAAGGAAACGAGGTGTCGAACACGCATGTTCATGGCTAGCGCGCGCGGACGCGGACGAGGACAGACGTGCTCCCCTCGACGACGCGCTTGGCGGGCGCCAGGGTGCGCGCCACCGGCTTGTAGACCTGTGCGCGCTGGGTGTGGGTCTGCGGGTGGAGCTTGTCGAGTGCGCTCGCCGGGAGGTCCCGTACGAGCTTGCCCTCGAGGGCCACGCCCTCGTCGGCCGGATACAGGGTCACCGCCCACACGTTGCCGGGCAGGAGCTTGCGGAACGCGGCGAGCAACGAGGGCAGGTCCACGGGCGGCGCTGCATCGAGCTTCGCGGAATCTCCCGAAGTGACCTCGAGCGTCACGATGCCGCCGGCGAGGTTCGCGGGCACATCGACGGGGACGTCCTCAATCACATCCTTGCCGTCCCACGTGCTCATCAGGACCTTGATCTGGTTGCGCTCGCCCGCGATCAGATCGCCGGTGGGGATCTTGAGCTCTTTGATCTCGCCGAAGTTCGCCTCGAACTTGAGGTCGACCTTGAGATCGATGCGCTCGATCTGGACGGGTGCGAACGGGTTCAGCATCAGCGGCACCATCACCCGCAAGCCGCGCACGGCTCCCATCACGGAGCCGGCCCCATCGTTCGCGTGCAGGTAATCGACGAACACGATCGGCTCGGTGCCCTT
>JAYVRN010000569.1:0-15740 GCA_043776275.1 Myxococcales bacterium | reverse complement strand
TGCCCACCCCCGCGCCTGACGTCGCGCCGATCGCCCCCCGGCCGCCGCGCGCGCCGACCCCGATCCCGGTCTCGCCGAACACCGGTCCGGTACCGATGGTTGGATCCGGCCTCCTGGCGAGGTCCACGCCGTCGAACTTGCCGTGGATCCTGGTCACGGCGCTGCTCGTGGCAGTGGTCGGGCTCGTAGCGTATATCGTCATGAAGTGAAGCTGTCTGTCGCCCTCGCGCTGCACGCCGCGCTGATCGTCGCGCCCGCGGGCTGCTCCGATCGCGATCGCAGCGAGCGAGCGTCCGTGCAGAGCGAGGTGCCGCGTCAACGCCGCGTGATCGAGCCGCCCGTCGGCATCGTGCGCGCGCTCCCGCCGCACGCGATCCGGGCGAACAGCGTCGGGCCGTACAAGCTCGGCGAGAAGCTCTCGGACCTCCTGGAGCAGCTCCCCTCGGGCCCTCGACTGGCGCTGTTCGAGATCCCCGGCCTCCTCCATCGCAGCCTGATCCGGGCCGAGGACAATGCGGTGTTGATCGGCGGCGAGCCGCAGGGCACCGCGACGTTCGTCGCCGTCGTGGGGGCGGAGGTGGCGCGCACCGAGTCTGGGATCCACGTCGGCTCGAGCCGCGCAGAGCTGGTGGCGGCGCTCGGTCCGCTCGTCGAGGATGTCGATCGCGCGCACGATCCGCGGCTCGTGATCCCGGGCGTGCTACGGAACGCGCGCGTGATCCTCGAAGCGGATCGGATCACGGCGATCGCGATCGTCGGCGACGGTAGCGCGGCACCATCCCTCGCGCCCGTCCCACCACCGCGCGACGGGTGTCCACGGCCCACCTCGACCGAGAGGGCGATCGGTGCATGTCTGACCGGCGCCGGCGAGCTCGTCGAGGTCACGGACAACGAGGTCACGTTGCGGCTGCCCGACGCCGAGAAGGCGATGGCGACGTTCAAGGTGCCGAACGTGGTGTTCGCGGCCCCCCTGCGCACGTCCGAGGGCCGGGACGAGCTGGTGGTGATCACGCGGTCCGACGATCCGCAGCTGCGAAGCTGGTCGCTGATCGCGTTCCGGTTCGACAACGGCAAGATCTCGAAATCGATCGATCCAACGGCGCTCTACCAGGTGTCGAGCTCGAACGCCCGCTGGATCGGCGCCGAGGTCCACGATGTCGATCTCTACCTGGAGCTGGCGAGTCACGCGGACACGATCGAGGTCGGAGGTCTCCTCACCACCCGCCCGGGCACCGCAGCGACCCGCGATGTGGTGGTGATCTCGACGGTCTCGGTCGCTCGGCGCCGCGGTAAGTCCGCGGGCGAAGCCGCGGGGAGCGCCGAACCCGTGGATGCAGGCACACCGGTGCGCGAGGGGAGCGGCAGTGCCGGCAGCGACCGCGCCAAACCCTGAGGCGTGGGCGGTGTCCGAACGTGTACCCCTTTGCCACCACAGGTTTTTTTCGGCACAATCAGCAGACGTGTCGTGCTCGGATCCGCAGCGGCCCAGGACTCCCTACCGGGGAAGCCTGAGGTGAAGTTCCTCTGCGATCGCTGCAAGACGCGCTACTCGATCGGTGACGATCGAGTCCGCGGCAAGATCCTCAAGATCCGCTGCAAGAACTGCGCGAACGTGATCACCGTTCGTGAGGGCATGACGGATGCGGAGGCCGCAGCCGAGCCCGAGGCGCCACGCCGCAACGCCAAGCCCACCACGATCTCACCACCGATCGCCGCGAGCACTCCGAGCTCGCTGCCGACGGCGGCGTCGGGCAACGGTGCAGCCGTCCGTGCGCAGCCTCATGCCCAGCTCGGTGCGCCCGGCGCCCCGAGCGGTGCGCTCGGCGCAGCATTCGCGTCGGCGATGACGCGACCGCCACCGGCCCTCGAAGAGGAGTGGTACGTCTCGATCGACGGCGATCAAGAAGGCCCGTACTCGCTCGTCGAGGCGCAGCGCTGGATCTCCGCGAAGGCGTTCGATGCGGACCTCCACTGCTGGAGCGAGGGCTTCGACGACTGGCTCCCCGTCGACAAGGTCAGCCACTTCCGAGGGCTCCGCAAGAAGCCCGCGCCGCCGGCCGCGCCGCCGCCACTGCCGCGGGCGACCGGAGGTGTACCTGCGCTGCGCGCACAGGCGCGACCTGCGGTCGAGGATGAGCCCAAGCCGCTGTTCGCGGCGACCATGGCCTCGCTCGAGAAGAACGCCTCGGGGTCGGTGGCCGCGCTCGGGATGCCGGCGCCGGCGATGTCGCGGCCGTCCGCCACGCCACCCCGTGGCGAGCCACGCTATCCGTCGCCGATCGGCGGGACGCCGTCGATTCCGTCGCTCCACCCCCGGACCAATGGCTCCGGGACGGGCCCGGCGAAGATCCCGTCGATCTCGCCAATCCTGCCGGGACCTGCGCGCGCACGCCCCGAGACGCGCCCGGGTGCCGGCGCGCCCGCGGCCGTCTCCGGGTTTGACGTCGGCGATCAGGCAACGCAGATCGAGTCGCCGCCGTTCGAGCTCGAGGCCCAGACCAAGGCCGAACCGGCCGCATCGCACGCCCGACAGGGCAACGATCTGTTCAGCAAGGGCCTCGGCCGCGACTCTGGTCCGGCGAAGGCGATCGCGCCGCCGCTGTTCGAACCGCCGGCCCCGGCGCCACGGCTGGCGAACGCACCGATCACCGATGAGTCCGACGACGACGATGCGGACGACAGCCTCGCGATCGGCGAGGTGTCGCGCGTGGTCAAGCTCGCGGACCTGGTGAGGCCCGCGCCGAAGAAGCCCGATGCCCTCACCGCGGCCGCGGCGCAGCGCCGCACCGGTTCGAGTCCCTCGCTGCAGCGCACGGGTGCCGTCGCCAAGCTCGGCAACACCGCTGCGGTCGCTCGGATCGAGGACCCAGGCTTCGCGCCCAACGGCCTCGCCGCAGATCCGGCAGCGCCCGGCACCGAGATGGCGATGGTGCCGGCCCCCGTGGCGCACAGCCACAGGCGCGGGATGATCATCCTGATCGGCGTGTCGGTGCTGCTGCTCGCCGGCGTGATCGTCGCCGTCGTGATGCTCGCTGGCGACGACACGGTGGACAAGGGCCTCGGCCGCACCGACACCATCGACACGTCGCGCCCCGACGATCCGCTGCGTCCTCGCCAGCCCGGCGAGACAGGCTCGGGCTCCGCCGGCTCGGCGGTCGCCGCCAATCCATTCTTCCCGCCGAAGATCCCGGTGAAGCGCCCCAACACGGGGAGCAACGGCACGAACACCGTCGGCTCCAACGCGAACAGCAACCCCGAGCTGCCGACCGGCGATTCGCTGACCCCCGAGGACATCGACAGCGTGTCGAAGAAGTACTCGAGCGGGACGCAGCGCTGCTACATGCGCTCGCAGAAGGGCGTCGAGGCGATCACCGTCGGCAACGTGAAGTCGATCGGCGCCACGCTCACGATCGCCAAGGATGGCGCGGTCACCGAGGTGGTGTTCACCTCGCACAGCGATGACAGCCTCGGAAAGTGCTTGAACAACGCCATCCGAGGCTGGCGGTTCCGCCCCTCGCCGGGCGGTCGCTACAAGATCACGCTGGCGTTCGTCGCGGAGTGAGCTCGGCCGCGACGTCTGCGAGGATCGACGCCGCCGCGTCGACGTCCTCGGTGGTGGTATCGAGGCCGAACGAGAGGCGCACCATGCCCGCGTCCTGGGCGAGCCCGAGTGCGGCGAGCACCGCGGACGGCTTTTCGTCGCGCTCCGCGCAGGCCGAGCCCGTCGACAGATAGACCCCTCGGCTCGACATCACGGTGCGCAGCGCGCTCGCCGGGACGCCGGCGATCCCGAGCGCGAGGATGTGCGGCGCGCGGCGCTGATCCGGGACGAGCTTGCGGTGCGCGATCCCGCGCGCGTCGAGCGTCGCCGTCACGCGCCCGGCGAGCTCGAGCCACCTCGTCCGCGCGTGTGGCAGCGCGGCGATCGCGCGCTCGGCGGCGAGCCCGAGCCCTGCGGCGCCGGGGGCATCCTGGGTGCCGCCCCGCAGGCCGTTCTGCTGCCCACCGCCAACCCACAACGGCTCGAGGAGGACGCCAGACCTGAGCCATAGCGCGCCGGTGCCTTTCGGTCCGTGCAGCTTGTGGCCAGCGATCGCGACCGAGTCCGCGCCGAGCGCCGTGACATCGAGCGCGACCTTGCCGAACGCCTGGGCGGCATCGATGTGGAAGTGGCAGGTCGGCGCGCGCTGCTTGACCGCCGCGATGATCGCCGCGACCGGCTGCACGATGCCGACCTCGTTCTGCACCATGACGATCGAGACCACGCCCGCGTCCGCCGCTGCGTCGGCCACGGCCTCGGGATCGAGGACGCCGTCGGGCCCGGGCGCGACGGTGACCACGCGCCGTCCCTGGCCGCCGAGCCGCGCCGCGACCGCGCTCACCGCGGGGTGCTCGATCGACGACAGGACGATGGAGCCCGCCTTGACGTGCGCGGCGCCGAGCACGGCGAGGGCGTCCGCCTCGGTGCATCCGCTCGTCCACACGATGTCGCCGAGCGTGCCGCCGACGTCGCCCAGGGCGGCGAGGAGCCGGAGGCGCCCGGTTTCGATCTGATCGCGCGCGGCTGCGCCCTGGGGGTGAGCGGCGCTCGGGTTGCCCCACGCGGTGCGCATCACCTCGGTCATCACGGCGAGGACCTCGTCGGTCACGCGGGTCGAGGCGGCGTTGTCGAGGTAGATTGGCTGGATACCCACCCTAGGCGTCTACCTCCACTTCCCGTGGTGCCGCAAGCTGTGCCCGTACTGCGACTTCGCGGTCGAGGTCGGCGAGCCTCCGCACGACGCCTATCTCGCCGCGATCCTGGGCGAGCTCTCCGCGCGCGCGCGCGACTTCCCTGGGGAGCTGGCCTCGATCTACCTGGGCGGTGGCACCCCGTCGCTGTGGCGACCCGACTGCATCGCCGCCGCCATCGAGGCGATCACGGACCACTACCGGGCGCGCCCGCAGGAGATCACGATCGAGGCCAACCCGAGCGATTGCACCGATCCCAACCTCGCCGCGTGGCGCACGGCCGGCATCACGCGGGTCTCGATCGGCGTGCAATCGCTCGAGCCGCAGGTGCTGGTCACGCTCGGCCGCGATCATCGGTTCGGGGACGGCAGGAGCGCCGTCGAGCGGTCGCTGGCCGCGGGCTTCACCACCTCGGCGGACTTCATCCTCGGCACGCCGGGCGCGGTGAGCGAGGTCGAGACCCTGGGCGCCGACCACCTGTCGGTCTACGAGCTGACGATCGAGGAGCGCACGTCGTTCGGGCAGCGTGTGCGTGATGGCCGGATGACGCCGCTCGACGAGGACACGCTCGCGGACCTCTACGTCGCGACGCACGAGCGCCTGTGTGGTGCGGGGTTCGAGCACTACGAGATCAGCTCGTATGCACGGCCGGGCAAGCGCGGGGTCCACAACAGCCTGTACTGGGAGGGCGCGGCGTTTCTGGGGCTCGGGGTCGGAGCTGCCTCGCTCCAGCACCTCCCGGGCGGGGCAGGGGTGCGGGCGACCAATCCGCGGCGGGCAGCGGCCTATCTCGCGGCCCCCGGGACCCCCGCCGAGCGCCTCGAGATCGCGCCCGGAGAGATGGCGATCGATCGGTTGTGGCTGGGCCTTCGGACGTCCCACGGGGTCGCCGAGGCCGATCTGGGGCCGATCCTCGCCGACGAGCTGGTCGCCGGCGGGCTCGCCGAACGTCGGGGGGGGCGGATCTGCCCGACTCTCCGGGGCTTTCTGATGGCGGATCGGATCGCGGGTCGCATCGTGCAATCGGCGGGTGATCTTGTAAGCTCGTCGGACGGATGAGTGGAGCCGACCTGTCCAGGCGTGCGCAGAAGATCCTGCACGCCGTGATCACCGAGTACCTGCACGGCGGGGACGCGGTGGGGTCGCGCACGGTCACCCGGCGCCACGATCTCGGCTTGTCGCCCGCCACCGTCCGCAACGTGATGGCGGATCTCGAGGACATGGGCCTGCTCGAGCAACGCCACTCCTCGGCGGGACGCGTGCCCACCCCGACCGGCCTGCGGTTCTTCATCGACAGCCTGCTGAAGGTCCGTGGCCTGTCCGCGCGTGAGAAAGAGGAGATCCGCGAGCGCGTGGTCGCGCCGACGCCCGACGAGGTGGTGCTCCGCGCCTCGCGCTTGCTGTCCGATCTCACGCAGCACGCGGCGATCATCATCGCGCCCGATCCGGATCAGCAGCGGCTCGGCCAGATCGAGTTCGTGCCGCTCCGCGACGGCAAGCTGATCGCGGTCCTGGTCACCACCGACGGGCGGATCGAGAACCGCCTGATCATCGACGAGGTCGATCCGCGACGCCTCGAGAGCATCCACAACTATCTGAACCAGCTCCTCTCGGGGATGACCATCGACGAGGTGCGCGAGCGCGTGATCCACGAGCTCGGCGAGGACAAGAACAAGTACGACCAGGCGATCTCGGCGGCGCTCCGGCTCGGTCACGCGGTGTTCGTGGCGCAGCCGGATCGATCGGCCGATGTGCTGATCTCGGGTCAGTCGAACCTGCTCGACGATGCGCTCGCCCAGGACCGCGCGCGGGACCTCCTCAGGACCCTCGAGGACAAGGAGACCCTGGTCCGGCTGCTCGATCGCACCCGCCACGCCGAGGGCCTCCAGGTGTTCCTCGGTGCCGAGACCTCGATGTCGGGCCTCGCCGGGAGCTCGGTCGTGGCCGTGTCGTATGGGCCCGAGGACATGCCGATCGGCGCGCTCGCGGTGATCGGACCGATGCGGATGAACTACGGGAAGGTGATGTCGGTGGTGGATGTCACCGCCGAGACGGTGTCGCGGCTGCTCGCCGAGCTGCAGTCGTAGCCCCCGGGCCTGTCCACGGTGGCCAAAGCTGGTTATCTTCCGGCTGAGATGAGCGGAGACCCCATTCAGTCGGACGATCCTGTCGCGCCCCCCCCTGCGGGTGGCGCGGATGATAGCGGCCTGTTGCCCATCGAGGTCGAGGCTCCCGCTGCGGCCGCGACCGAGGTGATCACCGACGTCGCCCCCGAGCCGGACCGGATCGCCGAGCTCGAGGCGAAGGTCGCCACGCTCGAGAAAGAGAAGAAGGACAACTGGGATCGCTATCTCCGGTCCGCCGCCGATCTCGAGAACCTCCGCAAGCGCCAGAAGCGCGAGGCCGAGGACGCCAAGTTCGAGTCCAAGGGCAAGGTCCTGAAGGAGATGCTGCCGGTGGTCGACAACCTCGAGCGCGCGATCGAGCACGCGGTGCAGGCGTCGGAGGACAAGCACCCGATCGTCGAGGGCGTGCAGCTCGTGCTGCGCCAGTTCACCACCGCGTTCGAGCGGCTCGATGTCACGCAGGTCGAGGCGATGGGCCAGCCCTTCGATCCGAACCTGCACGAGGCGATCTCGCAGCAGGAGAGCGACGCTGCACCGGGCACGGTCGTCCAGGTGCTGCAGCGCGGCTACAAGTCCGGCGATCGCCTCCTGCGCCCCACGCTCGTGGTGGTGGCAAAGGCCAAGAGCGCGGAATGAAGGTGTCTGCTCGATGAGCCGCGTCGTCGGGATCGACCTTGGAACCACGAACTCGTGCGTCTCGGTGATCGACGGTGAGGGAGCTGTCGTGATCGCGAACTCCGAGGGTGCGCGCACCACGCCGAGTGTGATCGGCTTCGCGCAGTCCGGGGAGCGCCTGGTCGGCCAGGCGGCGCGCCGCCAGGCGATGACCAACCCCGAGAATACGGTCTATGCGGTCAAGCGGCTGATGGGCCGCAAGTTCGAGGACGAGGAGGTACAGCGTCACCTCCTGACCTGCCCGTACGAGGTCGTCGCCGCCGAGAACGGCGATGCGCACGTGCGGATCCGCGGGCGTGACTACTCGCCGCCCGAGATCTCCGCGCTCGTGCTCGGGAAGATGCGCCAGACCGCGGAGGACTGGCTGGGAGATCAGGTCACCGAGGCGGTGATCACCGTCCCGGCGTACTTCGATGACGCCCAGCGCCAGGCCACCAAGGACGCCGGTCGGATCGCGGGCCTCAACGTGCTCCGGATCGTCAACGAGCCAACGGCGGCCGCGCTGGCCTACGGCGTCGAGACCGAAGGTGCCCAGCGCGTCGCGGTCTACGACCTCGGCGGCGGCACGTTCGATATCTCGATCCTCGAGCTCGACGACGGCGTGTTCCGCGTCCGCTCGACGGCCGGCGATACGTTCCTCGGCGGTGAGGACTTCGACAACGCGATCGTCGAGCACCTGCTCGCCACGTTCGCAGCGGCGAACCGCGGCCTGGATCTCCGTGGCGATCGGATGGCGCTCCAGCGCCTGAAGGAGAGCGCCGAGAAGGCGAAGATCGAGCTGTCGAGCGCGTTCCAGACCGAGATCAACCTGCCGTTCCTCGCGGCGGGGGCCGATGGGCCACGGCACCTCCAGACGATCATCGAGCGCGCGCAGCTCGAGGAGCTCGTCGAGCCGCTCGTGCAGGCGTCGTTGCAGCCGTGCCTGCGAGCGCTCACGGATGCGGGGTTCAGTCCCGAGGATATCGACGTGGTGATCCTCGTCGGTGGCCAGACGCGCATGCCGCGGATCCAGACGCTGGTCGCGAACATGTTCGGCAAGGAGGCGAGCCGCCGGGTCAACCCCGACGAGGTCGTGGCGATGGGCGCCGCGATCCAGGGCGGCGTGCTCACGGGCGAGGTCCAGGAGGTGCTCCTGCTCGACGTGTCGCCGCTGTCGGTCGGCGTCGAGACCGCCGGTGGCGTGTTCACGCGCCTGATCCCGCGCAACACCGCGCTCCCGGCGCGTGCGACGGAGGTGTTCTCGACCTCGGTCGACAACCAGCCGTTCGTCAACATCCACGTGCTGCAGGGCGAGCGCGAGATGTCGCAGGACAACAAGTCACTCGCGAACTTCGAGCTGACCGGGATTCCGCCGGCGCCGCGCGGTGTGCCGAAGATCGAGGTCGCGTTCGACATCGACGCCGACGGCGTACTCAGCGTCTCGGCGCGCGACCATGGCACCGGCAGGGTGCAGCGGATCACGGTGACGCCGTCCACCGGACTCTCGGAGCACGACATCGAGCGCCTGGTCAACGAAGGCAACGAGATGGCCGAGAGCGATCAGGTCCGCCGGCTGATCGCCGATGCGCGGAACAAGGGTGATGGCCTCCTGTACTCGTCCGAGAAGGCGATGGCCGAGTTCGGCACGCTGCTGCCCGTCGAGGATCGAGACTTCCTGATCGCTGAGCTCGCGGAGTGTCGGGCCGCGATGGCGACCGAGGATCTCGCGATCGTGCAGGACGCGGTCGACCGCCTGGAGGTCTCGGCGCAGCGGATCGGTGAGGCGATCTACGCCGCCGCCGATCCTTCGGGCGGCTCGGGGGGCTGATGGCCCGCCGGAAGCGCGACTACTACGTGGTGCTCGGAATCTCGCGCGACGTGAGCGAGCTCGAGATCAAGCGCGCCTTCCGGGAGCTCGCCCGCAAGTACCACCCGGACGTCAACGCCGACGATGCGGGCGAGAAGTTCCGCGAGATCAACGAGGCGTACGCCGTGCTGTCCGACAAGGACTCGCGGGCGCGCTACGACCGCTGGGGCCACCCGGACGACGGGTCGAGCGGGCTGTCCGCCGTGGTCGACGCCGCGCAAGACATCATCAACGACGTGTTCCGGCGGCGGAAGTCGAAGGCCAAGGGCAAGGACATCCGCTACACGCTCGAGATCACGTTCGAGGAGGCGGCGTTCGGCATCAGCAAGACGATCACGCTGCCGGACACCGCGAACAACCGGCCGCGCGAGCTCGTGGTCGTGATCCCCGCCGGGATGAAGGAAGGCACGGTCAAGACGATCAAGGGCGAGGGCGAGCAGGGGAAAGGCGGTGCACCGTCTGGTGATCTCCACGTTCAAGTCCGGATCGCCGACCACGTCACGTTTCGCCGCGACGGGCTCGACGTCCGGACCGACCTGACGATCACGTTCGCGCAGGCCGCGCTCGGGGACGTGCTCGAGGTGCCCACGCTCGATGGCGACGTCAAGATGCGGATCCCGCCAGGGACGCAGCCAGGTGGCGTGTTCCGGATCCGCGGGCGGGGCGTGCCCCAGGCAGCGGGCAAGAACGCGCCGCGCGGCGATCACCTGGTCACCGTCCAGGTGCTGGTCCCCACCGAGCTGACGCCACGTCAGCGCGAGCTGATCGAAGAGCTCGCGCGCAGCGAAGGGCAGGAATCCGACCCGGGCGCCCCGGGCAAGAAGCGGCGCCTGCTCGATCGGGTGCGGTCGCTGCTCGACGAATGAGGTGGCTGGTCGCGCTGGTCGGCTTCGCTGCCTGCGGTCCCAAGGTGCCGCAGGGTGGATGGGTCGAGCACGAGGCTCTGGGTCACGCGACGCACGCGACCGTGCACGATGGCAGCGCCGGCGGCACGCTGCCGGTGACGATCGATGCGGCGCAGATCGACGAGCTCGACGAGGGGACGGTGCTCGCCGCGCTCCAGCGTGCGGGGGCTGCGGCCCCGGCGGCGCGCCTCGCGCTGCGCGCCGCCCGGCTCGCGTATCACCGCGGCGAGGAGGCCGACGCGCGGGCGCTGATCGCGCGTGCGAGCTCCGCGGCCGATGAGGCCAGCGTTCGTCGCGAGCTCGCGGAGCTCGCGACAAAGCTCGCCGCGCCGCCGGTGGATCCCGGTGTGGTCGCGGTGTTGCTCCCGCTGAGCGGGCGGTTCGCGGCGATCGGGTCCGAGCTCAAGATCGCGATCCAGCTCGCACCGGTGACCGGCACCACCTGGCTGTTCTTCGACACCAAGGGCGAGCCCGACGGTGCGGTCGCCGCGGTCGAGGCCGCGGTCGCCAGGGGAGCCGTGGCGATCCTCGGGCCGGTGGGGCAACGGGAAGCACTGGCGGCGGCGCGGGCGGCGTCCCTTCATCAGTTGCCGATCGCGCTCCTCGCACCTTCGGACGGCGGTGATCCAGCGGCCGGCGTGTTCCGTCTCGTCGATTCGCCGGCCGACGAAGGCCGCGCCGCGGCGCGGCTCGCCGCCGAGGACAGCTTTCCGACCGTCGGCGTATTCGCGCCCCGCGATGATCTCGGCGGCGAGGCCGCGGAGGCGTTTGTCGCGGAGGCGCAGCGCCTCGGGCTCGCGGTGACGGGGCAGGGAACCTACGACCCGACGAGCGGCGATCTCGAGGCGGACGTGAAGACGTTCCTGAACCTCATCCCGGCGCAGAATCCGCGGCTCGCGGCCCACCTCGCGAAGGCCAAGACTGCTCGGCTCGGATGGACCACGTTCTCGCCCGACATCGCCTACTCGCTGCTCTACGTGCCCGATCGGTACGATCGCGCGGCCGTCGTCGCCGCGTTCCTGCCGTACTTCAACGTCGAGCTGCGGACCACCGAGTTCCCGGATCCCGATCGGCTGCGGCGGAAGCACGGCGGGCATCTGCCGCAGGTCGTGCAGCTCGTCGGCGGTGCCGGCTGGAACCATCCGTCGTTGCCGATCCGTGGCGGCGAGGCGGTGCAAGGCGCGATGATCCTCGATGCGTTCATCGGCGACCTCGGTGGCGACACCGGCGCCCAGTTCTCGGCCGCGTTCCTGGTGCGGGCGGGCCGGCCGCCGAGTAGCGCCGCGGCACAGGCCCACGATGCGGCGCTGCTGGTGGCGCGCGCGCGGCAGGAGGCGGCCCCGGCGCGCGAGCCCCGGGCGGCCCTGCGCGCGGCCCTGTCCCGCGGCAAGCTCGATGATGGCGCGTGTGGCCCCGCGGCGATGGGGGTGGATGGCGAGCTCGCGCGCGCTCCGAATATCCTCGAGGTCCAGGGCGATCAGCTGATCACGGCGCCGTAGGGTAAGCTGTCGGCTCGTGCGCGAGCCGTGGCTGAATCTGGCGCTCTTCGCCCTGTGCTGCGTCACCACGTACGTGGCCGGTGGCCCGTACCACGCCGCTACGTTGATGGGCATCCTCGCGTGCCACGAGGCAGGGCACTACTTCACCGGTAAGTACCGAGGCGTCGATACGTCGCTGCCGTTCTTCATTCCGCTGCCACCGTTCATCTCGTGGGGGACGCTCGGCGCCGTGATCGGCATGAAGAAGCCGATCGGGGATCGCAACATCCTGTTCGATGTCGGAGCGTCGGGCCCGATCGCCGGCCTGATCGTCACGATCCCGCTCCTGCTCATCGGCCTGTCGATGTCGCCAGTCGGCCCGATCGAGCCGGGGAGCTCCCTCGAGGGCAACTCGATCCTGTACGCCTTGCTCAAGTACGCGGTGTTCGGGCAGTGGCTCCCGGGTCATGGCGTGGACGTCCAGCTCCATCCGATGGCGCAGGCGGCATGGGTGGGGCTCCTCGTCACCGCGATCAACCTGATGCCGATCGGCCAGCTCGACGGCGGCCACATCGCCCGGGCCGCGCTCGGCGAGGCGCACGAACGCTGGTCGGAGCGGCTCAACCTCGCCTTGCCTGCGATCGGCCTGACGATCGGTGGGGTCATGTTCGTGACCGCGCGCAGCGCCGGCAAGGACGTGGGCGACGCGATGCTCTACGCCAAGGACGGCGTGATCCCGTGGCTGATCTGGGCGGTCCTCCTGGGGGTGATGCGCCAGCGGGCCGGCGAGTACCACCCACCCGTGGATGACCAGCCGCTCGACGGCAAGCGTCGGGTAGCGGCGATCCTCATGCTGGTGATCTTCGTCCTGATCGTGACCCCCGTCCCGTTTCGCTCCGCGTTGTGACAGGATCGCACCGTGCGGCTCGAATGCCCGTCGTGTCACCAGATGGTGAGCCCAGCGCTCGCGATCAACGCGGGCGATGTCGGGATGACCTGCCCGTCGTGTAGCGCGGCGATCCCCGCGACCGCGATCGCCGGCGCCGAGACCGACGACGAGCTCGCGAGCACCACGCCGATCCCGCGCGTCAAAGAGCTTGCGGATGCGGCCGCCGCCGCCATCGAGGCGAAGCAGGCGGAGACCCGCCCAGCCGTGGTGACCGCAACGGCACCCGAGGTCGATCGCTGCCCGAAATGCGAAGCGGCGTTGCGACCCGGGCTGGCCGCGTGCGCGACCTGTGGGCTCGCGACGTCGCGGATGCCGACCTTCACGAGCGAACGCGACACCTCGGTGCCGGAGGCGATCCGAGCCGCGTGGGACCACGTGGTCGCGAACTGGACCGACGAGGCGCGCCACGACGCGCTGTTCCGCCTGGTCGCGGCGCACGGTGAGTACGGCTGGGTCGCGGCGCGCTATCGCGAGCAGGCGAGGGAGCGGCCCGCCGACGCGATCGCCACCAAGCAGATGGAACGGATCCGCCGTGCGATCGAAGCCACGCTCCTGGTGAGCGCCACGGCGCGCGACAAGCCCGCGGCCACACCGTACAAGAACCTCGTCGCGTTGCTCGCGGTCCTCGTGATCGTGCTGGTGGTCGGCATGGTCTACGTGTTCGTGAAGGCACGCGGCGCGTCCGAGACGCCGGTCGAGTCCGTCCCCACTTCCCCACGCTCGCAGGTAAGGTAGGTTTTCACCGTGGCGCAGGTCGACTTCACGGAGCGTCAGCTGACGCTGAAGCTCGTCTACTACGGGCCACCGCTCTCGGGAAAGACCAGCAACCTGCGTGCGCTGCACGGCATGGTCGATCAGCTCAACCGCGGTCGGTTGATGACGCTCGACACGCGAGATGACCGCACCCTGTTCTTCGATCTGCTACCGATCTTCTTCCGAGCGTCGGGGTTCTCGTTCCGGATCAAGGTCTACACGGTGCCCGGGCAGCCCGTGCACGAGGCGACGCGCAAGGTGGTGCTCGCGGGGACCGACGGCATCGTGTTCGTGGCGGACTCGCAGCCCGATCAGCGCGAGGCGAACAAGGTGTCGTGGCAGAACCTGGTCGCCAACCTCGCGTCGCTCGACCTCTCGGAGGTGCCCGTGGTCGTGCAGTACAACAAGCGCGATCTGCCCGATGCGGTCGCGCTCGACCAGGCGGACCGGTTCGGAGACCCCGCGCGCAAGCTCGAGGAGGCCTGCGCCAAGGCCGGCGCGGGGGTGGTCTCCACGTTCTTCGAGCTGGTGGCGCGGACCTGGGAGCGCCTGGATCGAGACCTCAAGCTCGCGGAGAAACTGGGTATCGACGGTGCTGCATTCGGTCGAGCCCTGGCCGAGCATGTAGGCGTAACAACTGATAGAATAGGCGGGTGACGCGAGGCTCGACGCTCGACGATCCGATCGAGCTAGCTCGCCTGGTCCCCGCGGTGGAGCTCGGCGAGCTCGTCACGGCGATCGAGCGCGCGCTCGGGACCCGGCTCGCGATCTACGACCGGAGCGGAAGGCTCCTCGCCGGGATGACGGGTGAGGATCGTGTCGAGCGCACGATCGACCACGAAGGCGAGCCCCTCGCAAAGCTGGCGGCCTCCGGGCCGAGCGCCGAGGCGGCGATCGCTCTGGCGACCGACACGCTGGGGCTCCTGGTCCACCACGCCCATGCGCGCGAGCTGGCGGCCGCCACCCACGAGGAGGCGATGCGGGTCACGTTCGGCGAGCTCACCGAGCACAACCAGCGCTTGCAGCGCGCGGTCGCCCGGCTCGAGGAGCTCGATCGCTTGAAGTCGAACTTCCTCGCCACGATGTCGCACGAGCTGCGCACGCCGCTGACGTCGGTGATCGGCTATGCCGAGATGATGGCGGAGGGCCTCGCAGGCGCCGTGTCCCCGGAGCAGCGCGAGTACCTCACCACCATCCTTGGCAAGGCCGATCAGCTGCTGGGCCTCATCACCTCGGTGCTCGAGGTGTCCTCGCTCGAGAGCGGTCAGCTCGCCCTCGAGCGCGGTCAGCTGTCGCTGGCGGACGTGGTCGCGAGCGAGGTCGCGACGTTCCAGCCGCAGGCGAGCCGGCGCGGGATCGCGATCCAGCTCGACGCGCAGGGCGACACGGTGGTGATCGGAGATCGCCGCAAGATCCGCCAGGTCGTGTCGAGCCTGCTGTCGAACGCCGTCAAGTTCACCCCCGATCGCGGCAAGGTGGGGGTCGAGGTCCGGCTGGGACCGCTCGCTCCGGGACCCGCGGCGGACCCCACGGTCGTCGCCGTGCAGCTCGTGGTCTCCGATTCCGGCATCGGCATCTCGCGCGAAGCCGTCGCCAAGATCTTCGAGCCGTTCTTCCAGGCCGATTCATCTTCGACGCGGGCGTTCGGCGGCACCGGGCTCGGCCTGACGCTCGCGAAGGCGTATGTCGAGGCGCATGGCGGCCGGATCTGGGTCGACACCACGCCGGGAGCCGGCTCGACGTTCGTGGCGACGTTCCCGATCACCGAGGGCCGGTCGTGATCGGCGAGCTCTCGATCGCGATCCCGCTCGCCGTGATCTGCGTGCTCGGCTCGGCGTTCTGCTCGGGGACCGAGGTCGCGCTGTTCTCGCTGCGACGCGTGGAGCGCGAGCAGCTCGCGCACTCGGATCGCGTGGTCGATCGGCGGATCATCAAGCTCCTCGAGCGGCCGCGGCGGTTGATCGCCAGCGTCTTGATCGGCAACGAGGCGTTCAACAGCATCCTCGCGATCCTCTGCCTCTCGGTGGTGCTCCGCATGTGCGTCGGCACCACCCCGTGGGCGATCGGCGGCATCGCGCTCGCGGTGACGCTGCCGCTGGTCGTGTTGATCGCCGAGGTCACCTCGAAGACGCTCGCGGCCAAGGCGCCGATGACCTGGGCCCGGGTGTGCGTGATGCCGCTCGCCCTGTTCATGATGATCGTCACGCCGGTCCGCTGGGTGGTGCAGGCGATCACCGGTGTGCTGCTCGCGCCGTTCGGTGAGGCGGTCCGCACGCG
>JAYVRN010000568.1:0-15744 GCA_043776275.1 Myxococcales bacterium | reverse complement strand
CCGTGGCGACTGCACTGCCGACGCCGACACCGACGCCGACGCCGACACCGACGCCGACGACCGCCCCCACGGAGCCCGAGATCGAAATGGAAGCGACGCCGAGGCCGACGCCGACTCCGAACGCGGGCACGACGGATCCGAAGCCACGCCCGCCGAAGCCTCCCACGCCTCCGCGCGCTGGCAGTGGCAGTGACAGCAATGGCAGTGGGAGCGATGCGGCTGCCGTCACCAACCCCACGCCCACGCCACCCGTCGATGCGGCGGTGGTCGCCGTGGCCGATGACTGCGACGAGACCTCGTGCGTGCTCTCCAAGTACGACCGCGCGTGCTGCGCGAAGTTCAAACCAGCGACCACCGACTTCAAGCCGCGGGTGGGCGATGTGCCCGAGTCTCTCGACAAATCGATGGTGCGCGCCGGCGTCGAGCACGTGAAGCCACGCGTCGTGTCGTGTGGCGAGAAGTCCGGCATCAAGGGCACCGTGAAGATCGCAATGACCGTCGCGCCGGATGGCTCGGTGGGAACCGCGTCTGTCGCCGATGCGCCCGATGCCACGCTCGGGGATTGCGTCCTCGCGGCGATGCGCTCCGCGAAGTTCGGCAAGACCGTGAACGGCGCGACGTTCACGTATCCGTTTGCGTTCTGAGCGCGGACCGCGAACTTAGTGGCCGCGCGCCAGTGAATCGGCGCGCTTGATCAGCGTGGGGATCCGAAACGGTCCGTGCATCGCTGCGATCTGCGTGGCAGCCACGGCCTGATCGATGCCGATCGCAGTGACGTACAGCGGCGTCGTACTGGCGCCGCGGAGAACCGGCGTCGCGGTCGCGCCGACGAACGGGGACTTCGCGACGCCGATCACGGGCGCACCGCAACGCTCGTGCACGTGGACTCCGAGCCCGGGTCGCTCCGGCCCGAGCCAGACGTAGCCATCGATCACGATCAGGTCGATCGCCAGCGTCAGCCGGCCGACGATCGCCGCGACATACGGCAGCTCGCGCTCGAAGAACGCACCAGGGACGTACGGCGCGGGATCCGGTGGGTGGGTGTCCACGAGCTCGACGGCCGATGCCGCGTCCGCCCAGGCGTGAAACCCGACCAGCGCCGCGGTGATCGCCGTGGCGCCGTACTGCACATCGACGCAGACGATCACGTCGCGAGCATAGCTGCTAACCTGATGGTTTCACGTGGTTTTACGAACTCCCTTGCATGACGTTGGAACGCGTTCTATATTTGAAACACGTTTCAATGAGCTTGATGGACGAACACAAGGCGGAGCGCAAGGCCCGGATCCGTGCGGCCGCGCACACGCTGGTGGCCGCGCGTGGCTACGACGGCCTGACCATGCGCGAGCTCGCGCACACTGCGCGAGTCGCCGTGCCGACGCTCTACAACCTGTTCGGGAGCAAGGACGCGATCCTGGTCGCCGAGCTCGAAGCACAGGCGCTCGAGATCGCCGCGCACCTTCCTGATGGGGGTGACAGCTTCTTCGCGCGGGGGATGGCGGCGTTCGAGACGGGCATGCTGCTCGTGGAGAGCGCCCCCGATCTGTATCGCGCGGTGATGCAGATGTTCTTGACCTCGCCCGAGACGGCGCCGATGCGGCAGCGGCTCGAGGAGGGGTACATCGCGATCATGGCGAGCAACCTGATCGCCGCGAAGGCGGCCGGGCAGCTCGCGAGCTGGGCCGAACCCACGGTGATCGCGCGGCACATGTTCGCGCTGTACATGGCAGCGTTCCTCGCGTGGGGCATCGGCGAGCTCGATCTGCCGGGGTTCCGCGCCGCCGCGCTCTCCGGCGTGTGCCACATGCTGGCTGGCCCCGCGCGCGGCCCGTTCGCCGTCGAGGTTGAAGCGAAGCTCGGCAGTCTCGCATCTCACTCCAAACCCGAGGAGGCCACCCGTGCCGCGTCCCGTCGTCGTTGATGGTGTCGAGTTCTCGCCCCCGCAGCATGGGCACAACCTTCCGCCCGCCGCGTTCACATCGCCCGGTGTGTTCGAGATCGAGCAACGTACGATCTTCGCGCGCAGCTGGGTCCACGTCGCCGACGTCGCCGATCTCCCGGGGCCGGGGAGCTACGTCGCGGCAAGCATCGGCCGTACCCCGGTCATCCTCTCCCTGCCGGGGTCCACGCCTCGACCCTCGAGGAGCGGATCGGTCACTTCGAGCGGATGTGGGCCGAGGCGATCACGAGCGAACCAGCACCCAAGCGCCTCCTCGCGATCGCCACCTGATCAGCAGCCGCCGCACGTGGCCGGCATCGACGAGCAGCCGGTCGCCGTCGTGCACGCGGCCGCGGGACACAGCGGATCCTGATTGCACGCGTTCTGCGCGCACGTCACGTCGCACGCGCACGAGCTCTGGCAATCGACCGCGTTGCACGAGCTCTGTCCCGAGCAGGTGACCTTGCATTGCCCCGAGCGGCACCGCACCTCCTTGCACGATTCGACGCCGCTGCAGGTCAGCGTGCACGACTTCGCGCCGTCGCAATCGACCTTGCTACATGAACCCTGTCGCGAACAGGACACCGAGCAATCCCACCCGGTGGGACAGGTGACCGTGTTCCCACCATCGATCGCACAGGTCTTCGCCGCGACGTTGCAGGTGGTGCAGCCGACGGGGCAGCCCATGCCGTTGCTGCCCGTACCACCGACGATGCACAGCCCATCCGTGCACACGCGACCGCTCGAGCAATCCGTCTGAACCGCACAGGCGTAGTCGCCGCTGCGCTCGTTGATCGAGCATGCGGAGAGCAGTGCGAAGGCGGTCAGAAACCGAGCTGCAATCATGGGAGACCTCCGATGGTGAGCGTGAGACCGCCGCCGTGCGGATGCAGGCTCGGGCCGATCGCGACGGTGCGCGTGTGCTTGCCTCGCGCGCGCCAGTAGAGATAGCCGCAGGTCGCCGCCAGTGCCACGCCCGCGATCATCGTGACATTGCCCCACAGCGCATAGCTCCGGCCCGACGACTCGAGATCCTGCAGGTGGTGGAGATCCGCGGCGGTCGACGAAGCCGCTGCGTCGATGTCGGACTGCGTGCTGCGCGCCCGCGTCCACAGCACCACGCCTACCGCGGCGAGCACGCCCCCACCGATCACGCCTCCGAGGTACGCGCGTCCGGTGCCGTGTCCGCTCCATTCGTCGCCGGTTCCTGGAGGTCCTGCCGTACTGGGCGGCGCAGGCGCCACCGGCGGCGGCTCGACCGCAGTGGTGGCCTCCGGCGTGAGCGCAGGACCTGCCTCGCCCTCGGAGGCAGAGGCCGTGGCTCCGTACCAAGATCCGATCCTCGTGGTGGTCTCGGTGCCGAGCGCCTCGCCCCGCGCCGAGAACGTGACGGTCTGGATCGGCTTGGCCTTGCTCGCCCGGCGCACGGTGACGTTCACGCTTCCATCGGGCATCGGCTCCGCGGTCGCCACCAGGAGCTCGTCCACGCCGAACTCGTCGAGAACGGCGCTGCTGCACTTCTCGAGATCTCCGGTGCAGTTGCTGACCGCCGCTGCGTCGGGGAACGAGAAGTCCACCTGCGTCGCCTTGGGGTCCACGCGGCGCGCGAGCTCGAGGAGCTTGTACTCGAGCTGCTTGCGCGCGAACGGATCCGCCTTCCCTTCGGCACGGAGGACCACGACCTTCTTGCCCGCGTTCGCCGCCGCAGGTGCGAGGAGCGCGAACGAGAGGACCAGCTGCGCGATCCCATTCGTACGCTGGCGAGCGTTCACCCTCATCTCCCCAGCGTGCCTCGTCGAGGCCATTCGACAGAAGAGGAAATCGCGCCTTCGTGCGAAGCGCACGTGTACGAACGTTGCGCAACGCGTGAGGAACCGCGTCAGCGACGGCGCAGCGAGCGCGAGCGTAGCAGCGCGATGTTCTTGACGAGCGCCGGCTTCCCAGCGAGGAACGCCTTGTCGGCCGCGAGCGTGTCCACGAGCGCGAGCACCTGATCGTACTGCTGGAGCCGGATCATCGAATCGAGCAGGAGGTTCGTTGCGAGCTCCGCCGTCGGTTGGTCGCGGTATCGCTCCACGAGATCGGTCAGCACCGGGATCGCGCGGGCATGCTGGCCGTATCGCCGAGCAAGCGTGGCGGTGAGGAACTTGGTCCGCGCGAGCTCATCCCGCTCCGTGAGCTGCGCACCGTAGTACTCGAAGGTCTCGAGCACGCTGGTCTCCGCGGCCGTCAACTCGCGCTGCTGGGGGCGTGCGCGAGCAGCTGCCTCGAGGTCGATCGTCCCCGCCTGAACCTCGAGCCGCGGATCGATGTCGAGCGCGTTCTTCCGCGCCAGCATCGCCGCCGTCACCAGCTCCGCGCGCCGGCGTGGCTCGGTGGTGATCTTCGCGGCCGCCGCGAGCTCGTCCGCGGCAGCCGCCCATCGCGCGGGTTGCAGCCGAGGAGAGACCTCGGCCACCGCGTGCTCCCACAGGAGATCCGCGTAGCCACCGCGCAGCTCGGCGGCATCAGGCGCGTCCGGAAACGCGTCCGCGTGCGCCTTGTACAGCGCCTCCGCGGCCGTGAGTGCCTCGAACGTCCGCGTCTTCGCGGCCTCGAGGTGATACACGCGCGCGAGCTCGCCCGACATCGCCGCGGCGTTGTCATGGCACTCCTGCGCCTCGACGTCCGGAAGCACCTTGTTCGCGTTCAGCGCGACGTACGCCTTCACGAGGTTCTCGATCTCGCGCACCTTGTCCGCGGTCGTGGCGCTCGGGGAACCCTGCATCGCGCGTGCGGCTCCGTACTGCCAGCGACACACGAACGCTCTCGCCGGCGCGGTCTTGATCAGCTCGCGATAGAGTGCGATCGCCTGGGGAGACTTGCCGTCCTCGGCGTAGCGATCCGCGAGCGTCCCGAGCAGCTCCACCGATTGCGCGGGATCGAGCCGAGCGAACACCGCCGAGGCCTTCTGAGGCGTGCCGATCTCGACGTAGGTCTCGAGCGCGCCCTGCTTCGCCGCCTCGGTCAACGCGCGCTGCTTCGGATCGGCACGCGTGAGCTGCACCACCTGGAAGAACAACGCGAGCGCCTCGGGGAACCGCTGGAGGTTCCACTGGACCCAGCCCTGCTTGTACAGCGCATAGCCATAGACCTCCGAGCGCGGGAACTCGAGCACCTTCTTGTAGAACGCCTCGGCCTCGGGCAGCTGGTTGGCCTCGAAGTAGTAGTCGGCGAACACGAGCTCGGCCTGCGGGACGTACGCACTGTTCGGGAAGTCCTGGAGCAGCTTCTTGAACACGATGCGCGCCTCGGGCAGATACTTGCCGGCCTGCAGCGTGGAGCCGTACGCGAACAGCGCGGCATCGAGCTTCGGATACCTGGCGAATGCCCGGTTGTCGGTCAGCGCGCGGTACGTCTTCACCGCTTTCAGCAGATAGTCCTTCGCCTTGCCCGGGGCGGCGGGCCCAGCCTCGAGCCGCCAGCGCTGGTGTTGCTGCGCATAGACCTCGGCGAGGCGGAAATAGAGGTCACTCTTCTCCTCGACCGCCGAGTCGGGCGTGTCGGCGATCAGCTCCACGAGCAACCGCTCGGTCTCCTCGCGAGCCACACCACGAGGTGGACTCCCGAGCACCGCCTCGACACCGATCGTAGGCTTGCGACGATCCGGCGCCGCGAGCCTCGGCCGTGGTGCCCGGACCCGCTCGGACAGCGTCACCTGGACGGGCGCCGGTGGGGGGCGGCTGTAGCGACCCTGCGCGGAAGCAGAGCCAAGGGTCCCAACGATTCCAAGCGGTCCGAGGAGTCCACACAGGAGGAGCAGCCTCGCCATCCGCGACTCTAACGCGCGAGTCCCGGAAACGATCTGCACCGACTCGGGCATGGGACCTGTGGTACGGACGGGCGTGGCCGAAAACCTCTGGGTCTGCATCGAGTGCGGCGACCGGCAGCCCGCCGAGGGGAGCTGCACGGGGTGCCAGCACGAGATGACGCTCGACACGCGCGACGAGCAGGTCCGCGAGCTGATGCGCGACGTCGACGATCGCCTCGCTCGTCAGCGGGAGAGCCGATTTCGGTTCCTCGGCGTGCTCGTGGGGATGACGCTGATCTTCGGTGCATGGATGGTCCCGGGCTACTGGGGGCTGCGTGGCCGTCTGTATCCCGGGCTGCCGATCTTCGCGGATCAGTGGATCTTGATGGCGTTGATCGGCCTCGGCCTCAGCAAGGTGCTCGACAAGTACGTTGGCAAGAAGCGCTTCCCCTACCTCGACCTGAACCTCAAGATCGTCGAGTAGCGTTACTCCCAGGCGCGCTCGCTCGCATCGCACGGGTGCGCCGTGGCGAACACCTTGCGTTGTTGCTCGCGCAGCTCGTCGCTCGTGTCGGTGGCCTCGAGCAGCGCTTCGCATGCGATGCGGTCCCCGAGCCCGCAGCCCTTGCGCCACAGGGCTTCCACGCGCTGCGCGCGCTGCTTGGCGGCCTGAGCGATTCGAGGATCGTCGACATCGTCCCCCGAGAGCCCGATCACCCCACGCTGGAGCAGCGGTTGCACGAGCGAATCGGCGAGGCGGCGACACGCGCGCCCCTCGCCGCGATCGCAGGCCACACGCCACAACCCCTCGGCACGGGGGCGTGCCGCTCCCACGATCACGAGTGCATGCAAGCTGCAGGCACTCGCTCGCTTGCTCGCGCATGCGGCCTTCAGCTCGGTGGCCGCCTTCGCCTGTTCGTTGACCGAAGCGGTCCGCACGCGGATGAACGCATCGAGCGCGCACGCCTCGGGATCCTTCGCGGTGCAACCACGGAGGTACCAGTCCGAGGCTTCGCTCTGATGAGGCTGCTGGTTCCCCGCGAGCACGCAGCTCGCACCATCGCCGTTCGTGCAGGACTGCATGTAGACGTCGAGCGCCTCCCTGCACGCGGAGTCATCCCCTGACTGCCCCACCAGCTGGGCGAGTCTCCGGCAGCTCGCCCAGATCCGTTCGTCGCACAACCGCCGGCAATCCTCGGCCTTCGTACACGTCGCGTCGGGGACCTGTCGCCCGAGACGCGCGGCTTGCTCGCAGGCGCGCGGCGCCTTCAGCGTGCACGCCTTGCGCGCCAGCACGACCGCCTGGCCCCAGTTGCGTGGCCCACCGTCCGAGCCCGCGAGCAACGTCGAGAGCCCCGCACACGCGGCGCCGAGATCGTCGTCGCAGGCGTGTCCATACAGCTCGCGAGCCTTCACCAGATCGAGAACACCCTTGCCGTGATGACGCAGGGATCCGCCCGCGAGGCAGCCGGCCGCGTCTTCGAGATCGCAGGCCTTCTCGTAGCTCGCGGTCGCCTTCGCGAGGTCTCCACTCGCCTGCGCAACGCCACCGCTCCGCCGGCAGCCTCGTCCATCGTCCCCTTCGCACGCCTTCGCGAACAGCGCGGCCGCGCGCGCCTTGTCGCTCGTCTCGAGTCGTTCGCCGAGCGCGCTGCAGCCGGCCGCGTGGCCCGCGGCGCACCCTCGCTCGAGGAGAGCGA
Organism: Myxococcales bacterium; assembly: GCA_043776275.1. Classification (GTDB taxonomy): domain Bacteria; phylum Myxococcota_A; class Polyangia; order Haliangiales; family Haliangiaceae; genus JABFXX01. The sequence continues at coordinate 8,315 of JAYVRN010000568.1, read as the reverse complement.
GCGCACGCGGCTCGTCCTTGCGGCCACGATCCGAGCCATAGATGCCGGCGAGGAACAGGCACGCGGCCCCGCTCTGCAACGTGCAGCCCTTCTCGGCGAGCTCGAGCCCACGCGGCTCGTCGCTCTTCACGAGTTTGCCCTGGTACAGCAGCTTCCCGAACCGGAAGCAGGCATCGGCCCGATCCGCCGCGCAGCCGTCTTCGAAGCGCTTCACCGCGCTCGCGCGCAGCTGCTTCGAGGTCTTGCCGCCGCGCGCGGACAACCGCAGCTTGTCCATGTAGAACGCCGCGCGCAGGCAACCCTCGCCATCCTGGCGCTCGCACACCGCGAGCGCGGTCACGATCGCGAGCTCGTGTTCCTTCGCTCCGAAGGCGCGCTCCGCGAGTGTCAGGCAGGCAATGTTGTCACCGGCCTGGCACTGGCACTCGACCGTGGCCGGCGTTTGGGCACAACCGCCCAGGGGCGCAGGCGCCGGATCTGCCGGCGCGGACGGTGGAGAAGACGAAGACGAAGACGGAGGTGCCAGGGCTGCCACGGCCGGCACGGCGGCCGCTGCCACTGGAGGTGATGACGGCTTGGCACCGCAGCTCGCGAACATGGCGAGGATCCCCAGCGCGAACACCTTCATCGCCTCGCGGTACCACGACTTCACCGATGCGGTCATCGAAGCTCAGCGCGCAAGGCCGTCCAGGCGTCCTGCCTCGAACCTCTCCGTCGGTTCGTCTTGGGCGCGGCCACCGGGTTCGGATATCCTCCCCGCGTGAGGTCCGGCAGTCTGCTCGCACTCGCGCTCCTCGCGACCGGGTGCGGCCGCTTCGCCTTCGATGACACGACGACCTCCGCGGGAGACGCCAGCCCGGATGCGTGTGCCGGCAACGGATGCGGTGCGTTCAACCCCACGGTCGGCGGCTGCACCCAGGCCGACAACGGTCCGTTCGCGCTGATCGCGACGTCGCCGACGCAGGGCGGTGGCTATGGGGTCTGGGCAGCCTCACCCACGCCGTACATCCTCCGCGCGGACACCACCGGCGGACTGCACAGCCTCCGGCTCGATGGCACCACGTTCACCCAGCTCGACGCGCTCCCTTCGCTCGGGTGGGTGGAGGCCGTGTTCGGCGATGGGCAGTACTTCTACATCGGCGCGCCTGGCAGCGGCCTGACCGTGGTCCGCCTCGAGGCCGATGGTCACCTCACGCAGCTCGCGCAGAACACCACCACACTCTCGGAAGCGCGCCGCAGCTGGTCCAGTAATGGAGTGCTCTACATCCCGAACGGTGGCGCGGGTCTTGCGGCGTTCAAGTTCGATGGCTCGGCGCTCACCCAGGTTGGTGCGCCCGTGGCGTCGCTGAGCTGGGGCCAGGGCGCATGAACGAAGGGATCGCGCGTGTACTTCGCCGATGCGAACCGGTTCCGCGTGCTCGACTTCGACGGCACGTCGTTCACCGAGGTGATCACACCCGACGCACGCCACGGCGGCTCCTCCCGCGTCTGGAGCGATGGCTCGACGATCTTCGTCGCGAACGCCGATGGCGCCACGGCGTATCGCCTGAACGGCACCACGCTCGACGAGCTAGACACCTTCACTACAGCGGGCACCGCCCGGGACATCTGGAGCGATGGGCAGCACGTGTTCGTCGCCGCCGAGGGCGGAGGGCTGTATGCGCTCGCGTGGAACGGCACCACGTTCTCGCAGATCGATCGAATCGATACGGGTGGCGTGGCGCTCGGCGTGTTCGGCGATGGCAACTACATCTATGCGAACGACATGAACGGCGGCCTCCACGCCTATGCGGGCTTCGCCTGCCGTAGCTGGTGATGCTGATCGCGCTCAACAAGCCGTACCTCGTCCACTGCAAGTTCACCGATGACGAGCAGCCACCGCGACCGACCCTCGCGCAGTTCGGGCTACCGCCGCGCGTCTATGTCGCCGGCCGCCTCGATCACGACAGCGAGGGCTTGCTGCTCCTCACCGATGATGGCGGCCTCAACCAGCGGCTCACCGATCCACGCTGGAAGGCGCCGAAGACCTACTACGCACACGTGGAGGGCACGGCCAGCGAGGAGGCGCTCGCACGGCTGCGGTCCGGGGTGCAGCTCAAGGACGGACCGACGTTGCCCGCGGAGGCCCGAGCGATCGACGCGCCCGCGTGGCTGTGGCCGCGCGATCCACCGATCCGGTTCCGCATGAGCGTGCCGGATTGCTGGCTCGAGCTGACCATCCGGGAGGGCCGCAACCGCCAGGTGCGCAGGATGACCGCCGCGGTCGGCCTCCCGACATTGCGGCTGATCCGCGGCGCGATCGGGCCGTATGCGCTCGACGGACTGACACCGGGCGCGTGGAAGCAGATCGAGGTCCGGCGCTGAGCTATGGTCCGCGCGATGCTTCGCAGCCTGCTCGTGATCGCTTGTGTGTCCGCGTGTGAACGCGCCGAGCCCACGCCCGCGGCGACACCTCCGGCGCCCGCGGACAAGCTCGACGGCATCGTCGACGACACGCTTGCATACATGGATCAGCTGCCTCCGATCCTCCTCGCGTTCGATGGTGACTGCGGCGCCCATGCTGCGCGGCTGTTGGCCCTCGAGCCGCTGGTGTCCTCGATCCGCAAGCGCTCCGAAGAGCTGCTCACCACGAACCCCGATAGCCCGCAGCTGCTGCGGGACCGGCTGATGACCCACAAGTCCGCCACCCTCGCCAAGCTCGAGGAGCAGCTCCGCGCCAAGGGCGCGACGCGCGCCGACGTCGAGGCCAAGGAGCGCGACGTCAAGACGAAGTGCGGTGACGACGCACGGGTCAAGGATGCGATGGATCGCGTGGGCCTGTTCAAGAAGAAGAGCTGACGTGCCTGCCCCCACGCGAAGCTTCGAGCGCTACGTCGCCCTCGGCGACAGCACCACCGAGGGTCTCGACGATCCGGACGGCGAGGGCGGCTACCGCGGCTGGGCCAACCGGCTCGCCGAGCGCATCGCGGCGCACCAGGGCTCGCTCGACTACGCGAACCTCGGCATCCGCGGTCGCTGCGCGCGCCAGATCAAGGAGGAGCAGCTCGCGCCCGCCCTCGCGCTGCGCCCGGATCTCGCCACGGTGGTGGCCGGCATGAACGATCTCCTGCGCGCCGGCTTCGATGCGCGCACGATCGCGGGAGACATCGGCGAGATGCAGCGTGCACTCACCGATCGCGGCTGCGTGGTCCTCACGTTCACGATCCCCGATATCTCGCGTCGCCTCGCGATGGGGCCGTTCGCGCGCATGCTGTCCCGCCGCACACTCGCGCTCGATGACGAGCTCCGTCGCGTGTCTCCCGCCGCGGGCGCCATCCTCGTGGATCTCGCCGCCCATGATCTCGCACGCGATCCGCGGATGTGGAGCCGCGATCGCCTCCACGCGAACGCCGAGGGTCACGCACGTACCGCGGCGGCACTCGCCCAGGCGCTCGGGCTGCCCGGCACCGACGACAGCTGGCTCGCGCCGCTCCCCGACGGGCCACAACCCACGCTCCGCGCGCGGCTCGCGGAGGATCTCTCGTGGGGCCGCGACTATCTGGTGCCTTGGCTGTGGAGCCGAGTGCGCGGCCGCTCCGCAGGAGATCAGCGCACGGCGAAGCGGCCGGCGCTCGCGCCCGTGATCATGCGCCCCTGACGTTCGCGGCCGCCGCGGTCTGCCTCCACATGAGAGGATGAGACGTGCTGGCGATGCTGATCCCGATGGTGGTGGCGAACGTGGTCTCGGTCGCCGAGGTCCCGAGCCCTCGGCCCACACACTGGGTCACCGATCAGGCCAACGTGCTCGATGCCGCGAGCGAGGCCACGGTCGAGACGATCGTCGACGGGCTGCACACCCGCCGCAACATCGAGATCGCCGTGGTCACCGTGGATGACGTGCGCGGCACGCCGAAGCAGTTCGCCACGGAGCTGTTCAACACCTGGGGCATCGGATCGGCCCAGACCAACACCGGCGTGCTGGTGCTGCTCGTGATGCGCAAGCGTCGCCTAGAGATCGAGACCGGCAAGGGCATCGAGCTCGCGCTCACCTCCGAGTGGCTCGCGGCGATGCAGACCCGAGAGATGGTCCCGAGCTTCAAGGCCAAGCAGTTCGGCGCCGGGCTCGTCGCTGGCGTGCAGGCGATCGTGGTTCACCTGAACGAAGGGCCCGGCGAATCCACGAGCACCGCGGCCCCCGGCGAGTATCGCTCCGACGGGACGATCGTCCCGGGGACCGATCCGGCCAGCCGCCCGGTGACCCCGCCGCCCGTGCCCGCGGCTCCTCCCTCGCCCGCACCGCCTTCCGCGCGGTCCTCCCACGACGACGGCGGCGGACCGCCCACGATCCCGCTGGCGCTCGGCGGCCTCGCCCTCGTCGGAGCGGGCGGCACCGCGTTCACGATCCGCCGTCGCCGCAAGCAGCGGATCTGCCCCACCTGTACGCCCCCGCGCGACATGAACGAGCTCGACGAGGTGGCCGACGATGCGCATCTCGATGCGGGTCAGCGCACCGAGGAACAGCTCGGCTCCGTGGACTACGTGGTCCTGGTCTGCGGTGGCTGCCAGTACTCGCGCACGCTGCGCAACGGTCGCTGGTTCTCGAGCTACGACACCTGTACCGGCTGTGGCTACAAGACGATGTCCTCGTCGTCGTACACCCAGATCCACGCGACGTACGATCACGGCGGAGAGGTGGAGGTCACCGAGACCTGCGCGAACTGCTCCCACACCCGCCGCTACACGCGCTACACGTCGCGACTCACCCAGAGCACGTCGTCGTCATCGTCGTCATCGTCGTCATCGTCGTCATCGTCGTCATCGTCGTCATCGTCGTCATCGTCGTCATCCGGATTCTCGGGCGGCAGCTCGAGCGGCGGTGGCGCGGGATCGAGCTGGTAGATGCCGAGCTACTGGAGCTTCGGTCCGGCGAGCGCGAGCGCGGACGAAGGCGGCATCACGTTCGACTGCTCGGGCACGCCGATGGATCAGGACTGGTACTGCCGGTTCGAGGAGCTCGCCCGCAAGGCCGACATCCTGCGGCAGACCTGGCCCGAAGAGATGCTCGTCGAGATGTTCGTCGAGGCCGCGCGCTGCGTGCCCGGACTCTCCTCCGTGCCACCGCCGCCGAAGCCCGAGCCGAAGGCGACGTAGCTCCGCGGAACCGGCGCACGAATCGCCGCGTGAGCGCGAGGCTCGGCGCGTGCAGGACTCCGCCCGGGACGGCGAAGTTAAAATGAGAGCGATCGAGGAGCTGGTGCGTCGCCGTGCAGATGTCCAGATCCACGAACCTCGCGGTGGCCCTCACGCTCACCGCCTGCTGGCACAGCAGGTCAGCGCCTCCCGCGGACCCCGCCCCTCCGTCATCGACGCTGGCCGCCGAGCCCGCCGCTTCGTCGCCGCCGGTGGGCACCGGGCCCGCCACTCCGTCATCGTCGTTGGCCGCCGAGCCCGCCGCTTCTGCGAAGCCGATCGCGCCACAGGTTGAACCCGAGGCGTGCCGGATGACGCGGCTCGGGACATGCTGGAACGGCGCGAAGCTCAAGCCTCGGGTCACCAAGATCGCACCGCAGAGCACCGTGCTCGCGCCGGCCGAGATGAGCGGCCAACCGTGATCGAGCTTTCGACCGAGGGCGGCCTGCTGCGGCGGTTCGTCGACGATCTCGAACGCACCACACCGCGAGCCGTGCCCGCCCGGCCCGACCTCACGGTCTATCGCGGGGAGGAGCGCGAGGCCGCGCGGCTCGCATGGGCGTCACGGATCGCCGACGAGTACCGCTCGGTGGCGGTGTTCTCCGAGCTCCTGATGTTGCTGGCGGATCTCGAGGCACCGTACGCGACGCTGTGCGCCGTCCAGCGAATGATCGGCGACGAGCTCCGACATACGCACCTGATGGCGCGGGTGGTGGACTGGCTCGGCGGGCGTGACGACCTCGCGATCGATCTCGCCGATGTAGGATTGCCGCCGCGCGATGCCGGCGAGTCACCAGCGACGCGCGCGGTTCGAATCGTGGGCCGCGAGCTCGTGGTCGCCGAGGAGGAATCGATCGCGGTGCTCGCGGCGTATCGAGATGCCACCACCGAGCCGGCGATCCGTACGGTGTTCCAGATCGTGCTCGCCGACGAGGTCCGTCATGCCGCCGCCGGTCGGGCGATCCTCGCGGCGCTCGCGCGAGCACCGCGCACGGCGTCCGCGTGTAGCGGTCTCGACGACGCGATGGCCATCGATCGAGCGGAGCTCCGTGTGGGCTATCGCACGCTCGCGATCGGGGGGCCCGGCCGCAGGCTCGGCGCCTCGATCGAGCTCGCAGACCTCGAAGAGATCTGGAGCCGCACGACCGGCGACGTGTACGCATCCGCCTGCACCGCGTGACGTGGGCGCACGCCGCCCACTGCGCGACCCTCGCCCAGTCCGAACAAGTCACAGCGGCCTCCTGCGCGGGATCGTCTCGGCACGTTGGGTGCAGCAGGAGGCGTCGAGGAACCTACGTGTCCAACCAATCAAGACCTACGAAGAGCGTCCACTACGCGGCCCTGATCCTGTTCTCGCTGGTCGGGGCCTGCGGCGACAACGCCGCCGGGACCGATGCGCATCCTCGCGATGGTGCCGACGGCGACGGCCATCTCGAGACCACCCCCACCGTGATCTCGACGGTCCCGGCGAATGGCGGCAGCCACGCGCTCAACGCGAGCGTGCGCGCCACGTTCAGCGAGCCGATGGAGCGCGCCTCGATCACGGCGAGCACGTTCAAGCTGACGATGGGACCGGCAGCCACGCCGATCGCGGGCACCGTGAGCTACACCAGCTCGCAGGCCACGTTCCGCCCACTCGTGAACCTCCCCATCAACAGCACGTTCAGCGCGACGATCACGACGGGCGCGCGCAGCGGCTACGGCATCCCGCTCGCCGCCGACAAGACCTGGACGTTCACCACGACGACGGCCCTCGCGACCGACGAGCCCGTGGATCTCGGATCTGCCGGGAACTTCGCGCTCCTCGCCAAGAGCGGCATCTCCACCGTGCCGACATCGATGATCACGGGTGATGTCGGCGTCAGCCCGATCGATGCCACTGCGCTCACGGGCTTCTCGCTCTCCGCCGATGCCAGCAACGTGTTCGCGACCTCGACGCAGGTCACCGGGCACGTCTACGCCGCGAACTATGCGGCACCCACCCCGACGAACCTGACCACCGCGATCGGGGACATGGAGAACGCGTTCACCGACGCCGCAGGTCGCGCCCCGAACGTCACCGAGCTCGGCGCCGGCAACATCGGTGGCTTGACGCTCGCGCCCGGCGTGTACAGGTGGAGCAGCGGGCTCCTGATCCCGACGAACGTCACGCTGTCGGGACCGGCCACCGGCGTCTGGATCTTCCAGATCGCGCAGGACCTGACGATCAGCGCCAACACCTCGGTCACCCTGAGCGGCGGCGCCGTGTCGAAGAACGTGTTCTGGCAGGTCAGCGGGAGTCTCACCGTGAACGCCGGCGGCCACCTCGAGGGCAGCGTGCTCTCGCAGACCGCCACCAACCTCAATGCGGGCGCCTCGCTCAACGGACGGCTGCTCGCGCAGACCGCCGTGACGATCAACGCGAGCACGATCGTCCGCCCGGCTCTCTGAGCGGGTCACGCCAGCAGGGGATTCGACGGCCTGGGCGCCTCCCCGTGCAGTTCCTCGAGTCGAGCGCAGATCGCGCACGTCTCGCCGGCCCAGGCGGCCCCGCTCTGCAGCGCGAACTGCCTGACCGCCTCTTCCGCCTCGGCCGTGGTGAGCTCCCTGCTCTCCCACCGCGGATCGATCCCGGTGAAGTACATCGACCACTGCGCTGCGAGGTCGTCCACCGCGATGAGGGCGCGCGACTGGAGCGTGCTCATCGCGTCATCGCCGGCGCGCACGAGAACCTCGTGCAGCTCGAGCGTTGCTCGATGGGCCGGGTTGTTCTACAGTGATCGCTGTCCGGTGGCCGGCCAGCTGTCCGAGCTGGAGTCTCCTGACCTCGCTCAGTTCAGCGACTCGAGCCCGTAGAAGTCAGCGAGCAGCGCGAACAGCTCCGGATGCTCGTACGCGAGCTCCTGCGGCCGCGTGAAGTAGGACTCGGTCGACACCGCGAAGAACTCGGCCTCGTTGGTCGCGCCGTACGCATCCATCAGCGTTGGCCAGCCTGCCTCTGTGCGTGCGCGATGCCGGGCAAACGCCGCGGAGCACACTCGGCCCCACCGCTGGCGCTCGGCCTTGGTGGAGAGTGGAGGCGTGCCGTCGATCCTGCCGGTGGCCATGTCGAGCTTGTGCGCGAACTCGTGGAGCACCACGTTGCCGAGCGTCTCGCCGCGGCCGCC
>JAYVRN010000567.1:0-4340 GCA_043776275.1 Myxococcales bacterium | reverse complement strand
CCGAAGTCGAGCAGCTTCACCGAGCCGTCGTAGCCGACCATGATGTTCGACGGCGACACGTCACGGTGGACGATGCCGAGTGGAACGCCATCGCTGCCGCGACGCTCGTGGGCGTGGTTCAAGCCCGACGCGGCCCCTGCGACCGCCGTCAGTGCGAGCTCTAGCGGCACGCGGGTCCCCTGGCTGCCCGCCTTGGCGAGGAGCGCGCGCAGGTCTTGCCCGTGCACGTACTCCATCGCGAGGTAGTGGATGCCGCCGTCCTCGCCGACCTCGAACACCTGCGCCACGTTCTGGTGGTTCAGGCAGGCTGCGAGGCGCGCCTCGTCCAGGAACATCTGGACGGCCGTGTGGTCGTTGGCACGCTCGGGGGTGATCAGCTTCAGCACCACGTGGCGCTCAAAGCTCCCGATCCCCGTCGTCCGGCCGATATAGATCCGAGCCATCCCGCCAGCGGCGAGTGGCATCATGATCTCGTACTTGCCGAGACGTGTGGGTAGCCCCCCTGCCGTGGCTACTGCGGGCACGAATACGATCGTTTCACTGGGGGTGGTCCCTGTCAAGCAAAGGTCGCGGAACCCATCAGGGAATTGGGAGATGTAGGTGATCGTCTGGCGATCAGCGAGCGGAGCTAACTACGCTAGATCAGCTCGACGTTCCGGCGAGCATCATGTGGGATACGCGGAACGTCGGTGCGGCCGTCGAACTACGGAGCTCGAGATCGTCCGCGACGGCGTCGATCCGCTTCAGGATCTCGTCGAAGTTCGCAGCGATGGTGATCTCGCTCACCGGGAACGTCAGCTCCCCGTTCTCGATCCAGAAGCCCTGCGCACCGCGCGAGAAATCGCCGGTCACCGGGTTGAAGCCAAAGCCCATGAGCGAGGTGACGTAGAGCCCGCGCTTGGTGTCGCGGATCAGTGCATCGCGCTTCCAGGTGCCCGCCTGCATCACGAGGTTTGAGGTCGTGGGGCCTGGATTGCCGCCAATGCCGCGTCCTGCGGAGCCGGTCGACTGCCGCCCGAGCTTGCGTGCGCTGTACACATCGCAGAGCACCGAGGACAACACGCCCTTCTCGATCACGCTGTTCTTCCGCGTGGGGAGCCCGTCGCCGTCGAACGGCTTCGAGCCGGGCGCGCGCGCGATCAACGGATCATCGACGATCGTCACCAGTGGCGACGCCACCAGCTCGCCCTCCTTGCCGACCAGGTAGCTCGACTTCCGCCAGAACGACGATCCATTCGCGACGCCGAAGATCGTGCCGACGATCCCACGCGAGACCTCGGGATCGAACACGATCGAGCACTCCTGGGTCTCGACCTTGCGCGAGCCCAGCGTGGCGCAGGTGCGGCGCGCTGCCTCGATCCCAACGGCCTCGGCGGCCTCGAGCTCGGCGAGGAACCGCGACGCGGTCCACCAGTAGCCGTTGCGCTTCTTTGGGTTGCCCGGATCGGTCATGTCGTCGCACAGCGGCTCGACGACCAGCGAGGCATAGCTGCCGCGATAGCCGCCGACGAAGCCACCACTCGTGGCGAACGCCGTGGCGCCGAGGACGCGTGACCACGTGGCGCCTTCGGAGTTGGTGACCCGTGCGTCGTGCTTGCGGGCAGCGGCCTCACCGGCGATCGCCTGCTTCAGCGCCCACGCCGCATCAACCTCCGCGACCCGCGGATCGTAGAGATCGAGATCGGGATAGCTCTTCGCGAGCAGCGACGGATCCGGCGGCGCCGAGAACTCGTCGCGCTCGGCGAAGTCCGCGAGGGTGACCGTCTCGGCACACAGCGCTTCGAGCGCCTCGCGCCGCAGATCGCTCGTGTACGTCACCGCGCGCTTGCCGCCCTTCAGCACGCGCAAGCCCAGCGCTCGCGAGCCAGCCTCCTGCACGAGCTCAGGCTCGCCGAGGCGGATCTTCGCCGTCAGCTCGCTGCCATCGCGCACCAGGACCTCCGCATCGTCGGCACCGGCCTTCTTCGCGAGCTCCACCGCGAGCTGCGCCACATCGCACAGCTCCTTGACCGTCTGCTCCGTGACCTGGACTCCGCTCATGCCTGCGTGCCTCCGACCGTGATCGACGCGATGCGCACCGTCGGGGTGCCGACGTTGACCGGCACGGACTGACCGTCCTTGCCGCACGTCCAGATGCCATCCGAGAGCTCGAAGTCCGAGCCGAGCATGTCGACGCGGCGCAGGACCTCCGGACCGTTTCCGATCAGGTTCACGCCCTTCAGGGGCGCCGTCAGCTTGCCGTCCTCGATCAGGTAACTCTCGGTCAGCGAGAACAGGAAGTCCCCGTTCGAGATGTTGACCTGCCCGCCGGAGAACCGCTTGGCGTAGATGCCCCGCTTGACGCTCTTGATGATGTCGTCGGGATTGTCCTTGCCGCCGAGCAGCGAAGTGTTGGTCATCCGCGGCAGCGGCATCGAGCGAAACGATTCACGCCGACCGTTGCCCGTGGGCTTGATGCCGTAGTGCTTCGCGCTCAGGCGATCGTGCATGTAGCCGACGAGCACGCCGTTCTCGATCAGCACGTTGCGCTGACCCGCGTAGCCCTCGTCGTCCACGTTCACCGCGCCGCGCGAGTTCACGATCGTCGCGTCATCGACCACGGTGCACAGCGCGGAGGCGACGGTCTTGCCGATCTGCCCCGAGTAGTTCGAGGTCTCCTTGCGATTGAAGTCCGCCTCGAGGCCGTGACCGACGGCCTCGTGCAGCAGGATGCCGGAGTCACCCGGGCCGAGGACGACGGGCATCTCGCCGGCCGGCGCATCGCGGGCATCGAGCATCGCGAGCGCGATCCGGGCCGCCTCACGGCCGTGCGCCATCGCATCGCGCTTCGCATCGGCAAAGTAGTCGAGCCCATAGCGGCCACCACCGCCGCCCGAACCGGACTGGCGCTTGGTGCCCTCCTCGGCGACGGCGCGCACGCCGAACCGCATCAACGGCTGGACATCGGTGGCCATGCGGCCATCGGACGTGAACAGCAGCACCTCCTTGATGCTCTCGGCGAACGACGCCTCGACCTTGACGATCCGCGGATCGTACGCGCGCGCGGCCTTGTCCGCGGCACGGAGCAGCGCCAGCTTGTCTTGCGTGGGGACCACGAGCGAGGGCGTGGGCACCGCGTAGAAGCTCGGCGTGGGGATGCTGGACAGTGACGCGATGTTGACCGGCGGATGCCCGCCGCCCGCCGCGATCTGGCCGGCGGTCTTCGCGGCGTGCGCCATCTTCTCCCACGCCAGATCCTCGCAGTACGCATACCCGGTGGCGTCGCCCTTGGTCACGCGCACGCCGAGGCCGAGCGTGATGCCCCGGCCGAGCGTCCGGATCTGCTCCTCCTCCAGCGCATAGTCGGCGCTGACCCGGAACTCGAAGTAGATGTCGGCGTAGTCGCCGCCCGCCGCGAGAGCGAGGCCGAGCAGCTTGTTCGCGAGCGCGGCATCGATCGCGGTCGCGCCACCTGCAGCGAACGGCGCGCGCAGCGCGGCCGGGAGCGTCGTCGGTGTCATGACACGACTGTAGCAGCGCGAACCCGCCGGCGGCCCTGACCGGACGGTGAGTTTCGCCGCTGTGCCCTGCCCGTCGCTGCTATCCTGGGACGATGGGGAAAGACGTCGACGATGCGTGCTGCGAGAGCTGCCGTCAGTTCGGTGGCGTCGACGCTGTGCTCCCCGAGCCGCCGCCCGCGATCCCGATCCGCGCCGGGTTCGAGCAGGTCCGCATCGTGGTCCGCGAGCGCGGTGGTGAGCCGCGCGAGGTGATCCCCACCGGCCCCGACGTCCGGGTCGGCCGCACCCAGGGCAACGACGTGGTGCTGCCGAGTGGAGCCATCAGCAAGCGGCAGTGCCGGTTCCTGATCTTCGACGATCGCGTGATCGTGGAGGACACCCGGAGCGGCTGCGGGACCTACGTCGATGGACGGAAGGTCAACACCGCCGAGCTCCATGAGGGCTCGGTGGTGAACGTCGGGGACTTCGAGCTGCGGATCATTTCGAATCGCGACCGGTGACCTTGGACAGCGCCGCCTCGGCAGCGGCAGCCGCAGCGGCGATCTCGGCCTCGGAGCCACCCAGCCAGAGCCGACCGAATGCCCCGAAGCTGATGACCTCCATCAGGTGGACGTCGGCGGCCTTCTCGGCCTCGTTCGCGGCGAGCGCGGCATAGGCCGCCGGATAGACCTCGAGGATGTACAGCGTCTGGCCGCGCATGATCATGTCGCCGTGACGCATGCGATTGATCAGCTGGCTCTGGTGCCCATCGATCCCGGTGATGATCTGCGACGAGACGATCTTGGGCTTGATGCGGTCTTCCCGCTTGACGCCCATGTTCGACAGGATCGCGTCGACCGC
>JAYVRN010000566.1:0-4344 GCA_043776275.1 Myxococcales bacterium | reverse complement strand
ACGATGTACGAGATCGTCGCGTTCTGCGGTCGCCGCAAGATCATGTGCCAGGGGCGCGGCTCGGCGGCGAACTCCGCCGTGTGCTTCTGTCTCGGCGTCACGGCCGTCGATCCCGTTCGCATGGGCCTGCTGTTCGAGCGCTTCCTCTCTCGCGAACGTGCGGAGCCTCCGGATATCGATCTCGACATCGAGCACGAGCGCCGCGAGGAGGTGATCCAGCACGTCTATCAGGTCTACGGCCGCGATCACGCCGCGATGGTCTGCAACGTCATCCGCTATCGTCCTCGCTCCGCGCTCCGCGACGTCGGCAAGGTCCTCGGCATCCCGGAGACCGCGCTCGATCGCGCCGCGAAGCACCTCTCGATGTATGGCCAGGTCGAGCCCGAGGCCCTCGCGCGGGCGGGCCTGCACGATCACGGGGCGATCGCCGTGGAGCACCTCGCGCGGCTGTCCGACGAGATCCAGGAGTTCCCGCGCCACCTCTCGGTCCATCCCGGTGGCTTCCTCCTCGGGCACGAGCCCGTCCACGACATCGTCCCGATCGAGAACGCGGCGATGCCGGGGCGCACGGTGATCCAGTGGGACAAGGACGATCTCGACGAGCTCGCGCTGTTCAAGGTGGACCTGCTCGGCCTCGGCGCGCTCCACCAGCTCCACCTCGGCCTCGATCTGTTGCGCGCGCATCGCGGCCTCGATCTCTCGATGGCCACGATCCCCGCGGAGGACGAGGCCACCTACGACATGATCTGCACCGCCGATACCGTTGGCACGTTCCAGATCGAGAGCCGCGCGCAGATGTCGATGCTGCCGCGCCTGCGCCCGCGCACGTTCTACGATCTCGTCATCGAGGTCTCGCTCGTACGCCCGGGCCCGATCTCGGGCGGCATGGTCCACCCGTACCTGCGGCGCCGGCGTGGCCTCGAAAAGGTCGAGTACCCGCACCCATGCCTCGAGCCCGTGCTCGCCAAGACCCTCGGCGTCCCGCTGTTCCAGGAGCAAGTGATGAAGCTCGCCGTGGTCGCCGCCGACTACACGCCGGGTGAGGCCGATCAGCTCCGCCGCGACATGGCCGCGTGGCGCCGCTCGGGCCGGATCGAGAAGCATCGCGAGCGCCTGGTCGGTGCGATGGAGGGCAAAGGGATCGCGCGCGAGTTCGGTGAGCGCGTGTTCGAGCAGATCCGCGGCTTCGGGGAGTACGGTTTTCCCGAGTGCGTCGTCGGCTCCACTCGGGTGATCGATGCGGACACCGGACGCTGGGTCGCGATCGAAGATGTAGCTGCCGAGCGGGTTCGATTGCGGACAACGCTGACGTGTAGTGACCAGCTCAGAATCGAGAGGCGGCATGTCGTGGCGGTGAAGCACAGCGGCCGGAAGAAGGTGTTCCGGTTACGGACAGCACTTGGACGACAGATCGAGGCGACGGCCGAGCATCCATTCTTGACGATCACCGGATGGAGAAAGCTCGGGACGCTGAAGATCGGGGATGCTGTCGCCTCCCCACGCTCGCTGAAGGTGCCAGGCAAGCAACGCTGGGCACGTCACGAGTTGGTCGTACTCGGGGGGCTAATCTCCGAAGGAAACCTCTGTCACCCGAACACGTTCTATTTCTATACGCAGGATCCCGATCACTGCGCCGAGTTCTCACGCTGTGTGGCGCGCTTTCCGAACACCGAGGCGGTGGTCGCCCGCCACCATGAGTGTTTCAGTGTACGAGTTCGCCGGCGTGATCGTTCGAAGCCGTGTGGCGCCGTGGAGTGGGCAAAACGACACGGTCTGTGGGGCTGCGACGCGTATGCGAAGCGATTGCCTGACGACTGCTTCGCGTTACACCGCAAGGACCTGGCTCTTCTGGTGGCGCGTCTGTGGGAAGGCGACGGCGGTGTTTCAGTCAGAGGCCGCCACGCATCCTACGACACGGTCTCGCGTCGCCTGGCAGACGACCTCCAGCACGTGATGCTGCGCCTTGGGATTGTGTCTCGCTGCTACGAGAGGAATCGACCGTATCGCGGACGTATGGTCCGGAGCTTCGTTATCACGGTGACTGGGTTCGAGAATCTGAAGGCGTTCTATTTGGTCGTAGGTAAGCGATTTCTGGGTGCGGAGAAGCGTCGTCGAGCCCGCGTGCTTACGGTTCCGACCGACGCGCGGATGTCGAAGGATGTGATCCCCTCGGGAGTCGCCGCCTTGATTCGGCGTGCACGCGATCGCAAGGGAGTGACCTGGAATTCGATCGGTCGGGCAACAGGTCTCGGGATGCGGGAGATCCAGAGCACAGGCAAGAGTAAGCGAGGGTTTCGACGCTGGGTGGTTGAGAAGCTGGGGCGGCAGCTGGAGTCGCCCGAGCTGACCCGGCTCGCGGGCTCAGATCTCTACTGGGACCGGATCGTCTCGATCGATCCGGCAGGCGTGCAGGAGACCTACGATCTCGAGATCGAGGGCAATCACAACTTCCTGGCGAACGATTTTGTCGTCCACAACAGCCACGCCGCGAGCTTCGCGTTGATCGCGTACGCCACGTGCTGGATGCGCAAGCACTACCTCGCCGAGTTCACATGCTCGCTGCTCAACGCGCAGCCGATGGGGTTCTACTCGGCCGCGACGATCGTCGGCGATTCACAACGGCATGGGCTCGAGCTGCGCCCGATCGATGTCATGGCGAGCGCGTGGGACTGCACGCTCGAGCCCGCGGACGACGAGTTCGGGTTCGCGGTGCGGATGGGACTGCGCTGGATCAAAGGCATGCAGCTCGCGGACGGACAGCGGATCGTCGCCGCGCGGACGCTGCGTCCGTTCGATTCGATCGAGGACTTCGTGCGGCGCTCGCACGTGCCGGCGCGGATGCACGCCGCGCTGGCGGAGGCCGGGGCGCTCGGCGAGCTGGCGCCCACGCGCCGCGATGCGCTGTGGCAGGTGGCGGGCTGGGTGCAGCGACAGACCGATACGATGGAGCTCGGCGGGGATGTCCACGGGCAGGTCGCGTTCGATGGCCTGACCGAGCTCGACGAGATCTTCTGGGACTACGCGGCGAGCGATCACTCGACGCTGGGGCATCCGCTCGCACCGCTGCGCGGCGAGCTGACACGCAAGGGCTGGCCCGATGCGAAGACGGTGTCCCGCGGGCGCGATGGCAACCGGATCGACTATGTGGGCATCGTGATCTGTCGGCAGCAGCCGGGCACCGCGGCCGGCGTGGTGTTCATGACGCTCGAGGACGAGACGGGGTTCGTCAACCTGGTGTGCTGGCAGCAGGTGTTCGCGCAGTACGCCCACGTGATCAAGACGACCTCGCTGCTCGGGGTGACCGGCCGGCTCCAGGTCTCCGAGGGCATCGTCCATCTGATCGCGGAGCGCGTCTGGGTGCCCACGCTGTCGCGGCCGGTGGTGGACGTGGAGAGCCGCGACTTTCACTGAGCGGGCCCCCGCGCCCCGCGTGCAGAGGGCGCTCGGTGCTCGCGTCGGGCGATCGTGGAACTCCCTGATCGGAGGACCGTGCGCAGGCGCGCACCCCGCAGTGACCCCGGAGCGGCGTGGACCGCTGCTTGCTCCTGTGGCTGGGACCATGACGACCACGATCTTCGATGCGCTCCGCCAGTCTCACCGAGATGTCGAGGAGCTGTTCGGGGACGTCCAGAACGCCATCGCCACCGAGCAGATCGAGCTCGCGAAGATGCTGTTTCAACTGGTCTCCGTGAAGCTCACCGCCACGATGTCCGCCGAGCACGCCGTGGTGTACCCGCGGTTCGCGCGGGAGGCGGACCTCCTCGATGAGGTCACCACCGCGCTCCTCGAGCACACCGGGATCTCCCGGATGATCGACCTTCTCCGCGTTGGCGGCCTTCGGACCGACGAGTGGTGCGACGCGGTCGCGCAGCTCGGTCAGCTGGTCGCGGATCACACCACCCGCGAGGAGTGCGGGCTGTTCCCGATCGCCGGGCTCGCGCTCTCGAGCTCGATCTCGCAGCAGCTCGCGGACGAGTATCGGGCTCACGTCCGCATGGTCTCGCCGATCGCGGGTGCTTCGATCACGTGGGAGCTGCCACCGCCGGAGCTCGCGCCGCTCGTGACCGTTCGCTTCAAGGCGGCGTGAACGTCACGCTGGCGTGATCGCGTTGCGACCAACGCGTCACCGTGGGACCGAAGTGACGTCAGTTGCCAGGATCCCGGCGCTTGTTGTTTCCGTCCGGTCACGGAGCGAGAGCTGTCCTGACAACTCGACTTCGTAGGGTGCGCCCCATCAGCCGCGATCGTCGCGGTGAAGGAGCGCACCATGCACCGCCTCACTCGTCCCGGATCGACCACGCTGCTCGCGCTGCTCGTCGCCGTGTCGTTCGGGACGGCACGCGC
>JAYVRN010000565.1:0-4344 GCA_043776275.1 Myxococcales bacterium | reverse complement strand
CGTCAGTGCGCCGGTGTGGAAGCCGCTCGTCGCGCTCTCGCATCCGCTGCTCGATCCGCTCGAGCAGACCTATTCGCCGCACCCCATCGAGCGGAAGGCGCAGATCGACTGGGACTATCACCTCATCCAGCAGGTGATGATGCAGTGGCATCGGCTGCGGGGCGTAGGCGCGAACCGGCTGGTCGGCATCCAGGATGTTCAGCAGCTCCCGGTCGGTTCTCGGTTCCTCGACAACTTCGTCCACGTGCTGCGCCCAGGCGCGCCTCTCGAGCTGATCGTCCTGGGCGATCTGCATGGGTGCTACAGCTGCCTCAAGGCGGCGCTGCTGCAGTCCAACTTCATCGAGCGCGCGTGGGCACACCAGTGGGATCCGCAGCGCTATCCCGACGTCAAGCTCGTGTTCCTCGGCGACTACATCGATCGTGGGCGGTTCAGCTTCGATGGCGTGCTGCGCGCGGCGCTCCAGCTGTTCGTCGCGATGCCGGACCAGGTGGTCCTGCTGCGCGGCAACCACGAGTGGCTGAAGTGGCAGGGTGATCGCATCGTGAGTGGTGTGTATCCGGCGGAGGCCCTCGCGTCGATCGTGCCGCACGTCCCGGTGCAGATGCTCGAGGCGTATCGCCAGCTGTTCGAGTACATGCCGACCTCGATGTTGTGCGAACAGACGCTGCTCGTGCACGCCGGGATCCCGCGCGCCGACACGTTCGAGGAGCGGTTTCGAGACCTGTCCAGCCTCAACGATCCGGAGCTGCGGTTCCAGATGATGTGGAGCGATCCAGCTGCGGTCGATCGCGTACCACTGGAGCAGCAGCGCGAGAATCCGCGGTTCCCGTTCGGCCGCGAGCAGTTTCGCGAGTTCATGCAGCGCGCCGGGATGACGACCATGATCCGCGGTCACGAGCAGATCGATCGTGGCTTCGACGTGTTCTACGACCTCGGTGATCGCCTGTTGCTCACCGTGTTCTCGGCCGGCGGATCGAACAACGTGGACCTGCCGGTGGAGTCGTCCTACCGGGGGGTCACGCCCATGGCGTTGACGCTGCAGTACGGGCAGGGCGTCCCCACGGCCACGCCGTGGCCGATCGACTACACCCCGTTCAACTACGCCCCGCACAACGGGCTGTACCGGCCGCAGCCCGTGCTCGAGTTCCGCTACGGGTAGCGGCCCGACGAGCGTTGACGGCCGGGCAGCTGCCGCACGGCGGGCTCATCGCCGGGTCTTCTGCTTGCCCTGCGGATAGATCGTCTCGCCGCGCTCGAGCATCGCGACGAAGGCGGCGCTCCGCTTGTTCCGGCCAGCTTCGGTCTTCAGGTCGTGGAACCGGAACGCGAGCGCGAACCGATTCTGCTCGGACAGTGTGGCCAGCATCTTCTTGGCCTTGGGGGACGCGTCGATGGCGGCCTGTAGCGCAGGCGGGATCTTCAGCTGCCTGCCGCTCGCGTAGGCGCGCTGCCACCGTCCATCGGCCTTCGCGGCTTCGACGTGCTGGAGCCCGTGCTCCGTCATCCGTCCCTCGTCGATCAGACGGGCGACGTTGTCGACGTTGATCTGACTCCACACGCTCTTCGCGCCGCGGCGCGTGTAGCGCTGGAGGAAGCTCGTGTGGTCGAAGCTCTTGCGGATCGCATCGATCCAGCCCCAGCACAGCACCACGTCGATCGCCTCTAGCGGCGTGATCGTCTTCAGGCCCGACGCGGTCTTGTGGATCTTGATCCAGACCTCGGTCTCGACGTCGTGATGCTTGCCGAGCCAGCGCTCGAAGCTCCTGGCGTCGGCAAACTCTCTGACCTTCGCTGGGTCGACCTTGACGGGGGGCATCCGCGGCTCCAACTCTACTGCGTGTGGGTGCAGCACCGAACTCCTACCACCCGCCACCTGCACTAACTGATCGTAGTGCACAAACTGTTCAGTGGAAGTCCCTGATCTTCCGTGCGGATCGACTGGCTCAGGAGTTGCTGATTCCAGACAGAATGAAGAAGGCCAAGCCGAAGCTCCGGGCTCGAACCCTCGATACGGCTGCGCTACGTCAAGTCGCGGGTGGTCGTGGGACCTACTGTGGCAACCAGCTGCACTGCGACAACTGCGGCGCGAACTACGACGCATATTGCCCGACCGCTGGGTCGATGGACGGGGGCATGACCTTCATGTTCGCCGGGTTCGACTTCGCGACGAACTGTCCCAGCTGCGGCGCCGAGAGCTGAGCTGCTACTCCGCGAGCGTCGGCATGATCTGATGGATCTCGTCGATCGCGCTCAGCGAGCAGATCTGCATCCACACCTCGTCGGTCATCGCGCCGTGCACGGCCTCGCACTGGGTGGGAAACGCCGTCGGGAACGTACAGAGCACCAAGCCGGGGTCATTGCACATCGCGCGACCACCGCCCGGTGCGCACGAGATCGACGGCGAGATGGTGGTGACGCGGGCACGAACGGTCTGATCCGCCGCGGGCAGACAGAACTCGACGCTGCCATCGTTCGCGCACCCCTGGCCACGCGTGAACGCGATCTTGGTGGAATCTCCGGTCGTGCAGGTCGCTGCGGCGACCGCGTCTGATTCGACGCTCGCATCGACCGGCTGAGTCTGCTCGGTTGATTGGCTGCACGCGCACCCAAGCACCAGCATCATCCACTTCATCGTGTTGGCTCCCATCCGCCGGAGCCTAGGCGGAACGCGGCGCCTGACGCGCGCCAATCAGTTTCCCGTACGCGCCACCTGGGCCGCACGGGTAGCGGTAGGCTGGGGCATGCGGCAGGTCAACACCGCGAAACAGCTGGTGGATGATCCTGTCGGGCACTACCTGGCGGGCGGCTCGTTCGTGATCTGGGTCCAGAGCGCCGCTCGCCTCGGGATGTTTCACACCGCGGTGACCCTCGATCGGGCCGATCAACCCTCGCTGGTCGAAGCGTTTCAGCTGCCCACCAGTGCGCGGCTCGCACCGCGCTACGATCTGTTGCACGACGTCGCGTCGGTCGACCACTTCGACGAGAGCGCCTTCGTGTTCTTCGACGCGTTCCTGGTGCAGTGGGTCGACGCGATCGCACAACGGGCCCGCCGTCTCGCGGTGGTGCGCCCGCATGGCATCGCGGGCGCCGCCTTCATCGGCCTGTTCCAGAAGTGGGTGGTCCCGCGGTTTGACGCACGGTTGTGCACGACGCGCGGCGAGGCGTACGACTTCCTCGACGTCCCCGCTGACGACCGGCGGACCCTCGATGCCCTGTCCGATGACGTCGCACCGATCTTGCGCAGACTGCGCGACCACCTCATGGCGAACGTCGTCACCACGACCCTGGAACGCGCGGCGGGTGAGCTCGGCGTGGGCGCCCGCTCGCTGCAGCGCGCGCTTGGCGAAGCGGGGACGTCGTTTCGCGATGAGCTCGCGCTCGTGCGGATCCACCTGGCCGAGAACCGCCTGCTCGACAGCGACGACAAGCTCGACGTGATCGCGAAGCAGCTCGGGTTCGGTTCGAGCCCGGCGTTCATTCGCATGTTCGAGCGCGCAACCGGCATCTCGCCCGGTGAGTTTCGTCATCGCGGGCGCCACCCGTCATAGTCGCGGAACAGCGATATGATCGCGACGTGGCTCTCGTAGTGGCACGCAACATGAGCGATCTCCTCGCCGCGCCGATCGGTCGGTACGTCGCGGGAATGTCGTTCGTGCTCGCAGTCCAGGACGCGCGGATCGCGATGATCCACACCACACCGGCCCTTGCCCCGGCCGACGTCGCGGACCTCCTCCGCGGGGCGGCGCTCCCCACGCACGACGCACTCGGTGCGAGCTACGACATCCTGCACGACGCTGCGGGGATTCGCGGTGTCGATCCGGAGGCCTACGCCTTGCTCGTCGCCTGGCTCGGAAGCTGGATCGATCAGTTCGCGCATCGCGTTCGTAGGCTCGCGGTCGTTCACCCGGATGGCATCGCCGGCGCAGCGTTCGTCGGCCTATTTCACGACTGGATCGCTCCGCGGTTCGATTCACTCCTGTGCGAGACGCGCGCCGACGCCTACGGGTTTCTCGGCGTCGACCACGAGAGCCGTGACGAGCTCGATCACCTCGCGCGTCAGGTCGGCGATCCAATGTTGCGCAGTCTGCGCGAGGCCCTCGCCAGCGATCCGCGCGCCCCTTCGATCGAGGTCATCGCGCGGCGCATCGGTACGAGCACGCGATCACTTCAACGCGCGCTGACGGCCCATGGCACGACGTTCCGTGGCGAGGTCGACGACGCGCGCATTCGCATCGCCCGAACGCGCCTCGCCGACACCGATCTCGAGATCGAGGCGATCGCACGCGAGGTCGGGCTCGCGAACCTCGCGACGTTCGTCCGCTGGTTCGAGCGAATCGCGGC
>JAYVRN010000564.1:0-4351 GCA_043776275.1 Myxococcales bacterium | reverse complement strand
GCTTCCGCGGCTGGCGCGCCGGCTTCCTGGTCGGGACGCCGCTGTTCGAGGAGGTGCTCTACGAGTTCGTGGGCGAGCCGCGGATCAAGAAGCCGCTCGCGAACGCGAACCTGCGCGCGTACTTTCTACTGTACGACCTGTAGCTGCCAGCCGGCTCAGTCGCCCTGTGCGGCGGCCCACGACGAGATCAGCTCGAAGTCATCGATGATCCGCGAGTGGTGGTGGCCCCACACGTCGCTGACCATCACCATCGATCCGCGCGACAGCTGCGGGGTCAGGTAGATGGCGTAGTAGCGCGCCCCGGAGCCGTCCTCGACCTCGCCGACCAGATCCAGCGGCTGCTTGGACACGGGGCAGAACAGCTCGCATCGGGTGCCGGCCGCGATCTCGAACGGCTGCACCTTGCGGCCATCGCCGTGGATCGGGGAGAGCTGCACCAACCCCTCCTTGCCGTCGGCGCGGATCCCCACGGTGACGCCTGGGTGACCGTCGAACGCCGCATCGGAGATCCCGACCAGCGAATCCCCGCGAGGTCCGAACGCCTGCGTCAGGATCACCGTGACGTCGTTCTCGACCGCGAGGTGGCTACCGGTGACGGCGCGATGACGGCCGGTGATGCTCAGGTTGCGGCGGTCCACAGGGTCCATGGGCGCTCAGCTGGCCATGGCTTCCTCGGCTTGGCAAGCGTCACGTGACGGGCATCGCAAACTCTGGGCGGGTGGCAGCGCGGGGCGTCGTGTATACTCGTGGCTCTGGACCCACTGCCGGGACCAAGCCCGCACGTAGCGGAGGAACGATGAACCGAACCCTGGCGCTGGTGACCGTGGCCGTGGTGGCCGTTGTGGGCGTAGTGGCGACTGCGAGCCCTGCCGAGGCGAAGCCCAAGCTCGCGCTGACGATGATCGATGGGGACGAGAAGGGGAAGGTCGCGGACTCTGTCATCGAGGCGCTGGATGGCGATGACCTGACGGTGCTCTCGCAGCGCGTCGTGAACAAGGCCGTGGACAAGCTCGGCCTCGACACGGACATGACCGAGAAGGAAGCGCGCAAGCTCGCGACCGAGCTCGAGGCCGATGCGATCGTGATCGGCAAGCTCGACACCAGCGGCCCCAACAAGAAGCTGCAGTTCAAGCTCTATATCCACGGCAAGAAGGCCCGCGGCTTCACCGTCACGTTCAACAACGCGAAGTCCGATCGCTTCAGGGCGAAGCTGAAGGACAAGATGGTCACGAAGATCGCCGGCGAGAGCCCTGCGCCCGCGGACGAGGACCGGCCGAAGAAGAAGAAGGGCGAAGACGAGGCAGAGGACGAGGATCCGCTGACCACGAAGAAGGACAAGAAGGACAAGAAGGACCAGAAGAAGAAGGTCTCGAAGAAGGACGAAGGCGAAGACGAGGCCGCGGACGAGGACAGCCCGAAGAAGAAGAAGAAAAAGAAGGTCGCATCGGAGGACGGCGAGGAAGAGGACGAGGACGCCGAGCTCTCGATCCGGACCAAGAGCCCGAAGCACTCGGCGAACCGGGTCGCGGCACGGCTCGATGTGGGCGTGTCATTCAAGAACCGCCAGCTCACGTACAACAGCCGGACCAACTTCCCGGAGGGCCCCAAACCGTTCAAGAACGCGCCCGTGCCCGGTGGTCGATTCGAGGTCGAGCTCTATCCGCTTGCGTTCGCGAACCCCAAGAGCATCGCTGCGGGCCTCGGGCTCGCCGCGGAGTACGACAAGACCCTGCTCCTGACGTTGCGCACCACCGCTGAGCCCGGCGTGCCGGTCAAGGCGAACCAGCAGTCCTACTCGATCGGTGGTCGCCTGCGGTTCGTGCTCGGGAGCACCGCCACCAGCCCCTCGATCACGATCGGCGCCGGGTATGGCAAGCGCCGGTTCACCACCGACCGGAGCGGGCTGCAGATGCAGTCCTCGCTCGACGTCCCCGACACCAACTACACGACGATCGATCCGGGGCTCTCGATCCGGATCCCCCTGTTGGGTGCCGTCGCGCTGACGTTCGGTGGACGCGCGCTCATCATCACGGACGCCGGACCGATCCAGCAGCCCACCTCGTATGGCCGGGCCAAGGTGTTCGGCGCGTGGGCGCAAGGCGGTCTCGATATCGTCCTCGGCAACCGGTTCGCGATCCGGTTGGTCGGCGAGTTCCAGCAGGTCGGCTTCGCGTTCACGGGGACCGGCGATCTCGCCCGCAACCGGGATCTCGATCCGGACACCAAGGATGTCGGCGGAGCGTCGGATCGGTCGATCGGCGGATCGGCGACGCTCGCGGTCCTTTACTGAGGCCGGCGCCACGGTTCTTTGGCACACTGGAGGGCGTGCAACCGTCCTCCGTGCCGCGCGGCAAGCTGGTCGTCGCTCATCCCGAGCGCAAGGCGCAGCGTGCCTTGCACCGTATCGTGGGCGCGACTCAGTGCCCGGTCGAGGTCGTCGACAACCTCGACGCCCTGCTGAAGGCTGTGGACGAGCACACGATCGCCGTGGTCGACGCGAGCCTCGCGTACACCCGTCCGAAGCTGTGCCAGGCACCTGCGCGCGCGTGGATCGCCGTGCCCGGGGAAGGTCTGACCGCGGCGGAGGGCCCGGTGGTCGAGGGCCTGCTCGCCGCGGGGTGGAATCACATCATCTCGCACCCGAACCCGATCCTCAGCGAGGAATTACTGAGCACGGTGCAGAAGCTGATCCGCGGGGCGACGTTCGGCCTCGAGAAGTACATGACCTGGAACGCCGAGGTCCGCAGCTACACGCTCGATGATGCGCGCGATCGGGATGATGCCGTGAGCTCGCTCGCGCGCGACGTCGTCGCGGTCGGACTGCCCGATCGCGTGGGGTCGCTCGTCAGCGTGATCGCCGACGAGCTCCTCGCGAATGCGCTCTACGTGGCCCCGGTCGATGCGAGTGGCGCCCGAATTCGCACGGCCGAGCCGCGCGATCGGTCGCGGGCGTTGACGGGGCGCGACGTGGTCACGGTGCGGTGGGCCACCGATGCACGCTATCTCGCGATCGAGGTCCGGGACCGCTGGGGGTCGATGGACCTCACGGCGATCGGGCCGCGGCTCGCCACCGGTGGGAAGCAGGCGACCTCGAGCGAAGGCGGGATGGGGATGCCGCTCGCCTATGCGTGCTGCAACCAGTTCGTGATCGGCTGCGCCCCGGGCGTCATGACCGAGGTGATCACGCTGCTCGATGTCCGCTACAAGCCAACCGAGCTCGGGCGCTCCGCCTCGTTCCATACGTTCACCGGGGCGTTCGACGCCGAAGGAGGTTCGTCGTGAGCACCCAGCGGATGGGGCGCCTCGACCTCGAGCTCACCCCGGGCAGGCTCACGCTCGGCGGCCGGATCGATGACGCGAGCCCGCTCGGAGAGTTCGCGGCTCAGGTCCCCGCCGGTGCCATCGCGATCGACACCGACGGCGTGACGTTCGTGAATTCGATCGGCATGCGTGAGTGGATGCGCCTCGTGCGCGCGCTCCGTGAGCGCGGCACGGTCACGTTCGAGCGCGTCGCGGACGTCCTCATCACACAGATGAACCTCCGCCCCGAGTTCTCGGGAGCGTCGATCCTGTCGTTTCATGCCCAGTACGTGTGCCCGTCGTGTGGGGCCGAGGCGGCACCGCTGATCGATGCGATCGCCCATGCCGACAGCCTGCGTCGGATGGCCGCACCCAGGCTGCCCTGCACCGAGTGCGGGAAGCCAATGGATCTGGCCGACTTCCCCGAGCGGTATCTGTCCCTGTTCAAGGCCTAAGGGGTTCGATCTCGGGGCGTTTTCAACGCTGCCTGCATACGGTAGGGTGCGCCGGTGCAGCCCGACATCCTCGCACCATCCGATACGTTCGCGCGTCGCCACATCGCGCCCAGCGAGACCGAGGTCGCGGAGATGCTCGCGGCCCTCGGCTACCAGAGCCTGGAAGAGCTCGCGAGCGCCACGGTCCCCGCGGCGATCCGCCTGAAGCAGCCGCTCCAGCTCGGAGAGCCGCTCGGTGAGCACGAGCTGATCGAGGAGCTGAAGAACCTCGCGGCCGATAACCAGGTCCTGCGCTCGTTCATCGGGCAGGGCTACTACGACACGATCACTCCGCCGGTGATCCTGCGGAACATCCTCGAGAACCCGGGCTGGTACACGGCGTACACGCCGTATCAGGCGGAGATCTCGCAGGGCCGCCTCGAGGCGCTGGTCAACTACCAGACGATGGTCGAGGAGCTCACCGGGCTGCCGATGGCAAACGCCTCGCTCCTCGATGAGGCCACGGCGGCCGCCGAGGCGATGATGATGTGCTTCGAGAACGTCGGGCGCGTGCGCAAGACGTTCTGGGCCGATGCCGCCACGCACCCGCAGACCCT
>JAYVRN010000563.1:0-4352 GCA_043776275.1 Myxococcales bacterium | reverse complement strand
TAGTGCGGGCAGCGCGGGCAGCGGTAGTGCGGGCAGCGCGGGCAGCGGTAGCGCGGGAAGCGCGGGCAGCGGCAGCGGTAGCGCGGGCAGCGGCACTGCGGGCAGCGGCAGTGCTGGCAGCGGGTTTGGCGCGGGCAGTGCGGTCAGCCTGAAGCGCAGCGGGCTGACGCCGGGGTTCGAGGCGGAGGGCCGCAACACGGCGACCATCCTCGTGACGATCAAAGGCGAGCACGTGGTCAACGGCTCACAGGTCAAGGATGCCGATCTGAGCACGGTGCTGCGCACCCTGTTCGCACGGAACCCGAAGCTCGAGGTCGCCGTGGTGCTCGAGCAGGGCGTCGGGCAGGACAAGTCCGTGCACGTCCTCAATGTCGTGAAGGCCGTCGGGATCACGAAGGTCGCGGTCAAGGTCACGCCGCCCTCGACACCGTGACGGCGAATCACGGCCTTGCGTGATACGGTTTCGGCGATGGTGCGTCGCCTCCTCGTCCTCGCGCTCCTGATCGCTGCGGGTTGCCCGCAGAGCGGCGGTCCGCAGAAGGTCGGCAGCCAGCCGAGCTGGCGCGGGTCGGGCGCCAAGCCGGTGACCGCGCTGTCGGCGGTGACGTTCACCCCCACGGCCGAGCCGGCGCAGCGCTACAACGAGGCCGTCCAGGCGCCGCCGAAGACGCCGCTCAGCGATGCCGTGACCGCCGCGGTCAAGGAGGCCGCGATCCGCGCGGGGACCTCCATCCCGATCGCGGATGCGCGCCTGTTCCGGACCTGCGCGGAGCTCGCCGAGGTCGTGCCCGAGGAGGGCGTGATCGGCTACAGCCTGGTCGAGTTCGCGCTGCATCGCAACGGCATCATCGAGCCGTCGCCGCACTTGCTCGTGGTGTGGGGCGACATCGATTCCCCCCAGCTGATCGTCGAGCAGCTCCAGCCGCGCCTCGCCGAGATCCTCGCCGATGGTGCGAGCGCACGGCTCGGGATCGGCGCCGTGAAGCGGCTCGCGGATGGCAGCGGCGCAGTGGTGTTCGCGCTCCAGGGCTCGGGCGTCTCGACCGCACCGATCCCGCGCGCCTTGCCGGCCGGTGGGAGCTTCCAGCTCGACGCCGTGGTCGACGCCCGGTTCAAGGAACCGGAGGTGTTCATCACCTACGACAGTGGTTCCACCGAGCGGCTCGATCTGAAGGCCGGGCACTCGGGCGGTTTCACCTCGAAGGTCGGCTGTGGCTCGCACATCGGGCGACAGCAGGTCGAGATCACGGCGAGCGGCGTCAGCGGCTCGACGGTGCTCGCCAACTTCCCCGTGTGGTGCGGCACGCAGCCACCGGTCTCGATCACCCTCGAGCCGTCGCAGGATGATGGTCCCGCGACCACCACGGACGAGGCGGAGCGGCGTCTGCTGGCGCTCGTCAATCGCGATCGCCAGGCCGCGGGGCTCGCCGCGCTGATCTGGGATGATCGCGTCGCAGCCGTCGCGCGCGGCCACTCCGAGGAGATGCGCCGCACGAAGAATGTCGCGCACATCTCGCCGACCACCGGCTCCGCCGCGGATCGCGTGCGAGCGGCGAAGCTCAAGACCGCGGTCGTCCTCGAGAACGTGGCGCGTGCCTACGGCGTGGGCGAGGCGCACCAGGGCCTGATGAACAGCCCTGGACATCGCGCCAACATCACGTCGCGCGCGGCCACGCACCTCGGGATCGGGGTGGTGTTCGGTGACGACGTCTCTGGGCGGCGCGAGATCTTCATCACTCAGGTGTTCACGCGCGTGCCCCCGAAGATCGATCCGGCACAAGCGTTGGCCACGGTGCAGCAGCGGATCCTCCAGGCCACCACGAAGCCAGTCGGGACGAGCGTTCGGTTGTCCTCGATCGCACAGCAGATGTCGGATGCGCTGGCCGCCGGCAAGACGCGCGATCAGGCGTACCCCCTGGTCAAGAAGGAGGTCGATGCGCTCGGCGGCATCTATGCGCGTGTGGGCAGCGTGATCACGGCTGCCGCCGACCTCGAGACCCTCGACGGTAAGTCTCTGATCGGCGAGTCGGTGATCGATGACATCGGGATCGGCATCGCGCAGGGCCCGCACCCGGAGATCGGGGAGGGCGCGATGTGGATCGTGGTGCTGATGGCGCAGAAGCGCTGATCAGGTCGGCAGCAGGACCTTCACGCTGGTCCCGCCGCCGGTCGCGCGCCCCAGCTCGATCGAGCCGCCGTGGCGCTCGACGATCGATCTCACGATCCCGAGCCCGAGTCCGCCGCCGTACTTCCCTTGCTTGCTCGAGGGCGAGGTCGCGCCTTCACTGGCGAGCACCTCGGGAGGCAGCCCACGACCGCTATCGGAGACCTCGAGCCGCACGTGCCCGGCAGGGCCGCGCTCGATGACCAGCCACAAGGTCCCGCCCCACACCATCGCATCGCACGCATTGAGGACGAGGTTCAGGACCACCTGCTCGAGTTCCGAAGCCACGCCCCGTACCGTGGGGACGCTGGCGCCAGCCTCGACGATCACGCGGACACCCTCGGGGATCGTGCGGCCGAACGCGTCGAGGACGCGCCGGACCAGCGGCTCGATCTCGACCGCCTCGGAGGTCGGTTGTCCTCCGCGGGCGTAGCTCGTCAGGCTGCGGGCGATGCGGAGGATGCCGTCGAACGAGGTCCGGACCTGGTGCAGATCCTTCCTGCTGTCTTCGTGGGCAGCTCGCTCCGCGAATGCCAGCGCGACCTCCGCGGCGGCGAGGTAGTTGTTGATGTCGTGCGCGACCCCTACCGCGAGCCGCCCGACCAGCGCGAATGGATCGGGCGGCCGCTGGCCGTGCGAGACGCCCAGGATCGTCGCGGTGAGGTCGTCGAGCCGGCCGTCCACGACGTGACTCGCCCCCGCGGCGAAGTAGCGCTCGCGCTGGGCCGCGTCGATCGCCGCGAACACCACGACGGCGCCGATCCGGCGGCGCTGTGCGGCCGCAAGGAGGTGCAACACATCGCCTTCAGGGAACGACGTTCCCGTGACCACACCATCGAGAGGAATCGCCTCGATGGCGCGGGTCGCGTCGCGGAGGTCGGCGACGGCCCCCTGGACCACGATGCCCGTCAGCTCGCTGAGCGATCGGACCACGCGACCTCGCACGTCGGGCGAGGCATCGACGACCAGGATCTTCATCGCCCAAGTTGACGCTGCGCGCCGTGATCTGCCCGTCGGTCCAACGAGCCTTCGGGTGTGGGACGAATGCGCGGATTCGTGTCCGGCTCCGTCCTACACGAGCCCGTTCTCGATCGCGTAGCGCGTGAGCTCTGCGTTGCTCCCCATGCCCATCTTGTCGAGGAGGCGGGTGCGATACGTCGAGACCGTCTTCACGCTCAGATGCATCCGGAGCGCGATCTCGCTCACTGTCTTGCCATCGGCGATCCCGCGCATCACCTCGAACTCCCGATCCGAGAGCCGGTCATGCGGGACCGCGGTGCGGCCGCCGAGATCCGCCGCGAGCCGATCCGCCACGGTCTCCGAGATGTACCTGCCACCACGCGTGACCTTCTGCACCGCCTCGATCAGCGCCTCGGGTGCCGCCGCCTTGGTCAGGTACCCCGACGCGCCCGCTCGCAGGGCGCGCACCGCGAAGTGTTCTTCGGCGTGCAGGCTCATGATCAAGACCGGGAGCTTGGGCCACCGATGCTTGATCTCGGCGAGCAAGTCGATCCCCGATCGGCCAGGCATCGAGAGGTCGAGGACCACCGCGTCGAACGGTTGCGCCAGCGCGGTGAGCGCCTCCTCTCCGGAGCTGGCCTCCGAGACCTGGGCTCCGTGCATCCCGTCCTCGAGCACCGCTCGGATCCCGCGCCGTACGACGGCGTGGTCATCGACCAGGAGGATGCGGACCATCGAGAGCTAGTCTAACCCCCAGCGCGGCCCCGCCCGCGTGCTAGCGTGGTTCGCGGGGGCCATATGGGGTCGAAGGTCGAGCGGCAGCTCGAGATCGTCCAACAGATCACGCATATCGGCAGCTGGGAGTGGGAGGTCAAGACCGGCATCGTCACCTGGTCCGACGAGCTGTACCGGGTCTACGGGCTCGCGCCGCACTCGCGGGAGATCACGTTCGACTTCTACCTCTCGTGCATCCACCCCGAGGACCGCGAACGGGTCTCCGACGAGATCCGCGCTGCCCTCCAGCGCGGTGGCCGGTTCGCGCACCGCGAGCGGATCGTGCGGCCCGACGGCACGATCCGTGAGCTCGACACCGTGGCCGAGGTCTCGTTCGGGCCGGATGGCTCGCCAATCGGGCTGATCGGCATGTGCCGGGACATCACCGACGAGCTGCGCCGGGACGAGCGCCTCCGGCTGTTCGCCGACATCGTCGATCACATGGAGCTCGGGC
>JAYVRN010000562.1:0-4358 GCA_043776275.1 Myxococcales bacterium | reverse complement strand
CGGCTCCGGGCGGGAGACCGTGGACATCCGCTCCGCGATCCGCTCGAACGCGTCGCGGAGCCGACCCTCCGCGAGGGCGGTGTCGATGTCCTACTTCGCGGCCTCGAGCACCGCGGTCTCCACGTCCTGCGCGAGGGCCCGCAGCACGGCGAGGAAGATGCCGCGCGTGCAGCGCTGGAGCGCGAGCACGAACGCGGCCTGCGCATCCTTGCGACGATCGGCGGCGAGCAGCGAGAGGCCGCGGACGTACTCGCGCGCCGCAGCGCTCGTAGCGTTCGGCAGCTTCTCGAAGGCGGGCACCGCCGATGCGCGCGCGCCAGCGATGAAGCTCGCCATCGCACCCGGGTCCGCCTTGCCAAGCGTCTCGAGGCCGGCCAGTTCGAGCGCGAGCTCGCGGGCGCGGACCTGCCCCGCCGGCGTCAGGCAGCGCGCCAGGGCACGGGCTGCCCACGCATGCGCATCCCGCCAGCGATCCGCGAGCGCGAGCTCGTGGCACAGCTCGGTGTAGAGGTGCATCGAGGTTGGCTGCGCCTCGAGCTCGGCCTCGCGCATCGCGATGTCGCGGTCATCACGCGAGGCCACCGGCGCACCACCCACGCCGCCCTGCCGCTGCTTGCCCTTGCCGTGTTGCTTCTTCTCGTCGATCAGCTCCTGGATCCGCTCGATGCGGGACGCCAGCGGGTGATCGCCCTTGGTCACCTTGTGGAACGCGCCCACGGCCTCCACAGCCTCGTCGAGGAAGTCCCCGACCATCAGGAGGTGCGCGGCCCAGTACTCGAGCTTCGCGCTCTCGGGATCGTCCTTGCGCGCGAGATCGAGCTGCTCCACCAGCCCCTCCACCTCGTGCCGCGACAACTCGCTCTGCGCCTCGACAGCGCGGCGCTCGACGAGGTTCACGCGCAGGTTCCCCGTCAGCACGTTGGCGAGCCGGCGGCGCTGCGCGGGATCGAGGTGGACCTCGCGTTCGCGGACCTCGAGCACGACCCGCATGATCGAATCGAGGAAGCCCAGCGCCGTCGGCGGCCCATCGCGGCGCTCGGTCAGCACGCCATCGAGCACGCGCTCGTCGAACAGCGTGGAGACCGCGCGCACCGTCTCGAGCACCTCGTCGAACAGCGCGCGCTTGCCCGGATCGGGCTCCCAGCGCAGGCAGAGCAGCGCGAGCTCCGCATAGGTCTCCACCGCGTGGCGGTGCACGGCGAGCGTGTCGGCATCCGGCTCGGCCACCGCGTACCGCATCGCCGCACCTTGCGCGGCGGCGCGGAAGCGAGCGGACAGCTTGTCAGCGAGGCGCTCGCCCTCATCCGGCACCAGCACCGCGAGCGAGCGAGAGAGCGCGCACAGCGCCTCGGCGCGGGCCTCGGCCACGGCCGGCGCGGGGGGTGCGAGCAGTACGCGATCGCGCGAGCTCCCGAGCCCGGCGAAGCCCCAGATCAGCGCGGCGCGCGTGTGGTGCAACCACTGCCGCAGCTGCTCGGGATCGCGGTCGATGATCTCCTGGTTGATCACGAGCTCGCGCTCGGTGATCGCGCCCTTCTTGGTCTCCTCGACGAGGAACACCCCGCTGCGCCCCGAGAGCCGCGCCGCCTGCGAGAACATCCGGTGCGGGGCGCCGTAGCGCCGGGTCGCCGCGGGATCCATCCGCCCGAGCAACGCGAGGCGATAGTGATGGCGATCGAGCTCGGCCCACGCATCGAGCGAGGCCTCGTGCTCGCCGAGCAACGTGAACAGCGCGGCTCGGTTCTGGTGATGCACGGCCTCGTGCGGCTCGAGATCGAGGCAGATCTGGATCACGCGCACCGCCTGCGCGAACCGCTCGGCCGCGGCCTCCTCGACGGCGAGCCGGGTCAGGGCGGAGACGAGGGCGCGCCGGATCGCGGGACGATCCGGGCCGCGCGCATGGAGCCCCTGTAGGACCTTCACGGCCTGGGTCGCATCGCCCTCGAGCTCGATGCCGAGCAGGCCGAGCGCGATCTGCTCGGCGCGCGAATCCTTGGGCTGCGCGAGGGCGATCGTGACGAGCTCGTCGGCCTTCGCATCCGCCCACGCGATGATCGTGCGCGCGAGCGAGTCCGCGCGCGATCCCTTGGTGATCACCCCGCGCTCGAGCTGCGCTGCCACGGCGCGCTGCTCGTTCGGGCGCGTGATCGCGAGCTTCGCCAGGAGATCGGCCCACGCCGCATCGTACGTGGGGCCCTTCGGCAGCTCGGCGAGCTTGTCGAGCCCGCCCTTCGCTTGCGCGGCGAGGTTGGTCTCGGTGTGGAGGAACTTCGCCCCCGCGTGCTTCGCATCCACCTGCAGCGCGCGATCGGCGATGTTGCGCGCCGTGCGTGGCTCGCCGCGCCGCGCGGTGGCGAGCGCCTTGATCACGAGCACGAGCGGCAGATCGGCCACGCCCTCGGCGAGCGCATCGAGGCGGGCGATCGCCCCTTCGATGTCGCCGAACCGGAGCCGGGCCAGCGCGTCGCGGACCCGGTGCATCGGATCGAGGGGCTCGAGCTCCACGGCGCGGACGGTGGACGCCACGGCCACCGTGAAGTCATCGCAGAACCGGCCGCGCAGGCTCGACACCGCCGCCAGCGCCCGGCGCGCCCGAGGCGTGCCCGTGCGGTGGTGCTCGTCGGCGAGCTCGACCGCCGCGGCCGACCAGTTGATACGACTCAGCTCCACGACGGCTCTCGAGGTCCGGACGGAGGCAGGTGTGCGGGAGTCGCAGGTGCTGTCGAACGACCTGCGCGCCGCGGTCCATGTCGCTGCGCGCCCCAGGGGCGCGGGGCACGCGTCAGTTCCACGCGACGTGCCCTCGGGTCACGCGGGTCCCGCCCGTGGCAGACCAGTGGATGGCGATCGAGCCCCGGATCTGGTTCGGCTCGGGGAGCGCAAGCACCACGCCGCCTTCTGTGATCCGCCAGCTCGCACCATCGTGGCCGATCACGTGGAGGACGCCATCGGTGGTCCAGGCGAGGACCGTGCCGTCGGCGCCCTGGGTAGCGCCCGCGACCTGCGCATCCCCGAGCCGCACGCGCGCCGGGCGGGCCAGCCCCTCGTCGACGATCCAGGCCTCGCCGTTGTCGGCGTAGAGCAACGCCCGCCCTCGATCGGCGAACACGGCCACGCCCGAGATCCGATCTCCGAGATCCGTGGTGACCGCGACGAGCCGCTGCTTCTCGAGCACGCCCACCCCGCGCGCACCGGCGACGATGGCGGTCCCGCGCCGGAGCCCGGGAAAGATCGCGTGCGCGCGACCGATCGAGCCGGTGTGCACGGGCACGAGCCCACCTTCGGCGCCCGGCCACGACGTCACCTCGATCGAGCCACTCGCACCGAGCACCACGAGCCCGTCCTCGACGGCGACGAGGCCGACGATCGGCTCGGGCGACGTCAGCTCCTGGACCGGCACCCGTGCGGCGCCGGCGATCAACGAGAGCCCGCCGCTGGTATCCGCGATCACCAGGCCGCGCGGCGTGACGGCGAGCGCGGTCGCCGGGGCGCTGAGCACGAGCTCGGTCCACACCCCGCCCCGGAG
Source organism: Myxococcales bacterium (assembly GCA_043776275.1). GTDB lineage: Bacteria > Myxococcota_A > Polyangia > Haliangiales > Haliangiaceae > JABFXX01. Next base: position 832 of record JAYVRN010000562.1, on the reverse strand, counting down.
CTGCTTGAGCACCGGCGCCCAGCACGCCACGGACAGCGTCCCATCCGCGTGCTCGACCGCATCGCTGATCGGTCCGGTCTCCGCGATCGGGGCGAGGCTGTCACCCGAGCCGACGGACAGCCACTCGCCGGAGTCGGTGCCGATCACCAGCGAGCCGCGCAACGAGAAGGCCGCGACCGGGTGCGAGCGCATCGCGTCGGAACCTAGCACGACCTGTCACAGCCTAGCCGTGGCATCGCCGGCCGGTGACGACCACTCGATAGACCCTGACGTCTGTGGCCGCGAATGCCAGGGGACGTGGACTCGTACCGCATCGCCCGCTCGCCAGAATTGCGTGGCGGGCGGAACAATCCGGTGCATCGCGCTCAGTTGGCGCTGTGAACCGTCCGTCGTCCCATACGCCGGACGCCTGCGCGGGTCACTTGATCGCTGCGTCAGCAGCTGCGGTCGCTGCCTCTTCGTCGAGCCAGGCGCGATCGAATCCCATTCGCCAGACCTCCTCGAAGTCGGCCTCCGACAACTCTTCTCCACCATCTCGAACGGGACTGCTTGGATCGGTCCCGGACTCCTGCAGCTGTGTCGGACCGCAGGTGAACACCACGTTTGCGCATCCATACCTTCCGTCCGCGAAGCGCTCGACTCGCCGAATCTCGAGCCCATCGCTGTCGAGCTCCACCACGATCTCGACCGGCCCTTCGGGAGACGTTTGACGAACTCGGACATAGCGGTTGCCGGTCGGAGGAGGTCTCGACGGATCGGGGGCGGTCAGGACCCTTTCGATGTAGGCGCGGAACTTCTGCACGGCCTCTTGATCGCGATCGTGAAAGCGCTC
>JAYVRN010000561.1:0-4362 GCA_043776275.1 Myxococcales bacterium | reverse complement strand
CGAACGCCCGGCGCATCAGGCCCGAGTTCATCACCGGCCGGCCGTCATCGGAGATCGCGACGATGCCGCCCTCCTTCATGTCCGCGATGTCGGCGAGGATCTTGCCCTCGAGGCCCTGCGTGATCGCCCCGATCGGCTTGACGCGGACCGCGCCGACCTCGCGCGCGCGCCGCACGATCAACTCGGTCACGGTGCGCTGGTCGTTGACCGGCCGCGTGTTCGGCATGCAGCAGATCGTGGTGAACCCGCCCGAGGCCGCGGCCCGGGTCCCGGTCTCGATGTCTTCCTTGTATTCCTGACCGGGCTCGCGCAGGTGTACGTGGAGGTCGATCAACCCGGGCACGACCCACAGGTCCTTGACGTCGACGATCCGCCCACCGACCAGCCCGCGTCCGATCTCGACGATCCGGCCGCCAGCGATCCGCACATCGGCGGCGTGATCGGTGAACCGGGAGGCCCCACCGGCGGGAGCAATGAAGACCCGGCCGCCGCGTAAGACCAGATCGCCGGGATCCATCGGGCCGGGTCTTACCATATTCGGCCGGTCGGGACCCCGCCCCTGCCAGGGCCGATCTCCGACGGAAACCTGCGACTCCGGAGGGTTACCAGCCACAGATCGAGGCGCCGGCCTGCTGGAGCGCGTCGACCGCCTCACGGCAGCCGGATTCCAGCGCGGTCCGGGACGCCGCGGGCATCGCGCTCATGGTGTTCGGTCCGGTGCCCCATCGATCACTCCAGCCGGACTTCATGGCATCGAACCCCTGCTTCAGCGCGTCGCGGGAGGCCTGGGGAAGCTTGTCGCAGGACCCGAGCTTGCCGATCAGCAACTCGTACTCGACGCAGGCCGGTGGCCACGTCGTGTCGGTCGGTGCGAGCTGGAGCGGGTCGACCAGATCGTCGGCCTCGAGGTCAGTCATCGGATCGGCGTCGACGGCGGCATCGGACGGCACCATCGGCGGCCTCGCCGCGAACGCCCTCATCTCGGCCTCGAGCGCCCGGCGCTGGTACTCCGGCAGCTGGCCCACACAGCGCTGCATCTCGTTGTCGCTGCTCACCCGGCCGAGGCAACGTACGACCTCCCCCGACCATCCGTCCGACGTGCAGCGATGCAGCGTCAGCGCGCGGACCGCGTCGGGCGCCCCGTCCCCGTATCTGCTGACCAGGAAGTCCGCCGCCGCGGCAACCGCGTGGCCCACCGCGTCCTCGCAGCCGCGTCCGTTCGCGACCCTCTCCTGCTCCTCGCCGAACTGCTCCAGCCGGTCGCGGTCCGCCAGCGCACCGTCGGTGGGCCCGCGTGAGGTCAAGAGGACGGCGACGAACGTGCCGGCGATCGCGGCCGCCGCCAGCGCGAACAGTGCCTTGGCCGGGAGCACGCCTCGACTATGACACGAGCAGCCGGCGCACCGCCGCAACCAGCTCGCCCCGCGGCACGTCGAGCTCCTTGACGGCGGCACCCTCGCGCAGATCCTTGAGCTTGACGACGCCCGCCTCCTGCTCCCGCGACCCGACGAGGATCGCGATCGGGACCCGCGCGCGATCAGCGTACTTGAGCTGCTTGCCGAGCTTGTCGTCGCCCGCGTAGACCTCGACGTTCCAGCCCGCGGCGCGCAGCTCGGTGGCGATCGCGGCATAGGTCGTGGACAGCGCCGGTTCGACGGACAGCACCAGCGCCTGCGCGATGCTGGGGGCCTGGGCACCGATCACGTTCATCTCGAGCAGCTGGGAGAACAGGCGCGTGGCGCCGATTGAGATCCCCACGCCCGGGAGCTTCGACTTCGTGTAGTGCCCCGCGAGGTTCTCGTAGCGCCCACCGGAGCAGATGCTCCCGAGCCGCGGGTGCGCGTCGAGGAACGTCTCGTAGACGGTGCCCGTGTAGTAGTCGAGACCGCGCGCGATCGAGAGATCGATCTTCAGCTGGGCGGCGGGGACACCGAGAGCGATCGTGCCCTCGTAGACCCGGCGGAGCTCGGCGAGCCCCTCGGCGAAGCGCGCGACGTGCTCGTGGCTGGCGAGGGCCTCGAGCGTCCCGGCACCGCCATCACTCCCTCGCATCAACGCCACCAGCTGCGCTGCCGCGGCGTCCTGGCCCGGCTTGACCTTCGCGATCAGCGCGGTAACCTCGTCGTCGGTCTGCTTCCCCAGCCGATCCACTTCGTGCAGCACGGCGGTGTGGTGCTCGGCGTCCCAGCCGAAGGCCTCGAGCAGCCCGCGCAGCAGCTTGCGGTTGTTGATCCGGATCGTGAACGCGCCGAACGCGAGCTCGGCGAAGATGCCGTGGATGATCGCCGGCAGCTCGGCGTCGTAGGCGAGCGGCAGCGTGTCCTTGCCGATCACGTCGATGTCGCACTGGTAGAACTCGCGGTAGCGGCCCTTCTGGTTGCGCTCTCCGCGATAGACGCGCTGGATCTGGTAGCGCCGGAACGGGAAGTTGAGGTGGTGCTCGTGCTCCGCGACGTAGCGCGCGAGCGGCACGGTGAGATCGAAGCGCAGCGCCAGCTCGGGCGCCTTGCCCTCCTTGATCGCCCCGGTCGACTGAACGAAGTAGACCTGCTTCTCGGTCTCACCACCGGTCTTGGTCAGGAGCACGTCCGCGACTTCGAAGGCGGGGGTCTCGACGGGCAGGAACCCGAACCGCTCGAAGCCGCGCCGGATCGTATCCAGCATGCGCTGGAACGCGATCTGCTGCGGCGGCAAGAGCTCGAGCACGCCGGGTGGGGTGCGGGGCTGGATCGGCATCGGGCGATCGTTCTAGCACGCGTCACGCACCGACCGGGGCCGGAGCCTCGGTCTTGACCACGCGCGCGCCGAGCTTCTCGACGAGCATCGCGAACGCAGCCGCGAGATCCTGGCCGTCCCGCCCCTCGAGCGTGACCAGGACCTTGAAGTCCTTCTCCGAGAACCGCGGGTAGCTGCCGATCTTGACCAGCGGGTGCGCTGCCACCACGGCATCGAGATCGGCCGCGATCGCACCTTCGTCGGCATCGATGTACACGCGCGCGATGGTCACCGCCTCGGTGCGAAACCGATCGCGGATGTCGACGAACTTCCGCCGGAACAGCGCCGGGACCCCGGGCAGGACGTAGACGTTTCTCACGCATACCACCGGCCACACCTGATCCTTGCCGTAGACCAGCTCCGCGCTCGCCGGCACATCCGCGAGCCGCAGGTTCGGCTCGGACAGCTTCGCGCCCCAGTACGCCCGCACGCGCTGCTCGAGCTCCGGCTGCCGTACGATCGTGGTGTCGAACGCGCGTGCGATCGCGACCATCGTGACGTCATCGTGCGTCGGCCCCACGCCCCCGGAGGTGAACACGTAATCGAACCGCGCCGAGAGCTCTCGCACCGTGGCCGCGATATCGTCGAGCTCATCGGGGATCACGACGATCCGCTTCAGATCGACCCCCAAAGCGCGCAGCTCGCCGATCAGGAACGCGGCATTCTCCTCGACGAACTTCCCGCTGAGGATCTCGTCGCCGATGATGACGATGCCGGCGGTGGGCACGCCTAGCGTCTCAGCGTGCGTGCGACGACCACCGCGGCGGCGAGCAGGAGGCCGATGCCGGCGAAGCCGATCCAGGCGAGCGAGCGCTCGTCATTGCTCCCGGACGGCGGACTTGGGGCCGGCGCGATCGACGGCGCACCGCCGCCGGCACCGCCCGGGATCGGCGGAGCGGCTGCGCTCGCGGGCACTGACGGGAGCTCGTCGGGGCCTTCGGTCCAGGTGGTGGTCTCGATCGTCGTGCCATCCGCGCGCACGCCCGTGATCTCGACCCGGTTCCCGGTCAGCGTGACGCGAAGGTAGTGATAGACACGCTCGTACTTCTTGGTGGCCTCGGCATCGAGCGCCTCCGGGCGTGGGCGGCGGGCATAGAGCGGTGCGCCGCCTCCCCCGGAGACGAAGTAGTGGATGCCGTTGTGCTCGGCGCGCTCGTAGACGTGATCATGCCCCGAGAACACCGCGGTCACGTTGTACTTCTCGAACAGTGGGGTCCAGCGCTCGCGCAGATCGCGGTTGCCGCCGTGCAGCGAGACCGAGAACGGGGGATGGTGCATCACCACGAAGATGTGGTGAATCTGCGAATCCTGGCGTGCCGCGACCAGCTCACGCTCGAGCCACGCGGTCTGATCGGTGAGCGCAAAGCTGTACTCGTTCGAATCGAGCACGCCGCCGTGTGGGCCGCGATGGCGTTCGCCGAGGCTGGTCACGTCGAACGCGCCTGGGAGCTGTTCGATCTGATCAACCCGATCCGCCATGGCGACACCTCGGCGGCGATCGCGATCTACAAGGTCGAGCCCTACGTCGTGGCGGCGGACGTGTACGCGAATCCGCAACACGCCGGGCGCGGCTTCAAGCTGCTGCGC
>JAYVRN010000560.1:0-15843 GCA_043776275.1 Myxococcales bacterium | reverse complement strand
GCCGACGAGATCGACACCATCGGCAAGAAGCCCGAGGACAAGCGCGATGATCAGGAGCGCGTGCGCGTGGTCCAGTTGAAGAACGTGGATCTCTATCTACTCGATGGCCGCACCCGGATCGCGGACGCGCGCCGCAAGCTTCAGGAGCTCGCCGCCGAGGAAGGCGTCGCGAAGGCCGAGGCCGCCCTGGTCTCGCTCAAGCGCGCACGTGAGCAGCTCCTCGATCCGATCACCGTGCTGCGGGGCGTGGCGCAGGACGAGCTCGAGGTCCTCCAGGACACCGCACGCGCGAGCGCCGCCGCTGGCACCCTCGAGCTCGGACCCAACGTCAGCGCCCCACAGGGCCCGCTGCCCGCGTGGCTCACACCACCGATGATCGGCGAGCGCCAGGGCGGCCTGCGCGATCGGCTTGAGGAGGTCCGTGCTCGGCTCGCGGCCGCGACGGAGCACCCGCCCGCCCCACCCGATCCGGCCAAGCCGCCGCCGCCCGAGCAGGCCAAGTTGCTCGAGCGCGTGAAGGCCGCGCTGCCCTCGGTGATCGAGGCGAGTGGAGCGATGGACCACGCGCGCGAGGCGCTGACCGCGGCCAAGCTCCCCGACGCCCTCGCACATGAGCGCACGGCGCTGATCGCACTGTCCCGCGCGATCGAACAGTTCGCGGATCTGAAGCAGACCATCGAGCTCGCGTACAGTGAGCAGCAGCGGCTGTCGGGCCTCGTGTCGCCCGAGAGCGAGAAGCTCCCCGCGGCCGAGCGATCCAAGGAGACCCGCGATGGCCTGGCGCGCAACGTGGCGCGGCTGGCGCGGCTCAAGGATCTGATCGCGGAGGAGGTCAGCGGGCTCGCGGCCAAGGAGCAGGAGGCCGCGCAGCAGAAGGATCCCAAGCAGGCCGAGGCCGCGAAGCAGCAGCTCGCTCAGATGAAGGAGCAGCTGAGCCACGCCGAGGAGCTGCGCGGCCAGGCCCAGGCCAAGCTCGACGAGCTCGACAAGGCGCTCACCGTCGCGAAGGATCCGTTGCCGCCAGCGAAAGACACCGAGGCGAAGCTCGAGGAGCTGCGCAAGCTGTTCTTCTCGGTGATCGAGCACCTCCAGCAGCTGATCCGGGATCAGGGTGAGACCCGGGATCAGACGTCGACCGCGAACGGCGAGGATCAGTTCACGCGCGAGCCACGCTACCCGACGTTGATCGGCCGCGAGGACGGTCATGGGCAGCTCGCCAAGGCGATCACCGACGCGCTCGCCGCGCAGGCCGACGCCGCGGGCAAGCAGCAGGGCCCCTCCAAGCCCGGCGCACCCGATCCGAAGACCCTCGCCGCTGCGGCGGACGAGGTCCGACAAGCGCAGACCGAGATGAGCGATGCTTCCCGCATCCTCGTGAAAGCCCGCGACGCGAAGCAATCCAGCGAGAGCCTGCTCCCCTCGGTGAAGAGCCAGGGCAAGGCGATCGAGCACCTCGAGGCGGCGCTCAAGCTGCTGCAGCCGCCCCAGCAGAACGACAAGAAGCAGGACCAGCAGAAGCAGGATCAGCAGAAGCAGGACCAGCAGAAGCAGGACCAGCAGCAGCAGCAACAGAAGGGCGGAGCGAGCCAGAGAGCACGCGATGAAGACGCGCGCCGGCAGAAGGAACGCCACAAGCAGGACGGCGCCAACGATCCCGTCGAGAAGGACTGGTGATGCGCGCCGTCGTGCCGAGGTTCGTCCTCGCGTTGGCCACGCTCGCCACCTTCACCATCCTCGGCACCCTGACGTTCCTCCCGCGGACTGCCCTCGCGGACGAGCCGCAGGCGCAGTTCCGGCTCGGCAGCGGGCGGCCCCACGTCGGGATGCCGTTCCAGCTCGAGCTGGTGGTCGAAGGCTTCGACGAGAGCCCCGCGCCGGAGCTGCCCAAGCTTGCGATCCCGGATGCCATCGTGACCCCGCTCGGCGCGACGCCGAACACCTCGCGCAGCATCCAGATCATCAACGGCCGGCGCACGGACTCGGTGCGGGTGACGTGGTCGTTGCGCTGGCGCGTGGAGGTGACCAAGCCGGGTCAGCTGCACGTGCCGAGCACCACCGTGACCCAGGGCGGCAAGCGCGCGACAGCCCAGGCCGGGGACGTGCCCGTCGAGACGGTGCCGACGACCGACACGATGAAGCTCACACTCGAGCTGCCGAATCGGGCGGTGTTCGTCGGCGAGACCGTGCCGGTGACGATGATCTGGCTGTTCCAGAACCAGCCCCAGGATCAGACGTTCGCGGTCCCCCTGCTGTCGAGCGATGCGTTCACGGTGAGCGCGCCTCCGGTGGCGAACCCGCGCCGCGCGCTCACGCTGACCGCCGGCGCCAAGGACCTCCAGCTGCCCTACACGATCGATCAGACCACGGTGAACGGCACCGAGTTCAACCGGCTCACGATCAACCTGTTCATCGCGCCGCGTTTGATCCCACCCGGCGGCAAGGTCGAGATCGCAGCAGCCTCGGTGGTCGCCGCGCTGCCGGTGGGGCGTGCGGACTTCTTCGGCAACGCACCGACCCAGATGTTCCGCGCCGCCGACGTGGCGCATACCCTGACGGTCAAGCCGCTCCCCGAGACCGATCGCCCACCGACGTTCGCGGGCGCGGTCGGAGATCAGTTCTCGATCGCGGTGAAGGCCAGCCGCTCGGTGGTTTCTCTCGGCGAACCGGTGGAGCTCGACGTCACGATCAAGAGCAACCAGCCGCTCGACACCCTCTCGCTCGGCAAGCTCGACGGAGACGGCCGCCTCCCCAAGGACAAGTTCACCGTGCCCGCGGAGCCGCCGACGGGCGAGCTGACCGACGAGAGCAAGACCAAGACGTTCAAGATCACTGCCCAGGTCACCGGGCCCGCGACCGAGGTCCCCGCCCTCGCGTTCTCGTACTTCGATCCGACCAAGGAGCAATACCGGACCATTCGCTCGGAGCCGATCGCGCTCTCGGTCAAGGGCGGCACGTTCGTCGGTGCGGGCGACGTGGTGTCAGCGAGCCCGACCAAGAAGGGCCCGGCCACGACCGTCAACGACGATTCGGCCCTGGTCAACGCCGAGCTGGCGCTGTCGACGGCGGGTGCGGTCGACGAGCGCCCGCTCGGCGGCACGCTCCTGTGGGTGCTGATCGGCCTGCTCTATGCGGTGCCGCTGGCGCTACTCGGTGCGCGGACGTGGCAGCTCCGCACGCGAGGACAGCGCGAGGAGGCCGCAGAGGTCCGCACCGCGCGGAGCAAGGTCGAGCTGCTGCTCGATCAGGCCAGCACTGCGGCGGCACGCGAGCTCGCGGGACCGCTCGGAGGTGCGCTGCGCGATCTGGCGCGTGTGCTCGGCCGCGAGGTCGACGACCATGGATTGATCGCGAAGCTCGAGACCGAGGCGTTCTCACCGGCGAGCTCCGGCAAGCCGCTGTCGGCGGACGTCCGCTCGGATGCCGCGGGCCTGCTGCGGCGCTGGCTCGCGGAGGCGCGCAAGACCCCGTCACGCCGGAGCCCACGCGCCGCAGGCACGATCGCCATCGTGCTCGTCGCGCTCGGTGCTCACAGCGTCCATGCCGCCAGCCTCGACGACGGGCGCGCCGCGTATCAGGAGGCGATGGAGCTGACGACCAACCCGACCGCGCGCAAGGCCGCGTTCGCCCGCGCCGAGATCGCGCTCGGTGAGGCCGCGCGCGCGAACTCCGAACGCCCCGAGCTGCTCGCCGACTGGGGCAACGCCGCGCTCGGTGCCGGCGATGTCGCCACCGCGGTGCTCGCGTATCGCCGCGCCCTCGCGCTCGATGGAGGGAACACCCGCGCGCGTCACAACCTCGCGTGGCTGCGCAGCCGGCAGACCGAGACGTTCCGCCCTGCACACCAAGGCGGCGCCACCGACACGCTGCTGTTCTTCCATCACTGGCCGCGGGCGCGGAAGTTGATCGTCGGGGCCATGGCCTTCGCGATCGCGATCCTCCTCATCGTCCCGTGGGCCGGTCGGCGCCGGCGCGGCCTCGTCGGGCTGTCGGCGATCCCGTTCGCGGTGTGGGTGGCGATGAGCGCGTCCTTTGCCCTCGAGGATCGTCAGGCCGACGATGGCGTGGTGATGGATGACGTCGTGATGCGCGCGGCCGACAGCGCGGGCGCACCGGCGGCGCTCTCGCAGCCGCTGCCGCGAGGCACCGAGGTCACCGTGCTCGAGCGGCGAGATGCCTGGACACGGATCCGGGTCGCGAATGGCACCGCGGGCTGGGTGCCAGGCGGCGCGGTCGAACGCGTCGCGCCGTAGGCCCGTCGCGCTCCGAGTGTGAAACGATGTCCAGGTGGTGCTCCGTAGCCTGCCGCTGGCCCTGATCCTCGCGCTCACCGCCTGCCCCGCGCCGCGGCCACCGCCCGTCAAGCCGCTGCCTCCGAGCGGAGGCGACGGCAAGATCACGTGGGTCCACGCCTCGACCGCCGCCGAGGTGCCACACACGCCCCCCGCACCGGGGACATTCCGCGTGCACCTGATCGACGTGGGCACCGGCCTCGCGGTCCTGATCCAGGGCGCGGACTTCGCGATGCTCTACGACGCGGGGACCAATGACAAGGACGAGCGGCCGTCGCGCGTCACGGCGTACCTCGCCGCCGCGCTCGGGCCTTCGGGTGACGATCTGTGCGGCGAGGCCGCACCCGGCACCCGGCTCACGATCGAGAACGTGGTGCTCTCGCATCCGCACTTCGACCACGCGTCGGCGCTCGATCTGGTGCTCCACTGCTACGAGGTCCACCAGTTCTGGGACTCGGGCCGCGTCAACGAGACCGTGTTCTATCGCGAGCTCCTGGCGGCGATCGGCAAGGCGACGCAGCTGACCTATCACACCGCCGTCGATGTCCCCGCGAGCCACGAGGTGGCGGTCAAGGGCATGACGATCCATATCCCGGTGTGGGAGACGTTCCACGAGGGTGACGAGGTGCAACTCGGCGAGGGTGCCAAGTTCACGATCCTCCACGCCGAGGGCAAACCGCTGAAGGATCCGAATCAGAACTCCGTCGTGCTCGCGGTGCAGCTAGGGACCACGCGCCTCTTGCTGGTCGGCGATGCGGAGTCCGGTGAACGCCGCGATCCGAGCTACGGCGTGGGGGACGTCGAGGAGTTCCTGATCGATCATCACAAGCAGGACATCCGCGCCGACATCCTGCAGGTCGGCCACCACGGGTCGAAGACCTCGAGCCGGCGTGACTTCCTCGCCGCCGTGCACGCCTCCCTCGCGCTGGTCTCGAGTGGGCCGAAGCGCTACGGCAAGACCACCCTCCCCGATCACGAGGTGCTCGAAGAGCTCGCCGCCCAGGGCGCGACGATCCTCCGCACCGACGAGCATGATGGTGCCTGCCCGGTCAGCGGGAAGATCGGTGGCGACGACGGGCCCGGCGGCTGTGACTCGTGGGTCATCACCATTCGGCCGTGATAGACCACCCGTGATGCCGACCCGCCGCCTCTATCACCACGACGCCACGCAGCGGCAGTTCGACGCCCACGTCGTGGCGCTGGCCGAGCACGACGGCAAACCCGCGATCGTGCTCGACGAGACCGCGTTCTATCCCGAGGCCGGGGGACAGCTCGGCGATCGCGGCACCCTCGGTGGGATCGAGGTCGTCGACACGCAGGAGACCGACAGCGGTGACATCGTCCACGTGCTCGCGACCGCGGGCCCGGTGCCCGGTGCCCGGATCGCCGGCGCGCTCGACTGGGACCGTCGTCGCCAGCACATGGCGCAGCACACCGGCCAGCACCTGCTCTCCGGCGCGCTGCTCGACCGGGCCAGCGCGGCGACGGTCTCCGCACGCCTCGGCGAGTCAGCGCTGACGATCGACGTCGCGCGCGATCGGATCCCCGAAGCCGAGCTCGCGGCCGCCGAAGATCTCGCGAACGACCTCGTCGACGACGACCTCGCGGTGCGGGCCTGGTTCCCCGACCCGGGCGAGCTCGCGGCGCTCAAGCTGCGCCGCGATCCGAAGGTCTCCGCCGATATCCGGGTCGTCGCGATCGGCGAGTTCGACTACTCGCCGTGCGGCGGCACGCACTGCACGCGGACCTCACAGCTCGGCGCGATCCGGATCATCGGCGCCGAGCGCTACAAGGGCATGACCCGGGTGACGTTCACCGCCGCGCGCCGAGGCCGCGCGAGCCTGTTCGGCCACGACCACGTGCTGCGCGCGCTCGGCACCCAGTTCTCGTGCGCGCCCGCCGACGTCCCCGCCGCGATCGACAAGCTCAAGCGCGACAGCGATGGACTGCGCACCGATCTCACGGCCCTCCGCGGCCAGCTCGCCAACGCGATCATCGCGACGCTCATCGGCACGGGCACCGGCACCGGCCCCGGCCCCGTGATCGCCGTGATCCCGGGCGACGCCGAGCTCCTCCGCAGCATCGGCGCGAAGCTCGTCGGTGCCGGCCGCGACGCCCTGCTGTGCGCCCCCGACGAGACCGGCGCCACCGTCGTGCTGTTCCGCGCCGCCGGCTCGACGCTCGACTGTGGCCGCCTGTGGAAGCAGCTCGCCGCTCAGCTCGGCGGCCGCGGCGGAGGCAAGGCGGATCGCGCCGAGGGCCGGCTCGCTGCGCAGGTCACGGACTGGCCCACACTGGTGGGGACGGTTTCAACTTGAGCAACGTGCGATCGCCAAGTCGCTGATCTGGCTCGACTACGAGGCGGTCAACGTCACGGCGACTTGCTTCTCGTCCTTCGCACTCGGGAACGCCGCGGCCGACAGCACATTCCTGATGCACATGCCGAGCGGCGTGCTGTTGAGCGAAGCGGGTTCGAGCGAGACGCCCTTCGCGTGTCCATCGGTCGAGACCGTGATCACGACCTTCACCCCCGGAGGCGGTGCGCCGTGATCCTGCGCGCACTTGTTGATCCCCGGGCGATGCGCCTGGATCGCGGCCTTGTAGGGATCACCCTTGGGCTTGATCGTTGGCTTCTCCGGGGTCCTGTCCGGCGGCTTGCCGGGCTCTCCGGGGATCGTGTTGGAACCCGCCTTCGGCGTCAGATCGCTCCCAGGCCCAACCGGATCCCGGGTGTTGTCCGGCGACGACGTGATGTTCACGACGGCCGGTTGCTGCTGTTGCTGCTGCTGCATCTGCTTCCAGACCAGGAACAGCGCTCCGCCCGCGATCCCGACCATGGCGAGGGCCAGCAAAGGCCACACCACGCTCCGGCCCTTGGGCGCCACCTGCTGCGCCTGGGGCATCGACACGCCCGGCCCGGGTCCGATCGCCTGCAGGCTGACGCCGCTGGTGCTCGACTCGTTGCCGAACGGCGGCGGCGTGTGCTGCCCGGTGAAGTCCTTGGGATCGCGCGGCGGCCCCACTGGCCGGATCTCGATCGGTGTCTCGCTGATCGTGGACTCGACCGACGGAAACTCGTCGTCGTCGTCGTCCTCCTGCATGACCTGCGTCGCATCTTCCTGCGCGATCAGCGGCATCGTGGAGCGCGATCCAGCTTTGGTCTTGTGGACGGCGAGCATCACCTGGTCGGTGCGCTTGCGAAGCTCGTCCGAGAACTCGAGCCGGATGAAGTCGCTGATCTCGCCCTGCGTCCACGGGCGCTTGATGCCGGTGAGCGCGTCGAGCACCGCCGTGCCGAACTGTCGGGCCGTCTCGAACCGGTTCGCGGGATCGCGGTCGAGAGCATGGGCGAGCGCCAGCGCGAGGCCGTCGGGCACGTCTGCGCGATAGCGCCGAACGTCCGGAATCGGCTGCTCCATCACCGCGCGGAACGTCAGGTAGTCGGTCTTGCGCTGGAACAGCCGGCGCAGCGCGATCATCTCGTAGACGCAGACGCCGAGCGCGAACACGTCCACGCGGCGATCCAGCTCGGCGCCGCGGAGCTGCTCCGGCGCCATGTACGCGTACTTGCCTTTGACCGTCCCGGTCTGCGTGTTCGCGGAGGCGTCCTTGACCTTCGCGATGCCGAAGTCGAGCACCTTGGCAACGCCGGCCTCGGTGAGGAAGATGTTCGAGGGCGTGACGTCGCGGTGGACGATCCCGATCTCCTCGCCACCGCGATCGCGCAGCTCGTGAGCGTAGTGGAGCGCATCGCACGTCTGCTGGATCACGCCGCCGATGAAGCCAAAGTCGAGCTGCCCCATCTCCTTGGACTGCTTGCGTAACAGCGGCAGGAGCGTGATGCCTTCGAGGTACTCCATCACGATGTAGAGCTGACCGTCGGTCTCGCCGAGCTCGTAGACCTGGCAGATGTTCGCGTGGGACAGCTTGGATGCGAGCCGCGCCTCCGCGATCAGCATCTGCCGGAACCGCGCGTCGTCGGCGAGGTGCGGGAGGATCCGCTTCACGACGAACAGCTTCTCGAACCCCGCAGCACCCTCGAGCCGAGCGAGAAAGATCTCGCCCATACCACCGGTCGCGAGCCGCGCGAGCAGCTCGTAGCGACCAAGACGGGTAGGCGCTTGGACCCCCGGAATGCCCATCCGATCGAAATTCTAGCAGGTCCCGGTGGGCTCGTACGCGCCTACATCTGACTACTGCCCGGCGATCCCGCGGTATACAGCGCGGATGCGGTTCGAGCTCCACTGCCATTCGACGTGCTCCGACGGCACCGAGGCCCCTGCACAGGTCGCAGCGCGTGCCGCCGCGCGGGCGGTCGAGGTGTTCGCCCTCACCGATCACGACACCTGCGCTGGCTCACAGGTCGTGGTCGCTGGCGCGCGGGTCCTTCGCGGCGTCGAGATGTCGTGCGACCACGAAGGGCGCACCATCCACGTGCTCGCCTACGATCGCGGCCAGGCCGGCTGGACCGCGCTCGAGACGCGCCTCGCCGGCGTCCGCACCGCGCGCGTCAATCGCCTCCGGGTGATGGCGGCCCGCCTCGAGCAGCGCGGCATCAAGCTCCCGATCGATTCGCTGATCACCGCGGCAGGGAGCCGCGCGGTTGGCCGACCGGACCTCGCCCGCGCCATGGTCGCGATCGGCGCGGCCTCTTCGCTGCGCGATGCGTTCTCACGTCATCTTTACGACGGTGGTCCGGTCGACGTTCCACATCACGCCCTCCCGATCGCCGAGGCACTCGCGCTCGGCCGCGACGCCGGTGCCGCGATGTCCCTCGCGCATCCACACCTCTACGACGAGCTCTCCGGCCACCTCGTGCGGAAGCATCGCGACGACGGCCTCGCTGGCATCGAGGCCTTTCATGGCGCCTACGATTCGCGCGAGCGGGCGCGCTGGGTGACGCTCGCCGACACGCTTGGCCTCGTCTGCACGGGTGGTTCAGACTGGCACGGCCCGGAGGACGCGCAGGCACAACCGGGCGTCGACCTGCCGGCGCCGCGGAGCGACGCGCTCCTGCGCTGGCTCGCTGCCGCCTGAAGCGGTCGGCGCTCAGCGCTTCCGCTGCTTCGCTCGCTGCTTCGCGGCCGACGCGATCCGGGACTTCACCTTCAGCTTCTTCGACTTCAACTTCTTCTTGGCCGGCGGAGAACCCTTGACCTTCGGAGCTGGAGCCGCCGGCTCGATCTGACCGAGCTCCACCACGCGCAGGTACTCGTGCTCGGCGCACGGCTGCACGCTCAAGCGCTGGATCCGCAACACGGGCATGTCCGCGAGCATGGGATCGGAGCGCATGCGCTCGAGCGAGACCTGGTGCGGGAACGTCGAGACGTACTCGACGTCGACGCAGTCCCAGATCGGGTTGTCACGCGTCGCCTTCGGCTCGAAGTACTGGCTGTCCGGATCGAACTGGGTCTGGTCGATGACCTTCGTGCGCACGACCTTGGCGAGCCCGACGGCCCCCGGCGGGTTGACGCTCGAGTGATAGAACAGCACCGAGTCCCCCACGCTCATCGCGCGCATGTGGAACCGCGCGAAGTTGCTCCGTACGCCGCTCCACGGCTCGACCTTCACGCGCTCGAGATCCGCGATCGAGAACGTCTCCGGCTCGGTCTTCATCAACCAGTACTTCACGAGGTCGCTCCCACGGGCACGCCGACCGTCAGGGTCTGGATCGGCACCTCGGCCGTGGCCGCCCGGACCTCGTCGGCGAACCCGGTCAGGTTCACGTTGAACGAGAACTTGCTGGGCTGATCGAGCGGGACGAAGAAGTTGTCGTAGTGGGTGGGCACGATCAGCTTGGGCCGCACCGCGCTGATGATGCGCTGGAAGTAGCCCTTGGTGAACCGGCGCCCGGAGATGCCCGCGAGCAGCACATCGATGTTCTTGTCGGTGATCTCGTCCTCGAGCAGATCGCACGAGCCCTGGTGGTAGATCCGGATGCCCGCGACCTCGATGAACAGCCCCCAGACCTGCCCGCACTTGTACGCCTGCGGGGTCAGATGATCGACGTGATCACACGTCAGCTCTCCCGAGTACGGGATCCCCATCCCGAGCTGCAGCTTCGAGTGCAGGCTCGGCACGAAGTGGAACCGGAACGGCCCCACGTGATGATCCGCGTGCGGCGTGACGATCACCGCTTGCTCTGCGAGCCCGTGCAGCCCCATGAGGTGGTGGAGCGAGGTCGAGCCGTAGACCCGGCACCCGAACTGCCGCGCGATCGCGGGCACGTCCAGCGCGTGATCGAAGTGCGTGTGCCCCACGAGCACCGCATCCGCCGCATCGATCCACCGCTCCACGGCGGTGGCCGATGCCGGTACGACCTTGCGCCGCACCAACTCGCCGAGCGTGAGCCGCGTGACGTACGGATCGATCCAGATCACGGTGCCTTGATACGACAGCCGAAACCCTGCGGTCCCGAACCACGTCAGCGTCAGCCCGGGCGGCAGCGGCGAACGCGCCGGCTCCCATGCGAGCTGCTGAGCGGTTAGCTGATCGCTCGTATGTTGGCGGCGCGCTGTCGCCAGGTACGCGAGGCCCGAGCCGATGTGACCGAGAGGGCCAAGCACAGCATCACTTTACTCCGCTCCCGGCTCCCGCACGCCACCCGGCAGGGCTACAAAGCCGCATGGCCTTTTCCCTTCCCGAGCTCCCCTGGGCACCCGATGCGCTCTCCCCCACGATGTCGAAGGAGACGATCGAGTTTCACCACGGCAAGCACCACAAGACGTACGTCGACAACCTGAACAAGTTCGCGCCTGGCACCAAGTACGAGGCGCTCTCGCTCGACGACGTGATCAAGCAATCGCGCGCCGATGGCGACAAGAAGATCTTCAACAACTCGGCGCAGATCTGGAACCACACGTTCTTCTGGCACTGCCTCGCGCCGAAGGCCGGCGGAGCCCCCACGGGCGCCGTCGCCGCCGCGATCGACAAGGCGTTCGGCAGCTTCGACGCGTTCAAGGCGAAGTTCGCCGAAGCGGCCCTCGGCCAGTTCGGCTCGGGCTGGGCGTGGCTCGTCAAGAACGCGGATGGCTCGCTCGCGATCGAGACCACGTCGAACGCGGAGACCCCGTTCGGTCAGCCCGGCAAGACGTGCGTGCTCACGCTCGATGTCTGGGAGCACGCGTACTACATCGATCACCGCAACGCGCGCGCGAAGTTCGTCGACGCGTGGTGGACGCTCGTGAGCTGGGAGTTCGCGAACAAGAACTTCGCGTAGGTCCACGCCGCGCACGCCAGGCGCCCGTCGCGATGGCGTATCGTGGAGCGATGGACGACGGCCCCGACGGAACCGAGCAGGCGACCATCGACGGCCGCCCGACCGCCGCCGAGGGTGAGGGCCCGAGTGCACGGGAATCCGTGCGCCGGGTCTCGACCGAGCGCTACAAGGTCATCAACCGCCTCGGCAAGGGTGGCATGGGCGAGGTGATGGCGGTCCGCGATGCGAACATCGGGCGCGAGGTCGCGCTCAAGCGGATCCGCAAGGCCGATCCGAGCGAGCGCGTGATCGATCGGTTCATGCGGGAGGCCTCGATCCAGGGGCGGCTCGAGCACCCCGCGATCGTCCCGCTCTACGATCTCGGGCGTGACCCGAGCGGACAGCCGTTCTTCACGATGAAGAAGCTGACCGGCACCACGCTGTCCAAGCTGCTCGGCAGCGATCTCCCGGAGGTCACCCAGCAGCGCCTGCTGCGCGCGTTCGCCGAGGTCTGCCTCGCGGTCGAGTTTGCCCACGTCCGCGGGATCGTCCACCGCGATCTCAAGCCCGACAACATCGTGCTCGGCGATTTCGGCGAGGTCTACGTGCTCGACTGGGGGGTCGCCAAGGTGATCGGCGAGCCCGACGAGTTCGCGGATGTCGCGAGCGGCTCGAGCGAGGACAACGAGGCCCTCGCGACCCTCCCCGGCATGCAGGTCGGCACGCCGGGCTACATGGCCCCCGAGCAGGTCCGCGGCGATGTCGATCTCGATGCGCGCGCAGACATCTACGCCCTCGGCTGCATCCTGTTCGAGATCCTGACCCGCACGATGCTCCATCCCACGGGCAAGCTCGGCCTCGCGAGCGCCCTCTCGGGCGTGGACGCCAAGGCCTCCGAGCGCGCCCCCGGTCGCGGCATTGCCCCCGAGCTCGACGAGCTGTGTGTCGCGAGCACGCAGCTCGATCGAGAGCGCCGCCTGCAGACCGCGCGCGAGCTCGGCGATCGCGTCCAGCGCTACCTCGACGGAGATCGCGATCTCGCCGCGCGCCAGCGGCTCGCCCACGAACACCTCACCACGGCGCAGGCCGCCTTCGACGCGGCCAACGATGCGGAGCGCAGCCTCGCGATGCGGGAGGCCGGCATCGCGCTCGCCCTCGATCCCACGCTGACCGCCGCCGCCGAGCTGGTCGGGCGCTTGATGCTCGAACCTCCCAAGAGCGCCCCACCCGAGGTCGAGGAGGCGATCCTCGCCGACGACGTCAAGATGATGCAGGGCAGTGCGCGGGTCGGCATCTACGCGTACCTCGCGTTCTTCGCGTTCATGCCGATGGTGTGGTGGATCGCGCCGCAGGGCTCGCCCTGGGTGCTCGCGATCTCGCTCCTGATCCTGCTGAACCTCGGCATCTGCTACTGGGGGTCCCGCGTGAATCCGATCGGCAAGGAGGGCGTCATCGCGATCTCGAACGCGATCCTCCTAGCGATCGTCGCGCGCATGTACACGCCGTTCCTGATCGCGCCCGGCCTGGCCGCGATGTCGGCGATGGCGATCATGTTCACGCCCACGCGCTCGAAGCTGACGTCGATGGTCGGCATGGTCGGCCTCCCCGCGCTCGCGGTGCTCGGGCCGTGGCTGCTCGAGCGCTTCGGCGCCCTCTCGATCACCACCACCGTCGACCATCGCGGCATCCTGATGAACGCCGTCGCGATCGCGGGCGACGAGACCAGCACGCTCACCGTCGCCGCGCTCTACGTGCTCGGCCTGATCGCCGCCGCCGCCGGGATGGCGAGCCGGATGCACACCCGCGAGCGCACCGCGAAGCGCCGGCTACACCTGCAGGCCTGGCAGCTGCGCCAGCTCGTCCAGCGGTAGCCCCATCGAGCCGTCATCGATACCTGACAAACCACTGTCAGTGAATCGACGCGAGCGCGACCTCCGCAGCCGGACCGTGTGTTAGCACCGGAGCAACCCTTCTCACCAGGAGCCACCGATGAGCCTCATCTTCTACTTCGCCCCGATGTCGACCGCCACCCTGACCCAGATCATCATCGAAGAGCTGGGCGTCCCGTGTGATCGGAAGCAGCTCGATCTCAAGGCGGGCGATGCCAAGAAGCCCGAGTTCGCGAAGATCAACCCGAACGCCAAGGTGCCGACGATCGTCCACGACGGTGTGGCGATCTGGGAGTCCGCCGCGATCACGATGTACCTCGGCGAGACGTTCGGCGTGGACAAGGGCCTGTATCCCGCCGCCGGCCCGAAGCGCGGAGAGGCGATGAAGTGGATCACCTGGACCAACGTCTCGCTCGGCGAGGCGGTCTACCGCCGTGGCTACAACGGTGAGTGGGCGGCGCCCGAGGACCAGCGCCCGAAGGCGCTCGAGACCGCGAACCAGGACATCGCGAAGATGCTCGGCATCCTCGATCAGGCCCTCGCCGGCAAGCAGTTCCTCCTCGGCGAGTACACGCTCGCAGACGCCCACGTCAACTCGTTCTGCGATTGGCTCCGTCACTCGAAGGTCGACTTCGCCGCGTTCGCGAACCTCAACGCCTGGGCCGCGCGCTGCTCCGCCCGCCCCGCGTACCAGCGCGTGATGGCGCATGGCTGAGATGTAGGGCGATCAGCGCGTGTACTGTTCGTGCGCTGTGCGCGCCCGACGCTGGTACGCGCGAGATCCTCACCCCTCCGTGATCTCGGCAACTTCGGGCGGCGCCGGATCGGAACGCGCGTTGCAATCTTACTCGGCATGCGCCACGACACCGAACGTAGCGAAGGCCAGCTGTGGGATGGGGACGACGACCAGGACGGGCCGACGGTGCTGGTCGATCCCGAGCTCCAGGCGGTGTGTCTCCCGCGCTGGCGTGCAGCGCGAGGCACCCAGGTCCCGTGCGTCGAGGCCGAGATCTCGACCGTCGATGGCACGCCGCTCGAGATCTTCGATCGCCGCTGCGACGCGCGCTAAGAGCCAGCGAGCAGCGAGCGCGCAGCAGCCCACGCACGGACGGCCGGCCGAGGCCGCGGGATCCGGGTCAGCAGCGCGAGCACCACCGTGGTCAACAGCGCCTGCTGCGCACGACCAGTGACCACATGTGGCGACTCGGCCAGCGTGGGCGCGAGCGCGGCGCGGATCGCGCGGAGGATGGAAGGCGCCGTGGTCGGGAGCGCGGCGGGTGCCGGGAGCGCACGCGAGGCGTCCCGCATCGCCAGCTCGGCCTGCGCGCGCGCGAGCTCGATCGGGGTCGCCCGGGCCACCGCGCGCGCCAGCTGCTCGGCGGCCGCCACGACGGCGTCGGTGGGATCGCTCGGGGCGCCGGCCGAGACCCCGCAGGTCGGGCACGCGGCCTGTTTCGCGACGTTGTACGCGCACTGGCAGGTCGGGCAGTGGAGATAGCTCATGGCCTTCCACGCAGCCTCGGGGCGCTACGTCCCCCGGGCAAGTTTTCTTGCCGCTAACGCGTGGTTGCACCTCGTCTAGTCGAGGTGACGCCGATCCCCAGGTCGCGCATGAGGGTTCGCGGACTTGGCGCTGGAGCGCGGCTTGCTCCTGACCTCCCACGTGCGCACTGCCCTCCCCTCCCTGGTTGCTGGTGTCGTGGGGGCCATCACCCTCGCCGCCTGCCACGCCAACGGGCGGGGGCAGCTGCCCACGACCATGCGTTGCGCGCCCGGGCGGATCGGCAAGGTGACTGTCGAGGGCGCGCCGCGCGCGAGCCTCGCCCCGCTGACCGTCCTCGAAGGCACGCTCGACGAGCCCGCGCGGACCGAGCGGATCGTCCAGCTCGCGACCGAGGGGCTGCGCAGCGCCGGCCATGCCGAGGCCACCCTCGACGTCACCCGCGTCGACGGATGCGGCACCGAGCTCCTCGCGACGGTGGTGCTCGGCCCGAACTACACCATCGACCGCATCGCGTTCGTGACCGACCCCGAGGACGAGTTCGCGGAGCGCACGCGCCTCGCCGTGATCGAGGATGGCCTCGGCACGGTCAACACGGTCGGTGGCACGTACATCGCGTATCGTCTCGAGCGCGCACTCAAGGAGCTCACCCGCCGCTATGCCGATGCCGGCTGGGTGGGCGCGAAGATCGCTCCACCGCGCGCCGCCTACGACGGTCGCGGTCACGTGACGATCACGATCCCCGTGCGATCGGGTCCCCGGTTCACGATCGGCACGATCCGCGCGATCGGCGCCGGGGCCAGCGCCCGCGCCACCGTGCTCGATGCACTCGGGCTGCGCGAGGGCGCGTACTACGATCGGACCACCGTTCGTGCGGGCGTCGATCGCGCCCAGCGCGTGCTCGACCGACGGATCCAGCTGCGCGTCCAGGTCGCCACGGATCGAACCGAGATCGATGTCGACGCG
>JAYVRN010000559.1:0-4368 GCA_043776275.1 Myxococcales bacterium | reverse complement strand
AGGTAGTGACCGCCGAGGGCGTTGATCGGGACGCCCGACAACGCGCGGAGCCGCGTGCCGACGGTGATCTGACCAGCCTTCTTGAGGTCGAACGTGTAGTAGCCGTCGAGCTTGATGTAGTGCGGGCGATCCTGCGGCAGCGGGCCGACGCGGTTCGCGAGGAGCTCGATGAGGTCGTACTGCGACGAGATGTTCGGATCGACCTGGCCGTTGTCGTAGGACACGAGGCCCGGGTAGTTACCCTCGGTCTTCGAGAACGTGTACGAGCCCTGGACGTAGAGCTTCTTGGAGAACCGGCGGGTCATCGTGAACTGCAGCGCGTTGTAGTCGCGGCGCGGCTTGTCGAAGATCCGGATGCCCTTGTAGAGGTTCAGCTGGTGCGTCAGGCGCGTCTTCTCGTCCGGATCGTCCGTACGGTTGATGCGGCTCATCAGCTTGGACTCTTCATCGGCGGACCACTCACCGGGGTTCGCGATGATGTACGTCTGCGCGCCGTCGGTCGAGACGTCCTCGATGACGCGACCCATGCGGCGGTTCTGGTACGAGACGCCGATCTTCAGATCGTCGAGGATCTCGTACTCGAAGCCGGCGATCACCTCGTCGAGGTACTGCGGCTTGATGCCGGGGGCGACGAGCACGCCGCTCGCGCCGATCAGGCTCTCGTTGCCGCCGACCAGGCTCTGGTTCGCGAGGCAGCCCTCGCCATCACGCGCCGTGCCGTTCGAGCCACCGATGCGGGGGTCCGGGGCGCCACACTGCGTGGGCTGGAAGTCCTGGCGGAAGTTGACCTCGCCGCCGAACGAGCGGTCGTTGATGTCCATCGGGATCGACTCGTAGAACCGGCCCCAGTGGGTGTAGATCTTCGAGCGGCCTTCCTTCGTCCAGTCGTAGAGGATGCCGACGCGCGGCGCGACCATGCCGGTCATCGTCATCGCGTTCTTGCCGAGCTTCTCGTTGGTCAGCGGATCGGTCGTGTTGCGGAGGAAGTCGGCGTACCGCATCCGCTGCTCCTCGTACCGGACGCCGGCGTTGAGGGTCAGGTTCGGCTGGATCTGCCAGGAGTCACGGAGGTAGGCCGACCAGTTGAAGGTGTTGCCGACCACTGACGTACCCGGGTCACCGAGCTTGCCGGTGGTGTAGTCGCACACGTACTGGATGTTGCCCATCGCCGTGCCACCACCGCTGGTGTCGGCGGTGCTGCAGCGGTTGTCGAACCGCGGGTCGCTGTTGTTCATGACCGCGGGCGAGCCGACCTTGCCGAGCAGCTGGACCCAGCGGTTGACGCGGACGAGGTCCGAGCCGACGTAGTTCTGGATGTAGCCGCCGCCCGAGTACAGGCGGGTCTTGTCCGAGGTGAGATCCTCGACGTCCATGCCGGCCTTGATCTCGTGGCTACCCGCCGCCTTGAGGCGCTGGGTGATGCTGATCTTGCCGGAGCGGCGCTGCTCGGTGTCGTTGGTGATCGAACCCGGGCCGCCGATCACGTACGGCGTGGTGTCCATCGGGCAGTTGCTCGCGAGGAACGGATAGTTGTCGCGCGAGCCCGGAGCGCCGTCGAAGCAGCCATCGTTGGTCTTCGCGGTCTCGGCGCCGAAGCCGGGGCCCCAGATGCCGAGGCTGCCGTCGTAGAGCACCTGCAGCGGCTTGTCCTTGAGCGCGACGTCATACGGGTCGTCCGTGAGGTGATCACGGTGCCAGCCGATCACGGCCTCGACCTCGGTCTTGTTGTCGTTGAACTTCGAGGTCCACTTGGCCGCGAGGTCCGTGGTCAGCTGCGACGCCTTGAAGCCGCTCGCCGCCGGGCCGTAGATGCCGGGAGACTCCGCGGAGCCCGGGAGCGCCTGCAGGGTCAGCTGGCCCTGGTTCTCGGGGTTGGCCGAGTAGTTGAGCTTCGCGAGGACGTTGAAGCCGCGCTGCGTGCGGCTACGGACCTCCTCGTCGAGCTTGTCGGTGATGTAGAAGCCGGTCTTCGGGTCGACGTCCGCGACGCCATCGGCGAAGCCGCCCTGGCCGGGGAGTGCCGCCTTGCAGGTCGACAGGCTGCCGCTCGCCTCGAGGACGCGGCAGTCAGTCTGGCTCTTGGTGGTGCGCGTGATGTCGACCTTCGAGAACTGCGGCGCGAACCCGACGTAGAACCACAGCTTGTCCTTGATGATCGGACCGCCGAGCTCGAAGCCGAAGTCACCGGAGTACGCGAGGTCCGCCGACGCATCGATCGACGATGCGTTGCTCGGGGTGCTCTCGGCCGAGGCCGTGAGGACGCCGGGCTGAAAGTACGCGAACACCGAGCCCTTGAACTCGTTGGAGCCGGACTTGGTCACGACGTTGACGACGCCACCGGTGGCGCGGCCGAACTCGGCGTTGTACCCGCCGGTGATGACCTCGACCTCTTCGATGAAGTCGTTGATGACCGGCGATCCGACGGTGCCGAACGTCAGGCCCGTCGTGTTGACGCCATCGACGTAGTACTGGTTCTCGAGCGACGACGAGCCCGAGAACGAGACGCCGAGACCGTCGCCCTGCGAACCGGCAGCCGCGCCGAGCACCGACTCGAACGTGCGGCCCGGGACCGGGATGTTCTTGATGTAGTTCTTGTCGATCGTGATGCCCTGCGTCGTTGACGTGGGATCGATCGTCGGCGCGGTGTCGGTGATCTTCACGACCTCGCCGCCGGCCTGCGCCTGGTTGAGCTTCTGGAACACCGGCGTGGACTTGCCGATGCCGACGTTGACGCCACCACGCTCGAGCGTGATGTCCGCGTAGTAAAACGTGATCAGGTAATCGCCGGGCGGCAGGTCCGTGATCTTGTACTGACCGTTCTCGTCGGTGATCGCCGTCTGCGCCTGCGCGAGCGACGGCGAGGTCGCGATCACGGTGACGCCCGGCAGCTTCTCGCCGGTCTTCGAATCGGTGACCGAGCCCTGCACGGCGCCCGTGGTGTTGGACTGCGCGTACGCCGAGCTGGTGGAGAACAGGCCGGCGGCGACGATCGCGCCGAACAGCGAGCTCCGGAGGGTGGCTGCGATGATGAGGTTCTTGGTCGACATAGGATCCTCTCAGGCGCCCGTGGTGAAGGTGGTGACGATCGCAGCCGGAACCGGCTGCATGAACGTGTCCTTCACCTGTGTGGTGATGGTGACGGCGTAGACGGTGTTGGCCGCGAGGCCCGCGCCGGTCCAGGTGATCGTGAGGACCTTGTTCATCGTGCCGAGCGCCACGGTGAAGCCGTTGAAGGCCACGCCGCCCTGGGTAACGGTGATGCCGGTGATCGCCGTGGGGTCGAGGGGGGTGTTGGCGACGAACGTGGCCGGATCGGTGCGGCTGACACCGGTCTGGTTGTTCGTGAACGACACCGAGGTGAACGTGAGCGGCTCGGTCTTGAAGGTGACGACGCTGGTGTCGCCCGGGGCGCAGGTGCCGTTGATGTCGCCACCGGCGGTGGCGCACACGCGCTCGCCCTGCTTGTCGACCACGTCGGGGCCGAACGTCAGCTGGCACGGGAGGTTCGTCGGCAGGCCGGCCTGCGGGATCAGGACGATCGCCGGGCCGAGCGCCTCGAAGCCACCCATCGCGGGCGGCTGCTGGTTACCCGACGGGTTCCAGTAGCTGAGGTCGGGGTCGATCGGGACGGTGATCGTTCCGCACTTGATGCCGACCGCGCCCGTGATGAGGTGCGAGTCATCGGCCGCGCCGTCCTGGTTCTTGTCGTCGACGCCAACCGGGAAGCCCTTGAGGATCATCTCGGTGCCGACGCTGCAGCCGCCATCGAGATCGCAGAGGCACGTGGCGTTGGCGCCCTTGCAGGTGCTCGGCAGCACGTCCTGCGCGGTGGCGCACTTCGCGATGTCATCGGGCGTCGCCGTGAGCGGCACGCGCGAGTACGCGTCGGTGTCCACGGTGGCGCGGCAACGGATCTCTTCGAGGTTATTGCCCACGAGGAGCTCGTCCATGATCACGCGGAACGAGTTCCCGCTGACCGACGCGGAGGTCACCGCGTGCTGCTCGACATCCGCCGCATCGGGGTGCGTGCCGAAGCCGAACACGCGGCGCGTGCTCAGATCGGTGGTGCCCGGCGTGGTGTAGGTTTCCTTCATGCGAACCTGCTCCACCATCGGGGGACCCGCTGGATTGAGGTTGGTCGCACTCTCGTAGTCGGTGCAGCCCGCAACGACCAAGGTCGTCGCAGCCAGCGCACACACCGTGTTCAGCACCTTGTTCATAGTCTCTTTGCTCCCATTCGAAGCCGCTGGTGCAGCTAACCAGCGCGATTTTCGCCCGCTTGTACTAATCGAGCGTCAAAGTTGTCAAGCAGTTCCACGTTGTGTATCACCGCCTGATCTCTCGTCGGAACGACGACGTGATCACGCG
>JAYVRN010000558.1:0-15879 GCA_043776275.1 Myxococcales bacterium | reverse complement strand
CCGCGAGGCCAGCGCTGGCGGCGACCGCGGCGGCGGCGAGCGCAGCGACGATGAACGGGGTCGCCGTGCCGGCGGTGAGGATCGTGATCGCCACCGTCGCGATGATCGTGACCGCGGTGGTCACCACCGTGATCACGCCGTCGACGATCCCCTTCTGGACGTTGTTGGCGCTGACCGCCGCGGACTCGGACTGCGCCTGCGCGACCGCGTAGTCGGCGTACGCCATCTGCTGGGCCGGGGTCATGTCCTCCGGCTTCAGCGACTCGAACGGCTTGTCGGCGAGCCCGGCGGCCTGGAGCGCCGCGAACGAGGTCTGGAGATCCTTGTACCGGGCCTCCGCGATCCTCCCCGACAGCCCCATGCCTGCCGTGCCGAGCAGGCCGGACTGCGTATCGAACACCCGCATGTGCTCGGCCCGCCGCATCTGCGCCTCGGGCGTCTCGGCCTTGCCGTTCTTCAGATCGTATTCGATCTGCGTGTACGACCGGCCCTTGCCGATCACGCCGTAGGTCAGATCGCTGAGCTGACCGCCGTACGAGAGCTTGAGGTCCTCCTCGAGGTTGCCGGTGGAGTAGTTCCCGAACCAGTAGTTGCCCGAGAGGTACTTGAGCGGGCCCAGGTTCTTGACGATCTCGGAGTCGGGGTTCGTGGTGAGCCCGTAGTCGCCCGACAGCTTCTCGTACTGCGCCATCAGGAGCTTCTTCTGATCGGCGGGGAGGTTCGCGATGTCCTTCTCCATCTGCGCGCGGTCGTCGCCCCAGCCCGTGCGGCCGCCAAACTGCGCGTAGAGCAGGCGGTTCGCCATCTGCTCGCGCCACTTCTCCGTGCCAGGCGCGGCCGCAGGCTCGGCGGCGGACTTGAAGAACCCGCGATCGACCTTCTGCGGGATGTTCGCGTCGATGAAGCCTTCGAAGGTCCCGCCCGCGCCTTCGCGCTTCGAGAGGAAGTCCTTGAGCCCGTCGATCTCGCCGCGCTCGCGCCGGCGCTCGACCTCGGTCTTGAGCCAGTTGCGGTTACCGAGCGTGGTCTCCGCGGCGTACGCGGCCTTGTTGTTCGAGTAGTTCTGCCAGTCGCCCTCGCGCGAGGCCGCGAGCATCGTGCGGAAGGTCGCGTTGTCCTTGTCCTTCGCCCACAGCTTGTTGTAGGGGTCGTCGGCCTCCTGGTTGTCCATCTTCTCGTTGGTCAGCCCGTCGTGGGCCGACCCGAGCTGCCCGTCGATCTCCCGCATCAGCTGCTTGCGCTTGAGTGCGCAGCGGTCGATCTCGTCCTGGCTCGCACCTGGCGGGGGTTCCGTCAGGTCGCGGATCTTGTCGGTCTGCGCGACGTACGCGTCCTGGTTCGTGCCGAACCCCTTCACCTGCTCGAGGCCGGGGTTGTAGAGGACGCCCGCCGCGGCGCCGCCCGTCATCACGGTGATCCCGGCGGCGAGGTACGGGTGCTCCTTGGTGAAGTCGCTGATGTCCGTCAGCCAGCCGCCATTCGCGGCCTGGTACTTCTCCTCGGCGATCGCGGCGCCCTGGCTCTTCCAGTACGCCTTCATCATCTTGTTGTTCGAGCCCGAGAACCAAGCCTCGTCGTCGATCATCTCGTTGACCGACATGCCCTTCGGGTTGTCACCCTTGAGCCGCTTGAACTCGCGATCGATCTCCGCCCGCTCCTCGGGCGACATCGATTCGACCATGCCCTTGAACAGCTTGTCGTCGTAGCCGATGCCGGTCCCACCCTTGAACGCCCACATCATCACGCCGGCCTTGAGCTGCTCTGGCGTCCCGGAGTTCGACATCGCGTCGATCCGCGCCATGTCGCCCGTCCCCATGCCCATCGTGATCACGTTGCGGATTTCGGCGCCGAACGTCGGATCATTGAGGAGCGCCTTCAGCTCCTCCGGGGACAGGTTCGAGATCGCCTTGAGGACCGCGCCCTTGTCGGGGTTGATGCCGTAGCCGATCGCCTCGGCGATCTCCTTGTGGGCGTCCTTGACCTTGTTCTCGCTGTTCTTCTTGTCCCGATCAACGTTGCGAAGCCCGAGCATCCCCTTCCTGCGGTCGGAGTCCGCCTTCGCCTCGGCCTCCTTCTGCTTCGCGAACGCGTCCTTCTCCGCGTCGAGCTCCTTGAACGCGCTCTCGGTGGTGTTGCCGTACGCGCGATTCCGCGTGGTGGCGAGCCCCGACTGCACGGCGGCAGCAGTCGAGTGCTGCGCGTTCTCGGCCGCGGCGGCCTTCGCTTCGATCTTGTTCTTGACGCCTTCGATCCGCTGATCGAAGTCCTGCTTGAACTGCGAGATCTGACTGACCGCCTTGACGGTGTGCGAGCCGAGCGCGGCGATGCCCTTGTCGATCTGCTCGTGGCAGTCGGCCAGCTCGAACTGGAGCATGGCGACGTCGTCGTCCTTGGCATCCGTGATCCGCTTGACCGAGGCATCGCGCGCCTTCTCGATGTCCGCCTTCGCCTTGGCCTTCTGCTCCTCGGTCATCGACTGCAGCGATGCGACCGAGTACTTGGCCTCTTCCTCCGCGCGGATCCGCTGATCCTCGAGCTCCGCGTCGAGGCGCTTGAACTCCTCCTCGATCTCCTTGGCGATGTGCTCGAGGTCATTCTTGCAGCGATCGTCGGCGAGCTGCTTGCCGTCGACCCGCAGCTTCTCGATGTCCGCGAGCATCACCTTCAGCTGCTCGTCGAGCTTTTTCGCGTACTCCTTACCGTTCGCGAGGATCTCGTCGTGCGTCTTCTTCGCCGACTCGGTCCGCTTCTGCTTCAGGTCATCGAACTTCTTCTGCTCTTCCCCGGCCTTCTTGACGCCGTCGGCGCGCTCCTTGGCGGCGCGGTCTGAGAACTGCTTCCAGACATCGGCCGCCTGTGCGAGCGCCTCTTTCTTCGCCGCCTCGTCCTCGGTGCGTGCGGCCTTGGCCTCCTTGACCCGCTTGGCCTCCGCACCCATCTTCTCCTGCTGCTTCGCCATCTCCTCGGCGTTGTCGGTGATCTTCTTCTTGTTCGCCGTGCACGTGGTGTCGTACCGGTTGCAGTCCTGGGTCCCCATCTCGAGTGCCGTCTTGGCGGCCTTCGGCGGGTCCGACGTGATCTGGACCTTCAGCTTCGCGATGTTCGACTTCGCGATCCCGACCTCATCCGTGCACATCTTCTCGATGTCGCGGACCGCATCCTTGTGCGCCTGCTCGACGACCGGCTTCTGTTTGTTCCAGCTGTCGGTGACGGCAGCCTTCGTCGTGACGAGGTCCGCCTTGATCGCGTCCAGATCGGTCTTGAGCCGCGTCGCGTACTCCTGCCGGAGCTGGTCCTGATTCATCGTCAGGGCCTTGAGCGCGAGCTCGGAGTGGGCGTTGAGCCCATCGATCATCTGCTTCTTCTGTTTCTCCGCGGCGGCGTGACGTGCAGCCTCCTGCTGCTGCTTCTGCTTCGCGGCCGACGCCTTCGCATCCCCCCCGCGCTTCGCGCCCTCGGTCTTGCGCTGCTGCTGGTGATGGGCTGCCTTCGCGCCGCGCTGCTCGTGCTGGTTCGCGACCTGCTGCGCCTGGTGGTTCGCATCGGCCGCGGTCGCCTGCGGATCCACCGCCTGCTGCGGCGCGACCGGGCGCTGAGGCGGCGCGATCGGCGTCGTCGAAGCCGTCGCCGACGGGACCGGCGCGGGCGCGGGGACCTGGTCGAGCTTCTGCTCGGCTCGCTGCTGGATCTGGGCGAGTCGCTGCGTGTCCGCCGCGACCGCCGAGGTGTAGCGGCTGCCGAGCACCGGCGCGCCCGGATCGGCGGGGCGCGGCGCCGTGCCGTCGCTCGGCTGGACCGTGGCACCGACGCCATTCGGCGTGGTGATCGGCGCGGCGCCCTCGCGGACCGTGGCCACCGCCTGCTGGAGGAGCGGTTGCGGCGACGTCCCCGCAACGTCGTTGATCCGCTTGACCTGATCGAACACGCGTCCCAACGCCGCGTCGCCAGCTCGCCGCTGGGCGCCTGGCTGCTTCGCGAACGTCGGGTTCCAGCCCGGAGGTGGCTGACCGAGGTTGGCGTTCCAGGCGGTCGCGAGCTGCGCGACCTGCCGCTGCACCGCGGTGTTCTTGGTCAGCGGAAGGACCTGATTGATCGCGTCCTGGACGATGCCGCCGATCTGCGGCAGCGCGGGCTGCGCGACGTCGGATTGCGCGCCGGTCGGCTGCGGCGCACCGCTCGGCTGCGGCAGCCGCTGCTCGCCGGTCGGCTGTTGACCGGTCTTGGCGAGCGTTGGCTGCGCGCCGGTCGGCTGCTGACCGGACTTGGCGAGCGCTGGCTGCGCGCCGGTCGGCTGACCACTCGCTGCGACCTTCGGCAGCGCAGCATTCGACTGGCCGCTGGAGGCGACCTTCGGCGTCGCGCCGCCCGGGCCCTTGGTCGTCGCCGCGGTCCCGGTCTTCGGCGTCGACGCTGCCGTGGGCGTCGCGCCCTTCGCCGGCTTCTCGGGCGTCGGCGACTTCGCGGTGTGGTGCTTGAGCTGGACGGGCTGTTGCGCGCGGGTCGTGAGCTGATTGGCGTGCTTCGCGTCGCCGTCCATCGACGACTGCATCGACTGTTTCGCCGCGCTGCCGGTCCCGGCGGCATCCTGCTCGCCGGCGGTGCGCTTGGTGCTCATCTCCTGGCCGCTCGTCGCGGCCGCATCGCGCAGCCCCTTGGTGCGATCGCCCGTCGGATGGCGCACCGTCGGCTTCTTGCGCTGCAGGCCGGGGCGCTTCTGCGGCAGGTTGACGCCGGGGATGTCCACGCCGTACGGCTGCGCCTTCGTCGGCTCGAGGGTGGGGAGCACCGGCGCCGCGAGCGGCGTCTCCTCATCCGGGCCGATGTCGAGCATCGTCCGCGCATGGCGGAGCACGACACCTGGGGTCGTGCGCTGCAGCGCGAGGTTCGCGAGCGAAGGACCACCGCGTCCGAGCTCGGCGCTCGGCTGCTTGCGGAGGAGGTTCGTCGGGGCCGCGAGGGCGTCGAGCGCGGCCGCCGTCGTCGAGCCTTCCTTGACCGTGGTGTTCACCGCCGGCGCTGCGTCGTCGTGCGCGCGCTTCTTCGCGGCGGGCGTCGCCCCCGCGGGCCGACCCTGCGCCGGCGGTGGCGGCGGCACCACGGTTGGCGCGGTCGCGGGCTTGTGTACGATCGTCGCGGCGCCGTCGCCGAACAGCTCGTTGACGATCGCGCTGACACCGGGGAGGTTCGCGGAGACCTCGAGCTTGCCGCTGGCGTCGCGCTCCACGTGGAGCCCCGCCGCGATCACGCTCTTGCCAGTATCGCCGAACACCTGCGGCGCGAGCTCGCTGAGCGGATCGATCTGGATGTCGGCGCCGTCGAGCCCGATCGAGATCTCGGCAGGGCCGACCTTGCCCTCGACCGAAGCCGTCGGGGTCACGTTGTTGGCTCCGATCTCGGCGCCCACGGTCGCGGTGACGCCACCGACCTCGGCGCTCACCGAGCCGTGCCCGGTGAGGCCTTCGTTGTTCAGCGTGATCCCGGCGGTCCCTGCGCCAAGCTTCGCGTCGACGCTGAGGCCATCCTTGCCGAACGAGATATTGGGTGCGGCACCGCGCGTCGCCGCAGCCAGCTGCTGGTTCGCCGCCGAGAACGAACCGAGCCATCCACTCTTCTTCGCGAGGTCACGGATCGACGTCTTGTTGTCGGCTGCTCGGTTCGGCGGACCCGGCGGACGCGCTGCGCGGGGCACGGGTGGTTGCTTGCCGCCGGGCGGCGCGGGTGCGGGATCGTTCGACGCCTGGGTCGGCGGCGCCGGATCACTGGCGCGCTCGTCCTCGACCAGATCGCCGACCAGGTTGCGCGGCAAGATCGTCGCTGGGATCTTCGCGTTGTCGAGGAGCCGCCCCATCGACGTCTCGACTTGATTCGCGACCTTCTCGACGTTCCCCTGCGCGCCCTGGAGCTGGGACCTCGCCGCGTCGAGCTGGCTGATCACCTCGCGCAGGTGACCCGGGTCGCCCTGGAGCTGCGGCCCGACCTGCGCCATCACCTGCGTCAGCTTGCCGACCGCCTCGCTGCGTCCGCCGGCCAGCTCGGCGGCCTTGTTGCGGGCTGCATCGACGTTGCCCTCGAGGATCGCCGTCAGCGTCTGCCGGCCAGCGTCGATCCGCGCGATCGCCTCTTCGGTGCGATCTTGCTTCCGCTGATCTTCGGTCAGCGACAGCCGATGCGCCTTCTCCCGGACCCTGTCTAGCTTGTCGAAGATGCTCAAGTGGGAGGCTCGGAGACAGCACGGGACACCGACCCGCGACGTCCTTACATCTTACGTAGGCCAGCTGGTGGCCGCCCCCGGAACCGCAGGGAACCAGGCCAGGAAGCTGGTGTCCCGGTGTCGTATCGACAACCACACCGCGGCCAGATCGCTCGGTGATTGTTACACGCAGTGTATCCTTCCCGCGTGATCGCCAAGGGCCCGCTCGCACGCCGCGTCGCGGCGCGAGGCTGATCGCTCCATGGCCGAGCGTCGTCGACGGATCGTCCGGTTCTTTGGACCGAGCAACGAGATGCTCGTCGCCGAGTCCCCCGAGATCGTGGTGTACGACAGGGCCGGCGCGCTGAGGTTCCGCACCGAAGTCCGAGACCTGCTCGACGTCGTCGCCGTCGGGGAGGAGCTGTGGGCAGTCTCGCCGGG
Source organism: Myxococcales bacterium (assembly GCA_043776275.1). GTDB lineage: Bacteria > Myxococcota_A > Polyangia > Haliangiales > Haliangiaceae > JABFXX01. The sequence continues at coordinate 9,248 of JAYVRN010000558.1, read as the reverse complement.
CCGTGTGCACCGCTTCGCGCTGCGCGATGGCAGCGTCCTTGGTAGCGAGCCGATCGACGCGCTCGACGCGTCCGGGCGGTTCATGCAGTCGAGCACCGCGCCCCATCTGCCTGTGTGGCACGCGGCCCAGCCGGTGTGGCTCCGTGCGAACCCGGCGCGCATCGAGATCCCCGGGCCCGGCGGCGAGTTGATCCTGCCGATCACCGATGGCCGCTGGCTGCTGTGGCAGGCCGGTCGGCTGCGGATGTGGCGGACGATCGGCGAGGCGTGGTGCACGGCGGTCGGCGAGCCCGGATCGCGCGCGTTCGATGCGCAGCTCGTGCTCGACGGCCGGATGGTCGTGCTCGCGCAGCGCACGGGAGCGCGCGCCAGCGAAGGAGAAGCGGAGCTCCGGCTATCGGTGTTCTCGGTCAACGACGGCGCGCAGGTCGCCCACGTCCGCCTGCCGGGCATGAGCCAGCTGGCGTTCGCGCCGCGACGCGGTGTGGCCCTCGCGCGGGCCGGCGAGCGGCTGAGCCTCATCGATCTGCGATTCGGCCGCTGGCTTCGCGACCTGACCCTGCCCGCGGGGATCACCGAGTTCGCCGTGGACAGCGGGCTCGAGCACATCGTCCTTGGCACGCCAGAGGGGATCGAGCGGGTCACCCCCGACGCACTATCGGCTCCGATCCCGATCCGGCCGCAGCTCGTCGACGACGCCCCCGAGGCTCCGAGCCCCGACCCGGACGCCCACGAGGGCACGGACGGCGCTCCCGCGGCTCACGACGCGATCGGATCAGACACCGTCCCCCCCACGCCGACCAGCGACACGGAGGAGGCGGCGCCCGAGCCCGAGCCCGAGCCCGAGCCCGACGAGCCACTGCCCGACGCACCGCTCGTGCGCCTCGATCCCGTGGCGTTGACCCCGACCGCGACCGATCGCGAGACCGCGCAGGCGATCCAGCTCGGGCTCGACGCGATCGCCGCCCGCCTCCATCTTGCGATCGCCGAGGCCTGGGACACCGGACGGTTGAGCAAGCCCGATCCGTACCGTCCACCCTTCATCGACGAGGTCGGCGGCCTGATGCAGCTCACGACCGGGCGCGCGACCGAGGATCTCCGCGATGCCACCGCACGCCTGCGCGCCGCCGAGGACGCGGTGGCGACGGCGCAGCGGGGACGCAACCGGCGGCTGACCACGTTCGACGTGCTCGCGCGCGACTTCCAGCTCTCGCCGCTCGCGGTCTCGATCTTGTTCACGATCGCCGCACCGCGGATGCGCGGCGATCTCGCGAGGCTGTACGGGATCCTCGCCAACGATCCGCAGCGTCCGCTCGCCGACGAGCTCCTGCTCACGCACATCTTCGGCGTCGCCCATGCCACCGCGATCGCCCGCGAGCTCGACGGGGATCAACCGCTCCGGCGGTTCGGACTCGTCGGCATGAACCCCGGCGAGCGGCCGTTCGCCGCACTCGTCGTCGACCCGCTCGTCGTCCGCAACATCGCCAACCAGCCGGCGGATCGGGAGAGCGATCCGTACCTCAAGGTCCGGCAGGTCGATCGCGATCTCGAGGAGCTCCAGGTCCCGCGCGCCCTGCTGTTCACCGCAGTCCGCTACCTCGCGAGCGCCCGCGAGCGCGAGCCGGTACGGATCGTGGTCCGCGGACGCACCGGCTCGGGACGGCACACGCTGCTCACCTCGCTCGCGGCGCGCGCCGGCCGGTCGCTCGGCGTGATCGATCTGGCCCTGGTGCCGCGCGAGTCGGGCCGCCTCGCCCACACGTTGCAAGTGGTGCTGCGTCGCGCCTTGCTGCGCGGCCTGGTGCCGTGCGTCGATGGGCTCGAGCTCGTCGGCGCCGAGGATCAGGACACCAAGGTCCAGATCGCCATGGTGCTGCGCGGCCATCCGGGACCTGTGGCGCTGCGCCTCCCCTCCGAGGCTGCGATCCCGCTCGATCCTGGGTACCTGGTGCTCGACGTCCCTCCGCGCAACGAGATCCTGCGTGGCGAATCGTGGGCGATCGCCTTCGAGCACCACCAGATCGATCTCCCCGACGGAAGCGAGCTCGCCGCGCGCTATCGCGTGGGCCCCGGCGTCATCGAGCGCGTGTGCGCGGAGGTCTCGCGGCGCCCGGAGCGTCCGCAGGATCCCGCGGCCTGGGTGAGGGAGCTCGACGAGGCGGTCCGCCAACACCTCGAGAACCGGCTGAGCGCCACCGCGAACCGTGTGACCCGGCTCTCGACCTGGGCCGACATGGTCCTCCCCGAGGACATCATCGATTCACTCCTCGAGCTGACCGCCCGCGTGCGCCACCGAAAGCAGGTCTTCGAGCGCTGGGGCTTCGATCGTTCACTCACCACGGCGCGCGGGATCACGGCGCTGTTCGCCGGCAGTCCCGGCACCGGCAAGACGATGGTCGCGGGCGTGATCGCGCGTGACCTCGGCCTCGAGATGTATCGCGTCGACGTCTCGCGGATCACGTCGAAGTGGATCGGCGAGACCGAGAAGAACCTCGGCAACCTGTTCGACGCGGCCGAGGATGGCCAGGTCCTGCTGCTGTTCGACGAGGCCGACTCGCTGTTCGCCAAGCGCACCGAGGTCAAGTCTTCCGTCGATCGCTACGCGAACATGGAGGTCAACTATCTCCTCCAGCGGCTCGACAGCTTCGAAGGCATCGCCATCCTCACCACGAACTTCGGCACCTCGATCGATCCGGCGTTCAAGCGGCGGCTCACGTACCGGGTGACGTTCCCGTTCCCCGACGAGGAGATGCGGGAGCGGCTGTGGCGGACGATGATTCCACCGCAGCTGCCGGTGCACGGCACGCTCGACTTCGCGACGCTTTCGCACCGGTTCCGGCTGTCGGGCGGGTACATCCGCAACGCGGTGCTGCGCGCGGCCTTCCTCGCCGCCGAGGAAGGCACCGCGTTGACCCACGACCATCTCGAGCGCGCGATCCGTATGGAGTTCCGCGAGATCGGTAAGCTCGCGGAGACCGGCACGCTCGAGTGAGCTACGATTGGCGGATGGGGAATCTCCGCGGGGCGCTCGCCCTGCCGTTTGTCGTCGCGTTGTCGTGCGGCAGCCCGCAGAAGACCAGCCTGGTAGGTGTCGACACCACGGGCTCGACCAAGACCTACGATCCGTTCGGGATGAAGGACGACGCGAAGGTCGTCGGTCAGGCGGTGATCCTCGGCACCGATGACAAGAACGGCTCGACCGTGCTCCCGTTGCCGGCCGCACCGAGCAAGGGCCTCGTCGATGCGATGTTCGTCAGGCTCGGTGGCGGGGCCCCGGCCTCGGGTGGCTCCACTCCGGTCAAGCTCTCGACGGCGCCGAACACCGATGGCTCCGTCCAGGTCGGGATCTACGAGGAGCTCGCAGGCGGCACGGGCGCGCAGTGGCGCGCGGGCGTCTGGGTCTCCGCGTTCGTCGCCGCCACCGTGCTCGGCAAGGACCTCACCGACTTCACGTTCTCCGCGGCCTCGGGCGGCTACATCGATGGGGCCTCGGCCTCTGGCCTGATGGCGGGTGGATTCCTCGCCACGATGACCGGCCAGAAGATCGATCCGCACGTGACGATGACCGGCATCATCAACCCCGACGGGACCATCGGCCCGGTCGGCGGCATCCCCGAGAAGTTCATCGGCTCGATCGAGAAGGGAAAGACCAAGCTCGGCTATCCGATCGGGATGCGGTGGGCGAAGTCCGAGGCCACCGGCAAGCTCGTCGACCTCGTCCAGCTCGCGAAGGATCGCGGAGCCGAGGCGGTCGAGGTCTCGAATGTCCACGAGGCGTACAAGTTGCTCACCGCCAAGAGCCTCCCCGAGGCGGTGCCGGTGACGCAGGCCGAGATGAACCTCGACACCGACACGGTCAAGGGCATCGACGAGAAGTACAAGGAGTGGCAACAGAAGCTCGCCGGCCACTGGGCGTCGTTGCTCCAGCTGCAGCAGGCCGGGCGCCTCCCACCGACGTTGCTCGTGATGGCGCAGTACGCCCAGCAGACCGCCGAGCGCGCGGAGAAGCTTCACAAGCAGGGCCAGATCGCCGCCGCGTACTCGAAGATGCTCGCGGCGTGGGTCTATGCGGCGAGCGCGACCGACACCTACGACATCCTCTCGAAGGTCCAGGCCGGCGACACGATCGGCGCGGTCGCCGCGCTCGCGTCGCTGGATCAGCTCGATGCGATGACGATCGAGGTGTTCAACAAGGTCGGCGCGATCAAGCCGACCACCCTCGGGCAACACCTCCTGATGATCACCACGTTCCAGGCCGCGCTCCGGGGCTGGGGGTTCAAGGTGTTCGCGGGTGACTCGGTCAAGCGGACCAAGGATTTCCTCACCTCACTCGGCTCGGTGAAGGCGGAGCTCGCCTCGCCCGAGGTCGCCGACAAGATCGTCCAGGTCGTGGCGCCGACCGTGCTGCTGATCGGGCGCACCGTGGCGGAGACGATGATGGCCGAGCAGGAGCTCGAGTTCGAGGTCGAGAAGACGGTCAACTACATGTGCTCGATCCCGAACGTGAAGCGGATGTCGACCTCGTTCCAGTCCGCGGGCGTCGCCGGCATCAACTACTTCGACACGCTGCTGGTCGAGCCGCTCGCAAAAGAAGCCAGCATGACCGTCGACGAAGCCCGGATGCGCGTCTCGATGCGCGAGCCGGACTACCTGGTCGCGTACATGCTCTCGCATCTCCAGCAGCTCGAGGGCCTGCCGAAGGAGCTCAGGACCAAGTGGGGCGAGGGCTCGGTCGCGTGGGCGCTGATGTCGCTCGCGGGCTCGGAGCTGGCCTACTACCACTCGGCCGAGCTGGTCACGAAGTACTACTCACTCGGCCTGCACACCGATGCGATGGGTCGCCCCGACACGGTCGAGCACGACAAGGCGTTCACGAACATGCTCGCGAGCGCGGAGCGCAGTGCGCGGGCCAACGCACGAGCCGCACGGATCGCGACCGGCGGAATCCCGGTCCAGGCGAAGCTGTCCTACCAGCTCGCGAGCGTGGATCGGGATGGCGATCTCAGCGACAAGATCAGCGCACTCGCGGGGTTCTGGGCCTCCTCGGCGTTCTCCCAGACCGCCGTCATGCTCGCCCGCAACTGAAGCGTCCGCCAAGCTGTTGTCCTGCCTGGGGATCTCGGGCGGCAATTGCACCCTCACTTTCGATGGAAGGTCTGGCGTCGGGCACCGTAGTATCAAGGACATGGAGCGCGGCTGGGCAACACGCGGTCAAGGTTCGGCCGCCCGTGATCAGGACCAGGCCTCCGGCACCCATGGGGCCGGCAAGCGCTCCCTCGTGGACACCGTCGGCCGTGGCCAGGAGGCTCCACAGACTGCGGTAGCTGCGGTGCAGACCGTCGGCAAGGCCGCCGCGACCGCGCCGGCGACTCCGGCACAGGCACCGACCCTCGGCGAAGGCGCGGCCACGCCAGGTGCGCTTCCGCGCCTGAACCTCTACGGGAAGGGCAAGGGCTCGGCGGACGACGAGCTCGGGACGCGCGGCGATGGTGCTGCACCTGCCGCACCCGCGAAGGCCGCCACCCCCGCCGGCGCCAAGGCCGCCGCTACGCCGGCTGTCGTCACGCACACCGTGCGCGATGCTGCCCCGTCGGGTGCCGCCACGCGCACGATTGTCGGCGTCGGCGAGATGATCACGTTCGAGGCGAACGTCGACGGCGAGTGGCACGCCAGCTTCGGCCGCGAAGGCAACACCCTCAACTGGACCGAGCGGACCTACGAGTGGTACGCGCCATCGGTCGCGCAGTCGGGCACCGTGAAGTTCGTCCCCAAGGATGGCGGCGTCACGATCCTGACGCCGATCCAGGTGCTCGCCCCGCAGGTCTCGTACCGCAACCCACGCGTGAGCGCGGGCTCGGCATCGTCGCTGACCGCCGGAACGGGCGGCGCGATCATGGATACCGATGTCCACTACGGACCCGACACGGTCTCGTTCGCGAACACGGCGTGGTGGGAGGAGCCAGGTGGCCCGTCGGCCCTGACCGGCTACTTCCGGCCGCTTCGCGCGGCACTCCAGCACAGCCCCGCCGAGGACGATCTCTGGATGAACGCGACCAACGGTGGAGTCACCGACACGGCTGGCATCTTCGGCCTGCCCGCGCCGTTCTCCGCGGGTACGTTCATCTGGTCGATCCCGACGTACTACAAGGTCCAGGACGATGACGCTCGTCACCTGATCCGCAACATCGTCCAGGGCTTCGTGATGACGCCTAACGGGACGATGACGGTCAGCAAGGACGGCGCCGTGTCCGGGGCACGCGCGCCAGGCGGTGCAGCGGCCGCCGCACCGGCCGCTCCGGCGCGCTCCACGGCCACGCCGCCCGCCCCTGCCGGCGCGCATGGCTCGGGAAAGCACGACGGCCCGGCACAGCATGACGGCAACGCAGCCAAGGGCGCGCAGCATGCCGACCCCGGTGCCAAGCACGCCGGCCCGGCGGCGCAGCACGCCAACACCGGCGCCCAGCACCCCGGCGCAGCCGAGCAGCATGCGGCTCCCACGTCGGGGTCGGCCGGACCGTCGGCCGGACCGTCGGGTGGTGCGGGTGGATCTGCAGCCGCCGCTGGTCACGAAGCGCCCGCAGCTGGCGCTCACGAGGCCGGCGTGACGGGCAAGAAGAAGCGCGATGACGATGACGTCCCGAACGCGGCGAAGCGCGAAGCAGCCTCCGCCGGTGGCCGTAAGGGTGCGCAGGCCGGTGGCCGTCGCAATCGGCCGCCGATCGCGAACGTGAGCCCGGACGGTGAGTTCGAGGATCACGAGGTCGAGCACGAGCACGAGCCGGATGGCGGCCTCGAAGCCGAGCACACGAGCGGCAAGAAGAAGCCGCGCTGATCACGCGCCGATGAGCGAGCCCTTCACCGTCGAGCTGCGCATCGAGCCGACCCAGATCGCCTTCGCCCACCTCGGTCAGGTCATGGTGGGCTTCGTGGTCCACAACGCGGGCGTGACCACGGTGGATCCGGGCCTCGCGACGTCCGTGCTCCGCGTGGGTGGTGTGGCGCAGCGCGCGTGGACGATGGCGCTGATCAATAGTGGGCACGATGCCCGGTGGACCGCGCTGCCGCCAGGCGATCGCCTGACCAGTCGGTGGCGGATCGGCGCGGCGCTGTTCCCTGCGCCCGGCACGTACGCGGTGGACCTCACGATCGGCGGTGTGACGTCCGCCTCGATCGATGTCGTCGTGGCGCCGTAGATCACGCCCGTGTTGCGCGCCGTCGCACCTGCAGTTTCCTGCTAGGTTGCTCGCGTGGATCCTGAACTGGCGCGCGAGACGATCGCCGCAACGGCACCGCGCCGGATCCGCCTCGACGAGCTGCTCCACGAGCTCGGCGCCCGTGCGACCGGTGCGATCGCGCCCGGGCCGCGACCGCCGCACCTCACGGTCGGCGAGCTGGTCGACAAGGCGGCAGAGGGCGGGTTCGGCTTCCTGGTCGGGATCCTGACCTTGATCGCGATCCCATTCTTCGGGCTGTCGACACCGTTCGGTCTCGCGATCGTCCTGATCGGCGGGCAGATGATGCTCGGGCGAAGCACGCCGTGGCTCCCGAAGCGAGCACGCAAGCGCGAGCTCAAGATGGAGATGCTCGATCGCGTGACGACGATCCTCGCGAAGCGGACGCGGTGGATCGCGAGATCCACGCGGCGCCGATGGGAGCTCGCGATCCGGCCGCGGCTGATCGGGCTGGGGATCGTGTTGCTGGCTCTCGGGCTCGCCCTGCCCCTCCCGATCCCTGGATCGAACCTCGTGTTCTTGATCCCGCTATTCGTCTACGCGGTCGGTGTGCTCGAGCGCGATGGGCTGTGGATCGTGGTCGGGCACATCGCGACCTTGATCGACCTCGCACTCGTGGTGATGTTCGGGAAGACCGTGCTCGCAGTCCTCGAGAAGGTCTGGCACTGGATCACCTGAGCGCGCAGATCTCCCGCGCCGCAGCGTCCGGTCACCGCTGGCTACGCAGCAGCTCGGCGATGTCCTTCTGTCCCGCGGGATCTTCGAGCAGCGTCACCGACTGCGTCTGCAGTGGTTCGTTCTCGAGCATGAGCTCGACGGCGCGGCGCGCACCGATCACCCCGGACGCGCGCCCGGGTGCCTGCAGCGCCCAGTCCTTCACGCCGGCCTTGGTGACCACCGAGACGATCCAGGCGAGGTCGCGCTTGAAGCGCTCATCGCTGTAGCCCTTGACCTCTCCGAGCCCGAACCACAGCAGGCGTGCGAAGCGAAGGCGGCGTCCCGGCGGCAGGAGCATGGACTCGCCCTGCTCCGCGCTCGCCTTGTCGCCCTTCAGCAGGCGGGACAGCCGCCCGCACATCCGCCAGTCAGCCAGCCCGGCGGCGCCGCGCAGAGGACGATCGTCCTTGAACACGGGCAGCACCAGGCAATCGCGCGCGGTCTCGTCCCAGCGCGCGAGATCGAGAGGCAGCACCGACAGCGCCATGCTCAGTCCTCGGCGTGACGGCCCGCGGCCGTCGCGATCCGATCGAGCACGCCGTTGACGAACGCCGACGACTCGGCGGTCCCGAACCGCTTCGCGAGCTCGACCGCCTCGTTGATCACGACCTTCACCGGCACGTCGCGGAACGCGAGCAACTCGCATGCGCCGAGCCGCAGGATGTTGCGGTCGACGCGCGACATCCGCTCGATCCGCCAGTTCTTCGACGCGCTCGCGATCAGCTCGTCGATCTCGGCCCCGCGCTCGGTGGCTGCAGCGACGAGGTCTCGCGCGAACGTCTGTGCGCCGGGTTCGACCTCGAGCTCGAACGTGTCGGCCCAGCTGACGGCTGCGCCGGTGACGTCGGTTCCCGGATCTCCGTCCCGTGCGTAGAGCAGCTGCAGCGCGTAGGCCCGACCTGTGCGGCGATTGCCGGAGCTCACTTGCTCCTCGGTTTCTTGGAGCGATCGGAGCCAGCGGCCAGGGCCCGGGACAGCGTGGCGAGCTCGATCGCGGCGAGCGCGGCGTCGAAGCCCTTGTTCCCGGCCTTGGTCCCGGCGCGCTCGAGCGCCTGCTCGATCGTATCGGTGGTGAGGACGCCGAAGCTGACCGAGACATCCGTGGACATCGCGACCTGGGCGATGCCCTTGGCCGCCTCGCCGGCGACATAGTCGAAGTGCGGCGTGGCGCCGCGGATCACCGCACCGAGAACGATCACGGCATCGATGCCGCCACGATCGACCACCTTGCGTGCGACCTGCGGCAGCTCCCACGCACCCGGGCAGCGCACGAGCGTGACGTTGGCGGCGTCACCGCCC
>JAYVRN010000557.1:0-15887 GCA_043776275.1 Myxococcales bacterium | reverse complement strand
GCGTGACGTCGAGCGCCGCATCCACGTCCTCCGGCGTATCGCCGCCACCGGCCGCGCGATACGACGAGAGCTCGGCGAACACCGCATCGAGATCGGAGGTCAGTGCGAACTCCTTGGTGATGTAGTCATCGCCGACGTCGCGGTACGCCACGAGGCCGATCCGCAGCTCGGCGTTCGGATCCGTGTTGCGGATCGAGCTCGCGATCGACCACACAGTGCGCTTCGCGCCATCGATCAGGCCGCCCATCGAGCCGGTGGTGTCCACGGCGAACACGACATCGATCTGATGCTTGCCCATCGCCACGGGTTCGGGCTTGCTGACGATGCCCTGCTGCTGCGACCGCGTGAGCAGCGCGGCGAGGACAATGGTCGCGGTGGCGGCGGCGGGGATCCCGTAGCTGACGAGGCGCTGGCGAGTGATCATGGATGTGTTCCACGCACGAGCCGGCCGTCCGATCTGTCAGGATCTCCGGCTAACTGGCCGGAATTCCGCCCAAAGGTTCTGTGGGATCCGGTGTCAATCCGCGCCGGCGTCGCCTGGCGCAGGGGGCGCAGGGACCGGTGCAGTGACCAAGACCTGTGCAGTTCTGCGCACATCGACGGGGCGGCATGCCTTGCCGCCACACAGCCAGAACCGCACGCGGACCTTCACGGTGTGCTCGCCTTCCTGGTCGCCACGCACCGGCACCGCGAACCGGGGCGCATCGGCCTCCGGATCCACGGCATCCACGCGCCCGAGCCGGCGGCGCCGGAACGTCAGACCGGGGTCCGGCGCCAGATCCACGATCACCTGCGCATCCCGGGACACCGACAGGCCGCGATCGACCGCGATCGAGATCGGGATCGTGCCGCTCGCCCCGGGCGCGAGCACGACCTTGTCGCCGATGCGAACCTCCCAGCCCGGCTGACGCTGCGCCTCCGCGCGCGCGCCGAACAGCAGCGCCAGCACGAGGAGGACCGACCGCATTACAGGATCTGGGTCGCCAGCTCGGCGAGCGCCGAGCGCTCACCCTTCGTCAGGATGATGTGGCCCGCGATCATCTCGTTCTTGAACCGCTCCGCCACGGTGGTGAGGCCGTTGTTGGAGGAATCGAGGTACGGGTGATCGATCTGGTACGGGTCACCCGTGAGGATGATCTTCGTGCCCTCGCCGGCGCGCGTCACGATCGTCTTGACCTCGTGCGGCGTGAGGTTCTGCGCCTCGTCGACGATCATGTACACGTTCGGCAGCGAACGACCGCGGATGTACGTGAGTGGCTCGATCTCGACGAACCCGAGATCCACCAGCTCGGCGTAGCTGCGGCCTTCCTTCTTGTCGGACTTGTTGAGGCCGAGGAGCAGCTCGAGGTTGTCGTAGATCGGCTGCATCCACGGGTTCAGCTTCTCCTCGATCGTGCCGGGCAGGTACCCGATGTCACGACCGAGCGGGAAGATCGGGCGCGAGACCAGGAGCTTCGAGAACACTTGCTCCTCGGTGACCTTCTGCAGGCCCGCGGCGATCGCGAGCAAGGTCTTGCCGGTGCCGGCCTTGCCGACCAGCGTGACCAGCTTGATGTCATCGTTCAGCAGCAGATCGAGCGCGAAGTGCTGCTCCTTGTTGCGCGGCTTGATCCCCCACACGCCCTCGCGCAGCTTCTTGACCGGGATCGCCTTCGCGGCGTTCTTGTCCCAGCGGGTGAGCGCGGACTTGCCGCCCTCGTCCTTCAGCGTCAGGTACTCGTTCGCGTGCAGACCCGGGGCATCGACGACGATGCTGCCGTCCGCATAGAACTTGTCGATCGTGCCCGGCAGCACGAGGAGCTCGCGGTTCCCGGGGTACAGCTCCTCGATCGAGATCCGCTCCGGCTCGAAGTCCACCGAGGCGAGGCCCAGCGCATCCCCACGGACGCGCATGTTGACGTCCTTGGTGACGAGGACCGTCGGGGTCTTGGGATCCGCATCGCGGACCTCGAGCGCGATCTCGATGATCCGCTGATCCATCGAGCGCGAATCGCTGCCCGGGTTCCGGGGCGGGCTCTTCGAGAGCGCCACGCGCACGGTGCCGCCATTCGGCATCTTCTGCGGATGCGACAGCCCACCCTCGCTGCGGAAGGCATCGAGCTCGCGCGCGATCTGGCGCGCATTGCGGCCGAGCTCGGACTGATCCTTCTTGAAGGTATCCACCTCCTCGAGCACGTAGATCGGGATGATCACGTTGTTGTCAGCGAACGCGAAGATCGCGCGCGCATCGTGCAGCAGCACGTTGGTATCGAGGACGTAGTTCTTGGCAGCCACGTAAGGACAATCCGACCCGCCGTCGGCGGTGTCAAACCATGCGGCCAGGGAACGACATGAGGCGGCGGATCAGAACGATCTACCGAAACCGAGCCCGACGCTGGTTGTGCTGGCCATCGGCGTGACCGTGATGCCCTCGCGCGGTGCGGTGACGTACAACACGGCCGCGACCACCGCGAGCGCGCTGCCGCCGATCGCGCACCCGGTGGCGATGTCGGCCCGCCTCGCGGCGATGTCGATCTCGGACGCGCCGTGCGCGTTGCAGATCAGCTGGCCACCGAGGGACACGCACTCACCTCCGTCGAGCGTGTTGCTGTACTTACCCTTCGCCGCGAGGGCCATGATGGCGCCGATGGTCAGCACACCACCGGCGGCGATCCCAACCCCGAGCGAGAGCCGGACGCGGCCCGGGCTCCGGCGCGTCGCACCCACGATGGGCTCGGGTCGGTCGGGCCGGTCGGGGTGTTCGCGCGGGTCAGGGCGGTCCGGGACCTTGGGGTGCTCTGGTGCGGATGCTTCAGCCTTCGCGAGCACGGGGATCTCGACGATCACGGATGCGCCCGCGACCATGCGCGCACTGCTCGCGAAGGACGCGCGGCCCGGCGCGCTGGCGGTGACCTCGACCGTCCCAGGCTCGAATCGCTCGACCAGCTCGCGCTGGGGCGGGAGGCTCTCGCTGCCGATCTTGACGACGAGGCCCGAGAGCGAGGGCTCGGCGAGCTTCACCCGCAGCGTGCCGAGCTTGGGGATCACGGCGTCAGCGCGCTCGCGTGCGAACTTGCCGCGCGCGTCGGTCTGCTTGTCGAACTCGCGCGCGGCCTCGTCGTACATCTGCCAGGCCTTGCGCAGCCGACCCAGGTGCTCGAGGCAATCGCCATAGTTGAGCGCGGTGCCCGCGGCACGATCGATCGCGATGCTCTTGCCGAATGCCTCGCAGGCCTCGGCATACTTACCCGCCTTCGCGAGATCGCGCCCCTGCTCGAACAGACGTGTGCCCTCGGGCTTGGGCTGCGCGTTCGCCACGCTCCCCGCCAACAACATCACCATCACGATCGGCGCGATGCGGCGCATGTGACGAGGATCAACTAGCCGGACAGCCACGTCAATCGCCCGCCCCGGGGATGCGCCGCACCGCACATGTGATTGACCCGCTCGCGCTCGCCGGCCTACCCTCGAGCGTGGTCGCGGTTCCGCGCTGTGCGTTCGTGCTCGTCGCCCTCACCGGCTGCCGCGGGTTGCTCGGCATCGACGACCCGATCCTGGTGGACCCGGGCGCCGACGCGGCGGTCGATACCCGCGGCGACGGCGCATGCACCCGCACCTCCGAGCGCTTCGATGCGTGTGCGCTCGGCATGCCGATGGCGGATGTCCACCTGACGAGCGGCGCGTACATTCTCGACACCACGCCGAATCCCGCGGTGCTGCGCGCGGATGCGATCGGCGGCGCGGTGATCGCCTCGTCCTCTCTCGTGTACGTGCAGAGCGATGCCCAGCCCGCGGTCGTGTTCTACCTGGCCAGCCTCACCGTCGACACCGGCGCCAAGGTCAAGGTGATCGGCCCGCGCGCGGCGATCGTCGTCGCAGAGGGCGCGATGGTGATCTCCGGCGGACTCGACGCCGGCAGCCAGCTCGCCGAGATCGACGCCGGCTCCCACACGTCCCAGAACGTGCAGATCGGCGCGGGGGCGAACCAGACCTGCACCGCGCCGAGCGGCATCCCAACTCCGACTGGCGGGACAGGGATGACCGCAGCGGCGACGTCAGGATCCGGCGGTGGTGGTGGCGCGGGTGGACGCGGAGCTGGTGGCCACGGCGGAATCGCCGGTGTCAGTGGTACCAGCGGAGGGACACCTGGCATGGCGACCGCCACACCCGCGACCGTGCGGGGCGGGTGTCCCGGTGGCGCGAGTGGCGCGGCGGGCCCGGCGGCGAGCTCGCCGGCGAGCCAGTCCACCGTCTCGGTGGGTGGCGCCGGTGGCGGAGCGCTGCACCTCGCCTCGTTCACCTCGATCCGCGTCGACGGTCACGTGACCGCAGGCGGCGCCGCCGGCGCGGGCGCGTCGCAAGGCTCGGGGTGCGGCGGCGGCGGCGGCGGCGCGGGTGGCTACCTCGGGCTCGAGGCACCCACCATCGCGATCAACGGCTCGCTCGCGGCCAACGGCGGTGGCGGTGGTGGTGGCGCGCAGCCCTCGAGCCACGGGAACAATGGGACCGATGGCCTCCCGAGCGACGCCAGCGCGCCCGGTGGAGCAGCCACCGCCTGCGGCACGGCGGGTGGCGCGGGCGGAGCGCTCTCGTTGATCGGCGAGGCTGTCGTCAGCACCGCGACCTGCGGCGGCGGCGGCGGCGGCGGCGGCGCGGGCTTCATCCTGATCTGGGCCCCGACGTACGAGATCGGCCCGAGCGCCACGATCTCGCCGGTGCCGCTCGTCGATTTGCCGAGCTGACGGCCCAGCGGAACCTGACGCCGGGCCTCGCCGAATTGCCGCGCAAGCTCTCGTTAGTTGGGCCCTGTCGGGTCGTTGCAAGGCAGGTCGTACGTGAACGGCAGCTCGAGCTCCAGGCCGCTATCGTCGCCGTGGACCGTGATGCTTCCCGTTCGAATCCAGACCGGGTTCGGGCACGGGTCGTTGAGGGGACACAGCGCGAGCTTGAGTGTCGCGGGGCGGCCGGCCCACGTGTTCGCCGCTCTCATCGTCTCACCGAGCGTCTGCTGGACGTGGTCGCTACCGTTCTCGATGCGGATCACGAGTTGCTTTGCCGGCGTCCTTCCGGCGGGACACGTCGGCGGATTCGTCACGTGCAGGGGGATGTCTCCCTCGTGGCGTGACGAGCATGCGACCAACAGCAAGAGACCCCACCTCATCGAATGGTTACCGTCTGCGTGGCCGTCATGCCGACGATTTCGGCCGTGAGGGTGCACGTACCAGCTGCCTTGCCGATCAGGCCGAGCGCATAGGTGCCGTGCAAGCTGTCGCCGCCGGCTGGCATGTCGACCTCGGTCGTGGCGGTATTCGCGCAGTCAGGGCCTGGCTTCCAGGTCACTGCGAAGTGGCCGCGGCTCGTGAGATCGCGATCACCGGCGAATGGCTCGGCCTTGTAGGTCGCCGTCTCGCCGATCTTGATGTCCTGCTTGTCGGCATCGGCGCGATGGATCTTCGCCATCGTCGGTTTCAGGATGTCGTAGGTCGTCACGTCGCCAAGGCAGGTGACCTTGAGCTTGCCGGGGGCGACGAGGGTGCCGACCGTCTTCCCGGCATTGAGTTGCGCGGCGCTCGCCGGATCGGCGTCGAAGGTGCACTCCGTACTCGGCGACAGCGCGTTCGGCCCGACGTATGCGCCGACGGCATACGCGGTGGAAGTCTTCGCCGACTTCGATGAACAGCCTACAGCGACCAGCAACAGGGCGATTCGGATCCGCATGGCCTGTTTCATAACGTGTCGCTACGGTCGTCACCGTGAAATTCGCGTGATCCTCGCGTTACCCAGGCGTGTGAGCGCCCGCTCTCCGGACGCGCATGCGCGCGACATTGACCTCAGCGTGGACCGGCATCACCCGGGGACCTCCGTCCCCTACGCCCCGGCTTGCGGACGAGCGTCGGACAAGCCTCACGCTTGCGTCACCATCGGAAGCCTAAGGGCTAGGTCAACCTCAAGGGCCAGGTCAACCCGGCGATTGACGCCCAACCCAGCCTGACGCGGGTTCTCGGCAAGCCGTGCGCTGGCTCCCTGCGACGCGCACGCGGCGCGCACGCCGTGCGCACTCCGACCACAATCTCGCTCGGCGCGCCGCATGCAGCCGTGCGGGGGCAAGGAGATATCCCGTATGAGCGTCGAAGGTCTCGTTCGCGTAGGAACCAGAGAGGCCAAGGAGCGCCGTTACACCACCGCCGTGGTGGCTGCGCTGGTCGTCACCATCGTGTTCTTTGTGATCGCGGTGGTCGGCTCGATCTGACACTTACGCCCCGACCGACGTTGCACTCACGGACGTTGGGCACAAGCGGCCCGATGACTCGGCGTCCGGTCTCGGCGCGCTCGTGTAGCCACCTCGCCTTCTCGACCGCGGTGACACCCTTCTTGGCCTCGCTGCGGAAGGATCGCGACGCGCATGGCACTCAGTGCTGACAGCTCATCGGATCGAGCTTGCACGGATCTGGCTTGGCCGGGCCGTCGGGGTTCGTCGGGCGGGTCGGCCCCGTCGGACGGGTCGGCCCCGTCGGACGTGTGGTCTTGGTGCGGCCGAGGTCGGTCCCCGCGCGCTTGCATTCGCTCTGCAGTGCCGCGCGCGTGTCTCCCGCGGTCTGTGCGATCCACTGCTTCGCATGGGCGACGTCGTGCGATGTACACGCGGCACGTGTGCACTCGGCTGCGAGTGCGGGTGTGATCACCGCCGCGCTACAGGCCGAGATCGCCTCGGCGGTGCGCCCTTCGGTGAGAGCGGAGTGGACCGCGGCGAGAGGATCGGATGCCACGGTGGAAGCGCTGCCACCCGCTGGGACCTCGGCCGCATCGCTCGGCGCGCCCGCCGCCACGCTCGCATCGATCTCGCTCGGAGCGAACACGGCCACGCTCGCATCGGTCTCGAGAGCAGCGACCACGGTCACGCTCGCATCGCTTGGGATCGTAGCGGCCGCCGCATCGTGCACCTCGGCCACCCGTGGCTCGACCGGGCCGACCGAGTCGCCGCCCCGTGCGACGATCCACGTCACCACGCCCGCGACGACGGCGAGCGAGGCGACCGCGCCGATCAACGCGACGTTGGTCCGGCGTACCTCGGGCGTCACGACGGTCGGCGCCGCCTGCACGACGGGATACGGGCTCATCGGCGTCGAGCCCATGCCTGGGTGGCTGCCGCTGTGCGACTGGGGCACCGGGGCGGCGGGCACGGGGATCATCGGCACCGAGCCCGTCCCGGGAGCACTCGCGCCGAATGGCGGCGACACCGACTCCGCCGGGTGCCGGTACATCGGGATCGTCGCGAACGCATCGGGCGAGGGCGCCGCCGCCGGCCGCATACTCACCGTGCGGCGCGGATCGTCGACGCCGGGCTTCCCCGGCGCTGTCATCATCTGCGACGACGACGGCGGGAGGGTGGGCGGCCGTGACTCGCTCGCCGGGTTGTGCTGCGCGGCGAACTGCTTGCTCAGATCGCGCACGTGCTTGAGCTGCCCCTCGAGCGGATCGCTGACCAGCGACAGCTCGGGCGGCAGCGGCTCGCTCGTCACGGTCACACCCTCGGCGTGATCGCGGGTCTCGAGCTCGACCCACGGCTCGGGCCGCTGCCCGAACAGCTCCTTCATGAACCGCCCGAGCGCCGAGGTCGACAGCGCGAGGCCATTGCGCGCCGCGATCTCCTCGATCTCCTCGACGAGCTCGCCAGCCGTGGTGAACCGCTGCTCGGGCCGCTTCGCGAGCAAGCGGAGGGAGAGCTGCTCGAGATCGCGCGGGAGGCTCGGCCGGTACTCCGAGGGTGACGGCGTGGGCTCGTTGACGATCGCCGTCATGTTCTCGAAGTCGCTGCTGCGCCGGTACAGCCGCTCGATCGTCAGCATCTCCCACAGCACGATGCCGAGCGAGAACAGATCACTCCGGCGATCGACCGGCGCGCCGCGGCACTGCTCGGGGGAGAGGTAGCTGATCTTGCCTTTGACCGCGCCGGACTTGGTCTCCTGCGCGCGGTTCTCGGCCTTGGCCACGCCGAAGTCGACGACCTTGACGCTGCCGTCGTAACTGATCATCAAGTTCGAGGGCGAGACATCGCGATGCACGATGTTGAGCGGGCGCCCATCGATCCCGATCCGATCATGGGCGTGATGCAGGCCCGCGGCCGTACCGGCGATCACGGTCAGGATCACGTTGATCGGGAGCTCGCGACGCAGTGAGCGCGCGCGCTGGAGCAGCCCGCGCACGGTCTCGCCGTGGACGTATTCCATGGTGAAGAAGTACGAATCACCGAGCTTCCCGATGTCGTAGACCTGCGCGATGTTGGCGTGCTGGAGCTGGGCCGCGAGGCGGGCCTCCTCCAGGAACATCTGGACGAAGTGCGTATCGTTCGCCTTCTCGCGGATGATCCGCTTCAGCACCACGTAGCGCTCGACGCCGGCCACGCTCGCACCGCGCGCGAGGAAGATCTCCGCCATCCCACCCATCGCGAGCTTCGCGAGGATTTGATAGTTGTTCGCGGTCGATCCGACCTCGGCCAGGACTCCCGTCACCTACGGGGATTGTCCGGTGCCCGGGTGGGTGAGTCAAACCCCGTGGTTTAACCATTGGCGGTGGGTGCGAGTACTCGAGAACAGATGAGGAAGATCGCCCTGTTCCTGATGTTGACCATGGTCGCCGCGACCCTCGCGGGCTGCTTCGTCCGGGCCCGGAATCGCCCCTGCCGCACCGATTGCTGGTGGGAGCACGGCCGACGGGTCTGCGACAAGCGCTGCCGCTGAGCTGGCCGTCAGCTGGCGCGGACCGTCTTGCCCGAGTCCACGGCCTTCTGTGGGCCCTGCGTCTTTGCCGCCAGCGCCTCGGCCCAGGTCACCACCCGGTTTCGACCGGTGTGCTTCGCGTGATAGAGGGCCAGATCGGCGCGCTCGATCAAGGTCGCGCGATCGCGGCCATCCTCGGGGTACGCTGCCACGCCCACGGACTCGGTGACCGAGAGCGGTCCCTTCTCGGTGTCGACCACGACCTTCGAGATCTCGATCCGGATCCGCTCGGCCACCGCCTTGGCCTGCGCCACATCCACGTTGTCGAGCAGCACCGCGAACTCCTCGCCGCCGTAGCGCGCGGAGACATCGATCTTGCGCGGCACTTCGGCCAGCACGCGCGCCACGCGGCGGAGCACCTCGTCGCCCACCGGGTGACCGTAGCCGTCGTTGACCTTCTTGAAGAAATCGACATCGCACAGCAGCACCGCGACCTTGTGGCCGTGGCGCTCGGCGCGCTCGAGCATGTCGGCGAACTTGGTCTGGAACGTGCGGTGGTTGGTCAGCCCGGTGAGGCCGTCCGTGGTCGCCATCGTCTCCATCTTGCGATACAGAAAGCCGTTCTCGAGCGAGACCGCCACCTGGTTCGCGATCACCGCGAGCATCTCGCGCACGTCCTTGCCAAACCGCTTCTCCGCGCGCGCGACCAGGGTCAGTGTCCCCACCGGCTCGTCGGCGCACAGCAGCGGCAGCACGAGGAGCGACTTGGCGTCCTCGATCTTCACCTTGCGCGTATAGATCGGCGCGGAGACCTCGCGCGGCTCGCCGCCCGAGGGTAGGTAGTGGCGGTTCTTGACCACCATCGAGGCGAGGCCCGCGTTGTCCTTGAACTCGAGGTCCTTGAGCTGCGCGGGATCCACGAGACCCTCGCCGCCCGGCTGGATCCGCACCGCGGTGATCCGGTGACGCTTGAGATCCTTCTCGTACATCGCGATCGCCGCGGCATCGAACTCGCAGATCGCCGCGGCGGCATCGAACGCGGTCTCCATCACCTGCTCGGGGGTCAGCGCACGACCGAGCATCGCGGTGGCCTGATAGAACCGCTCGTGCTCGTACTTCGCGCGCTCCACGGCGCGGAACACCTGCTCGGACTGCACCACCCGCAGCACCTGCGCGCTCGCATCGGCGAGGAGATCGCGATCGGCCTCGGTGAACGGCGCATCGCGATCGGCGGCGAGGATGCCGCGGAGGTGACCGCCTTCGATGATCGGCACGGCGACGAGTGCCACGCCGGCGCGCCCACCGTCGTAGTACGGCAGCTGGCCGGGCTTGGTGGCGGAGACCAGCAGAGGCGCTCGATCGCGGATGATCGCGCCGAGGACGCCCGCATTCGGGAGTCGCGGCGTCTCGGTGATGTCATCGGCATCGGAGACCACCTCCTTGAGCTTGACCCGTTCGCCGTCGTCGTCGATCCACAGCAGCGCCACGGTGCGCGCACCGAGCGAGTTCTTCAGCGTGGACAGCACCCAGCTCGCGGAATCGCCGATCATGCCAACGCCGCCGATCGCGAGCAGGCGCTCCTCCTCGTCGCGCGGGCGCGGCGCCCGGCTCGCGGGCCCGAGCGCTGCGGCGATCAGGCGATAGTCCTTCGCGGACTCGCGCAGGGCCACCAGCTCCTCGTCGAGGCGCGCAGCGCGGCGGCGGCGGTAGCGCGCGGTCAGGCCGCGGAGCAGGAGCACGTGCGCGGCGGCCGCGCCCATCAGGAATGCACCGTGGAGCCCGGCGGAGAGCACCGTGCGCTCGTTGATCCCGGTCCGCGCCAGCAGCGCGCCCTCGAGGAGGAGCGCCGCGCCGAGCGTGGCATATGCGCCGGGGCGGGCGAGCACGGTCATCGCGAACGCCACGAGTCCGTAGAGCAGCGGATAGGCGGGCGAGCTGAGGCCGCCAGTCACCGCGATCACCACGTGCCCGCCGGCGACCAGGGTCAGCGCGAGCTCGAGATCGGCGAGATCTCCGGCCGCGGCGAGCCAGAACGACACCCGCTGTGCCCGGGACGAAGGCGGCGCGAACTGCACGCGGCGGATCACCGCCATCGCGACCAGCGCCGCCACCGCGACGACGACCATCGTCATCGGCAGGCTCGGCTTCGCCGACAGCACGGCCGCGCCGTCGGCACCACCCACGCCGACGACGGCACAGGCGATCGCGCCCGCGGCCGCCCCGACGGAGACCTTGACGGCCCGGCGCAACGCGCGATGCAGCGGCATCATGGTGCCTCCCGCACGCGCAGCACGATCTCGTCGGGGTAGACCATCCCGAGATCGGCGCGGGCGCGATCCTCGATCGCACCGACGTCGGAGCGGAGCGCCTCGATCTCCCGCACCAGGACCGCGTTGCGGTCGGCCAGCTCACGCGCCTCGACATCGAGCTCGTCGAGCTGGGTGTGGAGCTTGATCGTCCGCGGGTCCTTGCGGAGGGCCTGGCCCGGCAGGTAGCCGATCGCGATCGCGACGATCAGCGCGAGCCCGAACCGCGCGCTCCAGCGGCGGAGCGCGGGGGGCACGTGCATATCAGCGAACGCCTTGGGCACCGTCCTCGACACTACGGATCGGCGCGGCCCGGGCAAGTTTTGACCCGGCTCACGCGCGATCCGTTTGTGGTGGAGTTTCGGCCGTCTATGTGTACGCTGCCGCCCCACATGCCGGGGATCCGTCTCGTTGTCGTTTCGGTCGCGCTGCTCGTCGTCGGTTGCGGCGATGACTCCGGGACCACCACCCTCATCTGCGGCGATGGCACGAACGGCACGCTCAGCGCCGGCGGCACGGTCGAGGTCACGGCCGGCACAGGCAAGGACCTCCGGGGGGCGGCGATCACGGCCGAGGCCCACACCACCGTCCCCACCGGCGAGGTCACGATCAACTGCGCGGAGGACATCGTCCCCGACGGCTACGTCGCGCTCGGCCCCGCCGTCACGTTCGGCGCCGAGGGCACCTGGTCGGATCGCCCGTTCGTGCTGACCCTGCCGTACAAGGCCAAGCGGCTCCCCGCGCTGGGCGGGCGGCGCCACGTCCAGATCGTCGCCAAGCGTGCCGGCCAGACCGCGCCGTTCTTTCCGGCGGTCTCCAACAAGATCCTCGTCGATGACGATGCCTATGCGTCGCGGGCCAGCTTCCGTGGCGGCGAGCTGACCACCTATCAGGTCGTGGCCAAGGTCGATGCCGGGACCGCGGAGACCCAGCGGTTCGCGTGGAATGCGATCGTCGGAATCTCGATGGGTGGCTTTGCCTCGGCCTCGGTCGCCCTGCGCCACCCCGAGCGGTTCGATACGATCGCTGACATCGGCGGCGACCCCGGTCCCTCCATGGTCTACGTGCTCGGCATGGTGCGGGACTACCTGTTCGGCGGCTTCTGCACCGCCGCGGATCAGGCCGCGGGCAAGGGCAACATCGGCCAGCTCTGCCCGAAGCCCTCCACGCGCAAGGATCAGTACGAGATCACCGCGGACTTCGAGCACATGATCACCCAGCCCGGCGATGGCGTCGGCCTGACGCTGAAGCGCGGCCTGTACATGAGGGCCTCGCGCGATCTCGCGCGCTCGCTGTCCAACCCGGCGCTCTACAACCTCGAGAACCCGTACTCGCCACCAGGCGTGCCGTTCTCGTTCTTCTCCCAGCCCACCGTGCAGCGCTGCGCGAACCCGCTGGTGCTCACCAACTTCTTTGATCGCGAGTTCAACCCGCTGGGCGACAAGCCCGTGATCACGTTCTGCGACGGCAACGATGGCCCAACGCTCGGCAACGCGGTGTTCGATCCGAGCATCGCGCCGACCGATCCGGCCGAGGTGCTGCTCGCCGTGGATCTCAACAGCAACGGCAAGCGCGATGCGGGCGAGCCGATCGTGACCAACGCGTTCGAGCCGTTCGGCGACGTGGGTACCGATGGCAAGGCCGACAAGGACGAGCCCGGCTACAACGCCACCACCAACCCGGATCCCGACCACGACGACTACCACTACCTGCGCAACCCGCTTGGCACCGAGGGCAACGATGACTTCGACGCGGGCGAGCCGTTCGAGGACGTCGGCCTCGACGGCGTGGCCTCGACTTGCCAGATGGCGGTGGGCGTCTCCGGTTGCTACGACTTCGGCGAGGGCAACGGGAAGTGGGACCTCTCCCCGAACATCCTCAACTGGTACAAGAGCGACTTTCTCAAGAACTTCGAGAAGCTCACGCCTGCGCAGCGCGACCACTTCTCGCTGTGGTTCGACGCCGGCATCCGGGACTTCCTCAACAACTCGCTCGCCGCCAACGTCACCGTCGGTGGGCTGATGGCGAAGTACCAGGCGCCGTTCGGCGTGTACGACGGCTTCGCCGTGCTGACCGGCTCGTCGAGCGACAACACGTACGACTTCACCGAGGTCCCGTGGCAGGACCTCCCGAAGCAGGGCTACCTCCGCTATGGCAACCCGGATGCCTCGGCGAGCGAGATCATGAAGGGCGATGGGCGGCACGTCGGCACGGCGGTGCAGCTGGTCAGCCGCGCCACCACCGCGTTCGCGTGGCTCGACAAGCAGTGGCCCGACGGCGACCGCGACGACACGCTCGAGGGCGGCGACATCAGCAACGGCCTGACCTACACCTCCGTCATCACGGGCCGCGTCAGCCCGTTCGGGCTGTTCCTCCCGCCCGGCTACAACGCCCCCGAGAACGCCGGGAAGCGGTACCCGGTGGTCTACTTCCTCCACGGCTACGGCATGGATCCGCAGGGCCTCTCGGAGCTGTCCGCCGTGTTCGCGAACTACATGACCGCCGATCAGCCGATTGCGTACCGGTTCCAGAAGTTCATCATCGTCTACGTCGATGGCCGCTGCCGCCCGCAGATCGATGGCGTGCCGGTGGATCCCACGGGCGACGGCTGCGAGGGCGGCACGTTCTACACGGACGCTCCGCTCGGCGGGAAGGCTCGGATGGAGACCAACTTCCTCGAGCTGATGGATCACATCGACCAGACCTACCGCACGAAGAAGCCGTCTGACGCGCAGGTCCGATAGGGGACGGTTTCAACTTGCGCAACTTGCGACGCGTAAGTCCGCGTTGCGTGGCGCAGCCTGCTCTCGCCGGCCGGCCCTGCGGCAGGGGACGGTTTCAACTTGCGCAACTTGCGACGCGTAAGTCCGCATTGCGTGGCGCAGTCAGATTCTCGCCGTCATTCTTGACGTCCGGTCACCGGACAGGCTCGAGACTGTATGGGCTTGCCGCGGTGCGCGGCCGGTGAGCAAGATCAGGAACTTGTCGATCGCAAGTTGCGCAAGTTGAAACCGTCCCCTACTGCTTGAGCGTGGTCACGGTCAACACGCCCTGAAGCTGCGGCGCCGCGGCCGACGAGACGTTGGCGGTCGCGGATCCCGGATCGGCGCCCGCGGCGCGCACGTCGATCGTGTGCGGCCCGGTGCCGAGGAGGAACGAGCGGCCGAACGCCCAGTTCGCGATCATCTGCGACACCGCCGTCGTATTCGCCGCCACCACGCGGCGCTGGGACGTGGTGATCGATCCATCGATGAAGATCGCCACGTCGACGACCGCATAGGCGGTGCCAAGCGCCGCGCACTGGATGCCGCCGTTGGTGGCGACGTTGACCTTCGCATTCGCGGGCACCGTGACGCTGACGGAGAGTCCGGGGAGCAGGGTGTAGTTCGTCGCGGGCGTGACCGCGAGCTGGCCGGTGCCAAGGCCCTCGACGATGTCCTGCCCCGTGGTGCCCGGCGAGCCGATCGGCCCCGCGCCACCCGTGGCACCTGGATCGCCCTTGGCGCCCGGCTCGCCCTTCTCGGCAGGTCCACACGCGGCGAGGGCGAGAAGCAGGACGGCTACGATCCGCATGCTTCCTTGTAACTCAGTACCTCATCCGCCAGCACGTGGTCTCGCCCGCGTAGTCCGCGGTGACCTCCTCCCACGTCAGCTCGGGCGTGGCCCCACGCACCGCGTTGGTCGCGAGGATCTCGTCGCCCGCGGCGGTGTCCTCGCCGAGCTTGCTCGCGAGGTTGACCTCCTGGCCATAGACGTCCTCGTCGCCGATCTTGAGGATCCGACCGTGACCGAGGCCCACACACAGCACGATGTGCTCCTCCGGAGCGCGCCGCTTGTTGGTGGCCTGACACACGCGCTGCATCTCGATCGCGCACGAGATCGCGCCGGTGGGCTTCTTGAACAGGATGAGGAAGCTGTCCGCTTCGATCTTGATCAGCACACCATCGTGCTTCTCCACGATCGGCAGCAGCAGCTGCTTCTGCTCGTGGATGATCTGCAGGAAGTGGAGGATCCCGAACTTCGCCACCTGCCGCGAGAACCCGGCGAGATCGGTGAACATGATCGACCACTCCTCGCCGAACAGATCCCAGATCCGCTGGTCGATCACGGTGGTGTCGCTGCCGACCTTGATCCGCTCGTCGATCAGCTTCCACAACCGCGCCGCGCTGCTGTTCAGGACCGCATCTCTCCCCATGGGGAGATCCTACTGCGAGATCAGCGTCAGCGATCCAGCGCCGCGCGCCCACACCCGATCGAACTGATCGATCGCCACATCGAGGATCTGGTTCTCGGCGAGGCCGCGCCGCATGTCCACGCGGCGGACCTTGCTGCCATCCCACGCGGCGATCCCGCGCTCGGTGGCCATCCACACCTGGCCGTTACGCGTGGCGACCACATCGTTGAGCTCGAACCGGAGCGCCGGCGGGAACGCCCAGGTCTTGCCGTCCCAGATCGCGGCACCTGCACCCGTGGCGACGATCACGGTGCCGTTCGCGGCGATCGTCACCGCGCGTGCGAGCTCGGAGAGCAGGCCGTCGTTCTCGGTCCACAGCTTGACCTGACCGCCGGCCACCCGCGCGATGCCCTCGTTGGTGGCGAACCAGGCGGTCTCCCCGCGAACATCCGCGTCAACGACGCCGACCGGGATGGGGAGCGCCTTGTCCGCGGCGCCTTCGGGGCGGTGATAGGCGACCTTGCCGCTCGCGGTGTCGACGATCGCGAGGCCACCGGCGCGCATCTCCATCCCATCGCGATAGCGCAGCCCCACCCACAGCGAGCCGCTGGTGGCGAACCGCGCGAAGCTGATCTCGGGCGCCTGGCCGGGCGCGGTGATCGTGACGTTCGAGAGCGGCGTCCACACACCCTTGTCGATCCGCGAGAGGTG
>JAYVRN010000556.1:0-15888 GCA_043776275.1 Myxococcales bacterium | reverse complement strand
GTGGCCTCGATGCTCGGCGACAAGGATGGTCAGCTCAACTGGCTGAAGAAGGCGTTCGACGTCGATCGCAAGAACGCCGAGGTCGCGGCCGAGCTGGCGCAGCTCGCCACCGAGATCGGTGACTACGAGCTCGCGCTCAAGCCCCTGCGCGCCATCACGCTGATGGACAACCCCGCGCCGGTGACCCGCCCGATGGCCCTGCTGTGGGAGGCCAAGATCGAGCACGCGCGTGGCAACCGCGCCAAGGCCGAGCTGTGGGCCAAGAAGGCCCTTCGCGAGGACCCGGCGTTCGCCGACGCGCAGCAGTTTCTCGACGAGCTGGGCGGCGGCTGAACTGCACCCGGCTCAGATCCCGAACACCTGATACGACGCCCGCCGGTTCGCCGATCCGATCACGATGATCTGATCGATCAGCCGGCGGCTTCCGTCGAGGGCGAGCTCGACCATCGGCCGTTCGGTGGAGAGCCGGGTGTCGAGATCGGCGACCTGCCAGCGGCCGTCGGCGAACCGGATCAACACCCGCTCGATCGACGACGTGCCGTCGGTGGTCTGGAACCGCAGCTGGGTGAAGCGCCCCCGCTCGGCTCCGACCTGGATCACATCGCGACCGCGGACGATCTTCGTCGCCCCCGACAACGCCACCCAGGTCGGCCGATAGCTGCGGTGACCGCTGGCCTGCTCGCGCTCGAGCCGCAGCTCCTGACGATCACGCCAGCTGTCCTGCGCGGGGAGTTGCGCCGGGCGCGCCATCGCGATCGAGGACGAGAGCCCGACGAGCGCGACGAGCGCGACGAAGGAAGCGGTCAGCGTGGTGAGCTTGGTCATGGGGCACTCCAAACAAAAGGGCGCACGAGCATCGAAGCTCGGGCGCCCGGGGTTGCCGTTAGGATCAGAGGCCGGTGACGTCGAACGAGCCGGTGATGACGCTGGACAGCTGAGTCATCGTGTCGTTCGTGAACACGTACATCGTCGCGATGTGGCCCTCGCCGCGCGGGTCGAGGCGGAGGTCGACCTTCTCGCCGGCGGTCAGGGTCAGGTTGAGATTGCTGAACGCCTGCGTCTGACCGTTCGTGAACGTCACCAGCACCTTGGCGAGCGGCATGGTGCCGGCATGGGTCTGGATGCGCAGGGTCGAGAACGTACCGGCGTTGCCTGCCACGTAGACCAGGCGGTAACCCTGCGTGTTCGCGAACGAGAGCTCGCTGCTGAGCATCACCGGCGCCTGCTGGACGACGGGCGGCTGCACGGGCGGCTGCACGGGCGGCTGATAGACCGGGGGCGGGTTCATCGGCGGCTGATAGACCGGGGGCATCGGCTGCTCGACCTGCACGGCACCGAACGCGAAGACCTTGTAGCTGCCGCGGCGCATCGCCTGACCGTTGACGACGATCGCATCGATGCTGGAGCGGCGGCGGCCCTGGAGGTTGAACTGCAGGAACCCACTCCGCCGGTTGAGGTACTCGTTGAACGTGGCGGTCTGCGAGGTGCCATCCTTGAACAACACGACGACGGACTCGATCCAGGTGCTGCCGTTGATCGCCTGGAGTCCGATCTGGGTGAAGTTGCCAGCGGTCGGGCGGATCATGTCGCGACCGCGAGACAGCTGCAGTGAGTCGGCGAGCGAGATCCAGGTCATGCGCGTCGAAGGCATCGCGTTCGCGTAGTCGTTCGAGCGGTGGTCGCGAACGATCGGGGCGGCGGCGCTGGCGCCCCACGAGAGCTGCGCGTTGGCCGAGAACGAGACCGAGGGCGAGGCCATCGCGGCGGACGAGGTACCGAGGAACATGGTGATGAGGGCGGCCTTGAACTTCGACATGACGCTTTCTCCAATCTGGAAGCCAACCGGCTTCGGTTCGGAGTAAGTGCAGAGCTGGGGCCAAGAGCTAACTAACCGTAATGTCGTGTGAATCAGCCTAAGTGGGCTGCACGACCCGCAGCCCCCTGCGAGATCCGCAGAGCGGGTTCTGCAACTGCCCGCAAGTGCCCGAAGCCCGAGAAACCGCGTGGAGGTAGGGTGCCTACATGACCGCGGCAGTGCGCTACGAGACTCGAGGAGACGTCGGCGTGATCACGCTCGATCGTCCCGACAACCGCAACAGCATGACGCCCGAGCTGCTCGATGCGTTCGCGATCGCGAGTGCGCGCGCGCGTGACGATGATCAGATCCGCGCGTTGATCGTCACCGGCACCGGTGCGTGCTTCTCCAGCGGTGCGGACTTCAAGTCCACGCTGCAGCGTGAGGGCGACGATCGTGCGCCGCACGAGAAGTCATTCGCGATGTACGAGCCGTTCCTGTCGCTGCTCGACGTTCGCGTGCCGGTGATCGGCGCGCTCAATGGTCACGCCGTGGGTGGCGGGTTTGGCCTCGCGCTCGTCTGTGATCTGCGGATCGGCGCACTCGACGCCAAGTACGGTGCGAACTTCGTGAAGCTCGGGCTCGCACCTGGGATGTCGATCAGCTACCTGCTGCCGCGCCTGATCGGGATGGCGCGCGCGTCGGAGCTGCTCCTGACGGGGCGCCTGGTCGAGGGTGCCGAGGCAGAGCGGCTCGGGATCTTGAATCGCGCGGAGCTCGCCGCCGACGTGCTCCCTGCGGCCCTCGCGCTCGCCCAGACGATCGCGGCCAACGCGCCCTTCGCGGTGCAGGAGACCAAGCGCGCGATCCGTCGCGGCCTCGCGCTCGAGGTGGCCGAGGCCGCGCGGGCCGAGGCCCACGTGCAGGCCGCCTCGATCGTCATGGCGGACGCGCGCGAAGGGATCGCCGCGCTGCTCGAGAAGCGCGCGCCGAAGTTCACGGGACGTTAGGCGGGACGGACGACGGCGGCGGTGCCGGAGGAGGCACGGTCCCGGCCGGCGCGCAGGGCGTCAGATCACTGCGCGTCGCGCCGCGCGCCGCGAATGAGATCGGTCCCCAGGGCGAATCGATCGTCAGCGTGAACCACCCGAGGTCGGCGTCCGCGAGATCGACCTCGCGGTCTCCGACGATGTAGCCGATGGGATCGCCCTTCACGCGCGAGTACAAGCAGGTGCCACTCGCGACCTTGGCGTTCGGCGTGATCGGTACGGGCTGGAGCTCCGGATCGGTCTTTGGCCGATGCACCTGCCCCGGCGGGAGCCGCGTCGACACGAAGCCGCGGATCGAGAGATCGCCGTCGTCGTAGGACACCTCGGTCCAGCCGTCCTCGAGCTCGTTCAGCGTATCGAGGAAGTACCCGTTCGCCATCACCGCGATCTCGTCGCCCGTCCACTTGGGCTCGCTGCGGATCACCGCGCCCGGCGTGACCATCAGCGTGCGATGTCCCGAGGGGAACCGCCCGCGAGGCTCGCGCATCGGGCCCGAATCGCCGAGCACGGTGTCCGGAACCCAGCCCTCCACCTCGAGCACGCCGAAGTACCGGATCCGGGTCTCGGCATTCCGGTGACCGATCCGCTTTACCCGCGCACCCGCGTTCACCGTGGCGTGGACATCGCCACTCCGATCGAAGGCCTCGACCACGCGCTGGGTCCGCCGGATCACGCCGAACAGCCGGTTGCGATCCGTCCACAGCGAGAACCGCGCATGATCGAGCCGCAGCGCCACGCGCACGCGATTGCCGTGCGCGTCGATGATCGCGACCTCGATCGGCCTGCCACCCCCGGGATTCTCGATCGGTGGACCATCGAGCTCGAGCTGCGCCTGGCCCGGTGCGAGCCACGAGACGTCGGCGCCGATCACGGGGGTCAGCGCGGCGATCGGATCCACCGGCGTGCGATCGGCCATCGCTGGCTTCGCCACGAGTGGGCCCGGATCGGGCTTCGCGATCGCAGCAGGTCCGCGCGCGGGTGCACCACCGCACGCCGCGAGCGCGCCGAGCAGCACGGGCAGGGTCCACCGCATCTGCAGATTATCGACGATGCGAGGGCTCCATGCACGAGTCCCAGGTCGGCGGTTGCGCCGGATCGGTCCCGAGGTTCTTGACGTACATCGACGCCACGTTCCACGGCGTGTCGACATAGACCAGCGCCCAGTCCTCCTCGAGCCGCCCGCCGAGTCGGGTCTGGATCTCGAGGGCCACCCCGATCACCTCGCCCTGGATCTTGTCGTACAGGCAGGTCCCCGCCGGGATCTCGTGCCGCGCCGCGTGCGACATCCCGAACCCATGTCCCGAGCCGTGGCCGTGGGAGATGAACGCATCCGTCGGCCCGAGGATCCGGGAGTTCTCGACGAAGCCGCGGATCCGGACGAACGGACGAGACGCCAGGACTTCGGTGAACACAGGGCCCGTGGCGATCACCGCCACCACGAACTCGGTCGACTTGATCGTCGCCATGACGGCGGCACCGGCATCGCCGCGTGCGCGAAGCACGGCGCCCTGAGCGATCCGGATCAGCGGTCGCCCATCGCGCACCGGCGTCCACGCCGAGGCGTTCCCGGGATTGACTGAGGGCAACGTGTGATCGCCGGGCGCGACCGCCCACACGTTCCCGATCCACCCCGCCTTCGCCCACGCCTCGACGGCGAGCATGTCGTCGACGAGCTCGATGTGGCGCCGGCCGTCGACGCGCTTGGTCGCGATCAAGGGAACGCCCGGCTCGATCCACTGCGTGGTCGCGGCGCCATGCTGATCCGAGAGCTGCAGCGGCGCGAGTGCGGTCTCGGCGGCGTCATCGCGCGCGATCCACATCGCGAACCGTGCGTTGTCATCCTCGACCACGATCCGGATCTTGCGCCCGAGCTCGCCGATCACCGGCAAGATGTCGGCGTTCGAAGTGCTGCCGCGGGCCTCGTTGCCGATCGGCGCACCATCATGAGTGGGCCACGCGAGTCCCCAGCGCTGCACCACCACACGGTGGCGGATCCGTTCGAGAACATGCGGATCCCCGAGCTCTGCGGGGACCACATCGAACGGCGCGTGTGGCACCTCCAGGACGGGCTGTTGGACGAGACGTTGGGCGTCGTCCCGGCCGGGCTGCGAACGGCTCGCAGGCAGGCCCTGGCCACATCCGGCAAGCCCCCAGAGCCCGAGAATCCAGTGCCGCAGGATCCGCACGCCCCCGACGGTATCCAACCGACTCGGGGGTTATCCAGTTCCCGCGTAAAGGCCTACGCAGCCGGCCGGTTCCTGCCAGTTGCCAGAACGTGATTCCAGTCGCTTACGACGCGGTGCGTCTCGCCCGGCTCTTGCAGTCTTCCTGGGCTGATGGAGATCGGCGTCATCACGAACCCCAACAGCCGCAAGAACCGCAACAAGCCCGACCGGGCCGAGCGGCTCCAGCGGATTGTTGGTGACCTCGGTGAAGTCCACTCGACGTCGTCGATCGAGTCGATCAAGCCGGTCCTGCGCGACTTCCTCCGCAAGCGCGCCCGCTACTGGGTCGCGGACGGCGGGGACGGCGCGCTCCACTGGATGCTGCGCATGGGCATGGAGGTCCTCCAAGAGGAGGAGTTCGTGGGCTCCGCGCTGCGCCTGCCCGTGACCCTGCCCACCAAGGGCGGGACGATCGATTTCGTCGCGAACAACGTCGGCATCGTCGGCGATGCGGAGGGCATCCTCGGATCGCTCCGTCGCTCGGTCGAGTTCGGCGCGGTGATCGAGGAGACCGAGGTCGACTCGATGGTGATCGACGGCGTCCAGATCGTCGATGGCGTCGAGGTCCCGTTCCGCACCTATGGCTTCGCCAGCGCCGCCGGCGGCGTGGGGCAGCGGTTCTACGCGAAGTACTACGAGCACGACGATCCGAACCCGCGCACGATCGTGAAGATCGTCGCGAACACGATCGGCTCCGCGCCGATCGCCCTGACGCCGCTCTCGAAGCTCCCGCTCGGCGCCCTGCGCACGTATGCGAAGGAGATGTTCGAGCCGACCTCGTGCAAGGTCCTGCTCGATGGCATGCGGCTCCCCGGCGACCAGTTCACCGGCGTGCACATCGCGTCGATGTCGATCAACCTCGGCAACGTGCTCCGGTTCTTCGGCAAGGCGGATCAGCCGGGCCTGATGAACGCGATCGTCGGCACCCCGAGCCCGTGGGCGATCATCCGCAACATCCCCCGGATGGCGCGCGGTGAAGAGATGGTCGGCCGCAACATCCTCGATCGTCCATGCCGCGAGATGAAGCTCGAGGCCACCGGCGACGAGCTGCTCGCGCCGATCATCGACGGCGAGTTCTATCGCAACGTGAAGTCGATCGAGTACCGCGTCGGCCCGCGCGTGCGGATTCCGAAGGTCGTCGCGCCCAAGGCGGCGTAGGCTACTTGCAGCTGACGAGCGCCGGTCCGCCGCCGCTCACGTTGCACTTCTTCGGCTTCCCGCAGCGCGCCGCCTGACAGGCCGCGTTCTCGGTCTTGAAGCAGCGGCCGTTGAGGCTGTAGAAGCACGCGTTGCGATCGCCCTTGTAGCGCCAGCCGCCCCAGGTCTTGGTGCCGCCGCCGTCCTCGCCACTCGCGCGCGCCTCGCGACGCTGCTTCTCCTTGGCCGTGGTCGGTTCATCCGAGACCTTGGCGCCGCCGCAGCCGAGGGTGACCACGGCGAGCAGTGGCAGGAACGATCGCAGCGACATTCTCAGGGATCATGCCATAGTCGGAGGCGTGTCCGATGACGACCGTGCCGTGATGGAGCGGCTCGCTGCGCTGGAGGCCGAGGTCAAGGCCGACGCCGCGGCGCAGCAAGGTCGCAGGGACGCGGCGCAGGCCAAGGTGCGGGAGCAGCGAGCCCAGCAGCAAGCCGAGAAGGACGCCCTCAGCGCCCGCCAGGCCGAGCTGGTGTCGCGCAAGCCGAAGCAGATCGCCGCGCGCGCACGGTCCGACGACGACGCCTCTGGTGGCGACGAGCTCGGCTCCGCCCTCGAGCTCGCGCGTCGCGCGCATGGCGTCAAGCAGGAGCTGACCAAGGCGCCCAAGCAAGGCGACAAATCGTGGGTGAAGTCCGGCGTGGCGTCGATGGTCCTCGGGCCGATCGGCTGGCTCTATGCCGGCTCCCTCCGCGAAGCCGTGCCGGCGTCCGCGGCGTGGCTCGCCTTCGCTGCGATCGCGAGCAAGTTCATCCCGATGTTCCTGCTGTTCCCCGTGCTCCTGGTGGCGCTCCCGCTCTCAGGGATCGCGGGGTTGCTCTATGCCGTGCAGTACAACCGGAAGGGCACCCGGCAGCGCCTGTTCGGCGACAAGACGCCGAAAAAGCAGCTGAGTAAGTGAGTGTGGTCGACCTAACGGACCTCTCACCCGACATGTGATTCGGGCTTACGGTTTTTCACAGACGTCGTCGGTACGATGGAGATGGTGAAGCAAGTACTTCTGGCGCTGGTCGTCGTCTCGGGTGTGCTGCCTCGCGGCGCGCACGCCGACCAGGCCGTCGCCCCGAAGGTCACGGCCACCCCGAAGCTTCGGGTCGCCGTCGTGCCCGGGCTCGCGGTCAACCTCGATGCCGCGCGGGTCGATGCGCTCAGCCAGGAGCTCGCCGATGCGCTCGAGCTCGAGCTCGACATCGACGCGGTGGGAGGGCTCGAGGTCCGTCGCCAGCTCCCGCCAGATGGCATCCCCGCCGACTGCATCGCGACGCCCGCATGCATCGAAGATGTCGCGAAGCGGGTCGGAGCGCCTCAGCTCCTGTTCGTCGTGATGGTCGACACCGGCAGCGGTGGCGCGATCCAGGTCGACACCACGTGGGTCGAGCCCAGCACCGGCAAGAGCGTCTCGCGTCCCGCGATCGATCTCGCTTCGCTCACCGATGCGCACGCGCGCTTCGTGGCGGCGGCGACGCAGCTGCTCCCCGATGCGCCGGTCCGGCCGAAGCCAAAGCAGGGTGATCCGCGTGAGCCGATCGGGACCATGACGCCGGCGATCGCCCGACACTTCACGACCCCCGCGAAGATCACCGCCGGGATCAGCGCTGTCGGGTTCGGGGTGGGGATCGCGATGGGGCTGCGCGCGCGCTCGAAGTACCGGGACTGCGATGCCGCCCCGTTCGCGTGCTCCGAGAGCGAGCGCGATGGCATCCGCACGACGAGTCTCGTCGCCGATGCGGGCTTCGTGGTCGGGATCGGCTGCGCGATCGCGACGACGATCTTGTTCGTCACGTCCGCCAAGGACTCACACCTCGTGGTCACGCGGGCCGCAGAGGGCACGGGAGGCGCGGTTACCTGGCTCGGGAGGTTCTGATGGCCGAGACCCTCGATGCTTCCGTCGGGCTCGAGCCGCTGATCGGCGAGACCCTCGCGAACCGCTATCAGATCGAGATGCGGCTCGGCGAAGGCGCGATGGGGGCGGTCTATCGCGCGCGGCACGTCAAGGTCGGCAGGCCGTTCGCCGTCAAGGTCCTGCATGCGCGCCTTCTCGAGGATCCCAAGATCGCGCAGCGCTTCGAGCGCGAGGCCGAGCTCGCCGGGCGGCTCCACCACCCCAACGTGATCGGCGTGGTGGACGTCGGCGAGACCCCCAACGGCATGCGCTACATGGTGATGGACTTCGCCGAGGGTCGCGACCTCGCGGCGATGCTCGACCAGGCTCCGATGCCGGCGGAGCGGATCATCCACCTGACCCGCCAGCTGCTCGAGGGCCTGTATCACGCGCACGAGCAGGGGCTGATCCACCGCGACTTCAAGCCGGAGAACATCATCGTCGAGACCGACATGCACGGCGCCGAAGTGCCACGCATCGTCGATTTCGGGATCGCGATCCTCCGCGAGGGTGGTGATGGGTCGGATGGCCAGGGCCGGTTGACCACCAACGGCCTGGTGCTCGGCACGCCGCACTACATGGCCCCCGAACAGGCGGTCGCCGATCCGATCGATCACCGGATCGATCTGTTCGCGCTCGGGATCGTCATCTACGAGATGTTGTGCGGCAAGCTCCCGTTCGATGGCACCGGGGCCGAGGTCGCGCGCGCGAACCTGCTCCTGGATCCACCGCCGATCAGCCAGCGCGTCCCGTACCTCGAGGTGGATCCCCTGCTCGAGGCGTTCTCTCGCCGCCTGATGGCGAAGCGGCGCGATGATCGCCCGCCGACGGCGAAGGCCGCACGCGAGCTCCTCGATCTGATCGTTCGAGATCGCCCCGCTGCCGCTGTGGCGCTCGGGGTCCCGGCCCAGGCCAGCACGCGTCTCCCCGCGATCACGCAGCCGCAGACGCCCGAGCCTCGGCACGCCGCGCAGGGCAACGATACGTTCCCGCCTCCGTTCTCGGCGGCCGCCTCGGTGCCCGCCCTGCCGCCTGCCTCCGTGGCGACCAGGCGCCCCGCCTCGCAAGCCGAGACCAGCACCGCCGTCACCCCGCCGCTCGATTACCCCGTTGGCACGCGGCCGCCGATCCGTCGACGCTGGATGTTCGCCGCGTTCGGGCTGGTCGGCGCTGCAGCGGTCACCGTGTTCGCCCTCGCCTTGCGCGGTGGCGAGCCGGCCGAGGCTCCGCCCACGCCCCCCGCCGAGCGCACTCCGGTCGCGATGACGCCAGAGCCCACACAGGCCACCGCACCGACGCCGGTGATGACGCACGGCGGCTCGGCAGCCGCTGTCGCTGACGTTGTGCCGGAGGTCGTGGAGTCCCCGCCCGAGGTGAAGACGACCGCGAAGCTTCCGCCCAAGCCGATCGGGAAGCCCAAGGATCCAAAGGTCGGGAAGCCCGCGGAGACCAAGCAGCCCGAGATCAAGCAGCCCGAGGTGCCGGCGAAGGACGACGCAGCCGCGGTCGCGGCGAAGTATCGCGAGGTCGGGCAGAAGCTCAGCGCGCTGGGGCCCGCCGCGAACGAGCTGTGGCCGCGCTACCGGATGATCCGGATCCAGGACGCGATGACCCGGCCCGACAAGCGCGCGGAAGCGCTGGCGACGCTGGCGAGGCTCGACCGCGAGATCGCAGCGTTCACGAAGACCAAGTAGCTCGCGCGATCAGCGAGCGACCCACGCGAGGCTCGTACAGTTCGCGGTATCCGAGGAGTTGTCGCCCGTCGCCACCACGAGGCAGAGCTGGTTGAGGCCAGGGAACAGCGCCTCGGTGTCGAGCGCTCCCCATCCGAGCTCGCCCAGCCCACTCGCAGGGATGCTCGCGGTGAGCGGGCCGCGGATCATCGAGCCGGTGTCGTTCTGGATGAAGTAGCGGAGCGACGACAGCGGCTTGCCTGCGATCATGATCGTCGGTCGAGCATCGGTGGTGAACAACGGTGGAGCGACGAACATCGGGCCGCGGAAGGCGCCGTTCGCGGTCCCGACCGTCGCTGTCCCACCCGCGTCATGGCGCGCGTGTCCAGCAGCGCCGTTGGTCGCACCGCTGACATCGAGGGAGGTCGCGGTGAGCGTGCCGCCGGCCCGCAGCAAGATCACGCCACCCGAGCCACCCCCCGCGGGATTGCCGTTTCCCGACGGTGCGGCGCCCTTGGCCTGGACGGCACCCACGACCAGGTCTCCATCGGCGGTCAGCTCGATCGAGCCGCCGCCACCACCGCCGTTCATCCCCGCCGAGAGCGTACTCCCCGGCCCACCAGCGCCGCCGCTCCCTCGCTGTGGTGTCCCGAGGGTGGGAACGAAGGTGTCGGCCGAGAAGCCGCCGCCCTGGCCCGACGTGGTGCCACCCGCAGGCCCGCCGCCTGGCCCGCCGACACTCACGCCGGTGACAGTGCCGGCGCCGCCCGCGCCACCTGCGCCCCCGCCGGGCCCGCCCACCGTGGTCGTTGCATTGACGGAGATCGCGAGGCCCGCGCCGATCGAGAGGGACGACGTCGACCGGATGATGATCGGCTCGGTAGCGCCCGCCGCAGGCCCGACCGACCCCGAGGTGATGTTGACGAGCGAGTAGAGATTGGGAGCGCCGCCGGCGAATCCGCCCGCCGGTACCGCGCCATCGATCTCACTCAGCCCCTTGATCGTGATCGCCCCGATCAACGTCTTGCTGATGCGCCCCGCTGGACCGTCCTGCTCGACCTTGACGTCGAGCTTGATCGCATCGCCGGCGACCAGGCCGAGCTTGTCGACCGGGAGCGTGACGGGCACCGACAGATAGCGCCCGTCGGCGGAGGTCTCCAGTCGAGTGTTGTCGACGACGACCATCGGAGTCTTCGTCGCACCGGCCATCGGCGTCAGGGTGACGATGGTGTTCTCCTTGACGATGTTGGTCCCATCGATCACGAGGATCGCTGCGCGGCTCCCACCCGCGCCCTGCCCTTCGAGCAGCGTCGCCGGCCGTGCGTGATCGAGCATCAACATCGCCGGATCGCCATCGAACGGCGCATCGATCGGGATCACCGGCGCGTCGCGCTGCGAATCGATGTTGCTCGGGTTGTACAGGAGCGAACACGCGCCGAGCCCGACCGGCAGGAGGACACACCCGAGCAGTTGCCGCATTGGAACGATTATACGCGCGGGACCTTGGCACTCACGTCGGACTCACGGTGAGGCCAGTGGTAGCTGACCGTCATGCTTGCGTAAGATGTGACTCCCGGGTGACCCTGACCAGGCATGGCCGCGTGTCTCCTTTGCGCATCACCCCGCTCGATCGGCGTGCTGTGCACGACCCACGGGGTCGCGATCGCGTCGCCCGGCATCACGAGTGAGCAGATCTTCTCCCGGATGACGAGCGCCACCGCCGCGCTCGTCGATGCCTGGGGTGTGGCTCACGCAGTGTCCGATGGCGCGAAGATCGGCCGGGATCCCCGGGTCGATGTCGCCGTGCTCCATGCCTCGGTCTCGAGCGAGCACGCCACGCTCCAGCTCGTGGACAACGCCTGGCACGTCGTCGACAGCTCGAGCCGCAACGGCACCGAGGTCGAAGGTACCCGCGTGACCGATGCCGTCCTCGCGAGTGGCAACACGGTCCGGCTCGGCGACGTGAAGTTCTACTTCTGGCCCGAGGCGCTGCCGAAGATGGAACCGCCCCGCGGCTCGGGCCGCACCGCGCCCACCCGCCGGGACGAGCTGGTGTTCAGCGCCAAGGTCACCACCCCGCGTGGGCATCTGCTCGACCTGCGCCAGCGCGTCGACGGTGGTGTGCTCCGGATCGCGGAGTCGTCGATCGAGCTCGCGGCGATGGAGTTTGGTCTCCTGCAGCTGCTCGTCGAGCGCCGGCGGATGGTCACCGATGCCGAGCTCGCCTATGTCGCCTGGCACGAGATCGCCGATGCGCTGTCGTTCCGTTCAGTGCAGGCAGATAGCGAGAACGTGCGCGAGCTCGTCCACCGCGTTCGCCGCAAGCTCGCGAGCGTGGCGGCCGATGATCTGATCGAGAGCAAGCGCGGCGTCGGCTACCGGCTCGCAGGCGAGCCTGGCTGAGATGGCAGCGACGGGTGGAGCCGGAAGCACGGGTGGTGCGACCCGGCGACGACGGCGGCAGGTCAGGTGGGCGAAGCGGCTGCGCCGCGTGGGCCTCGCGTGGCAGAACGCGCTCGAGATCGCGCGCGCTGGCCGGCTGACGGCGCCCTACGGTGCGGCCTTCGAGATCGTCCACGAGGAGCGCGTGTACCGGCTCCGTCGCTACGCGAAGATGCCCGACCCCGGCGCGCGCGTCGTCGCTGCGCCGCTGCTCCTCGTCCCCCCGCTGATGGTCGCGTCCGAGGTCTACGACATCTCCCCCGACGTCAGCGCCGTCGCGGCGCTCTCGCGCTGGGGCGTCGATGTATGGCTCGTCGATTTCGGCGCGCCAGAGCGTGAGGAAGGCGGCATGGACCGCACCCTCGACGATCACGTGCGCGCGGTGTCCGAAGCGATCGATCGCGTGCGGGCCGTGACCGGGCACGACGTGCACCTCGCCGGGTACTCGCAGGGCGGCATGTTCTGCTACCAGGCCGCCGCGTTCCGCAAGTCCGCCGGGCTCGCCAGCGTGATCACGATGGGCTCGCCCGTGGATCTCCACCGCACGGTGAAGCTCGGCGAGGACACCACGGAGCGCCTGGTCGCCGGCGTCCGCGCGGCGCTGTCGTGGCCGCTCGCGCGAATTCCGGGCCTGCCCGGCTTCTTCACCTCGACCGGCTTCAAGCTGTTGTCGGCCCGGAAAGAGGCGATGCAGCTCGTCGACTTCGTGAAGAACCTCCACGATCGCACCGCGCTCGAGAAGCGCGAGGCCAAGCGGCTGTTCCTCGGCGGCGAGGGCTTCGTCGCCTGGCCCGGCCCGGCGTTCCGCAAGTTCGTGGACGAGATGATCGTCGGGAACCGGATGCAGTCGGGTGGCTTCGTGATCGATGGCCACACCGTCACGCTCTCGGATCTCACCTGTCCGATCCTCTACTTCGTCGGCAGCCGCGACGAGATGGGCCGCCCGGCCGCGGTCCGCGGGATCCGCCGCGCCGCGCAGAAGGTCGACACGATGTACGAGATCCCGCTCAAGGCGGGTCACTTCGGCCTCGTGGTGGGATCGACGGCGCTCACGATCACCTGGCCGAGCGTGGTCGAGTGGATGCGCTGGCGTGAGGGCCAGGGTCACGTCCCCGAGCATGCGTTCGATGCGCGCGCGGGTGGCCTGCCCGATCCGTTCGCCGTCACTGCAGACGATGTGGACCCCGACGACGACGATGACGATCAGGACGCGGACTCGACGCTCGAGATCGCACGCGAAATCATCGAGAAGACCGCCAAGGCCGCGGTCGATCGCATGGCCGAGCTATCCGAGGACCTCGGCAACTACCTCGACAACGCCCGCTGGCAGCTCCCTCGCCTCGCCCGGCTGCGCAACCTGCAGGACGATTCGCTGATCTCGTTCGGCCGTGCGCTCGCCGATCAGGCCGGCAAGATCGGCGACCACACCTTCTTCCTGTTCCGCGGCCGCGCGTTCACGTATGCCGACGCGAACCGCCGCGTCGATGCGGTGGTCCGGGGTCTCGTCGCCTGCGGGATCAAGCCCGGCCAGAAGGTCGGCGTGATGATGAAGTCGCGCCCGAGTCACCTGACGATCGTGTGCGCGCTGAACCGGCTCGGCGCCGTCGCGGTGCTGCTCTCGCCCGAGACGCACGACGAGCTCCTGCCCAAGGTGATGGAGCTCGGCGAGACGGACGTCGTGATCGTCGATCCCGACAGCGCCGTCCGTGCCCGCGCGGCGATCGCCGGCAAGGTGTTCGTGCTCGGCGGCGTCGGCGAGGTGCCGTGGCAGCCCGGTGCGCAACGCACGCTGCCGTCGGGAGTGATCGACATGGAGTCGATCGATCCGGAGACCGTCACGCTCCCCGCCTGGTACAAGCCCGACCCGGGCCGCGCGCGCGATCTCGCCATGGTGTTCGTGTCCTCGGGCACGCACGAGCCGCCACGCGCCACGCGGATCACCAATCGTCGCTGGGCGTTCTCCGCGCTCGGTGCCGCCGCGGCCGCCACCCTGACCACGCGCGACACGGTGTATTGCTGCCTCCCGCTCCACCACCCGTCGGGGACGCTGGTGTCCGCCGGCTCGGCGCTGATCGGCGGCGCGCGCCTCGCCCTCGCGAGCACGTTCGAGCCCGCCACGTTCTGGGACGAGATCCGGCGCTATGGCGTGAGCGTGGTGTTCTATGCCGGCGAGATGGCCCGCCGGCTCGTCGACGCCGCGCCAGTGCTCGGCGAGAAGAACACCCCGGTGCGGCTGTTCGCCGGCTCCGGGATGCGGCGCGATGTGTGGCGCCGGCTGGTTGATCGGTTCGGCCCGGTCGGCGTGCTCGAGCTGTATGCCTCGACCGAGGCCAACACCGTGCTCGCGAACGCGCGCGGCAAGAAGATCGGCTCGGTCGGTCGGCCGCTCCCCGGCAGCCCCGAGGTCGCGGTCGTCGCGTGGAGCTTCCCCGACGACGACTTCGAGCGAGATGGCGCCGGGCGGCTGATCCGCGCCCGCCTCGACGAGCCCGGCATGCTGGTGGCGCGCCTCTCGGAGCGTGCCGGCGCCGACGTCGCGCACATCGATCCGCGCCGCCTGATCCGCGACGCGTTCGAAGCCGGCGACCTTTGGTTCGTCACCGGCGACATCTTCTCCGTCGATCCCGAGGGTGACTTCTGGTTCCACGATCGGGCATCGCAGATGATCCAGACCCGGCTCGGTGTCGTCGCGTCCACGCGGATCGAGGATGCCCTCTACGAGGTGCCCGGGGTCGCGCGCTGCATCGCGGCCGGGAGCCACGATCCCGGCGATCCGGCGATCGAGATCCCGATCGCGGCCCTCCAGCTACTCCCGCACGCGGTGCTCGATCTCGCCGCGATCTCCGCTGCGGTCGCGGGGTTGCCGGAGTACGGGCGGCCGCGTCGCCTGCGGATCGTCGACAGCCTGCCGATGACCGACGGCTTCCGCCCGATCAAGCGCGGCATCCGCGACCTCGACGTGTCCGACGGCGCCGGCGTCTACGCCTGGGACACCCGCGCGCAGACCTACGTGGCCACCAACGGATCCGCTCGCACCGCCCGCGACACATGATAAAAATCCCCTATGGGGTTCTTCGATAGTCTCGGCAAGGGTTGGTCGTTCCTGAAGGCGGCGTTCGCGATGGCGGGCCAGGACCGCAAGCTGCTCGCGCCGCTGCTCTATCAGGTGCTGATCCAGATCCTCTACTTCGTGGGCTGGGTCGCCGTGCTGCTCTCGATCGAGCCACACTGGTCGAACGGCGTGTGGGCCGCGGTCGGCGGCGTGGCCACGCTCGGCTCGTTCATCATCTTCTACTTCTTCTGCGGCGTGACCGTGAACATGATCGATGTCCACCTCCGCGGCGGCAAGCCCTCCATCGGCGTGGGCATGAAGGATGCCGGCAAGAACTTCGTCGCGATCCTGTTCCTCTCGATCATCTCGACGATCGTCGACATGTTCGTGAAGGCCGCCCGCGACGAGAGCTCGATCGTCGGCAAGATCATCGCCGGCATCGTCGAATCGATCTGGACCACGCTGTCGTTCCTGCTGCTCCCCGCGATCATCATCGAGGATGCGGGCTTCGGCACCGCGATGAAGCGGGTGCGCGAGCTCCACAAGGGCCACATGCTCCTCGTCGGCATCGG
>JAYVRN010000555.1:0-15972 GCA_043776275.1 Myxococcales bacterium | reverse complement strand
AGAAGCCGAAGGCGACGTGGCGGGCGGTGCTCGCGATCGAGGAGTGGCTGGTCGGCAGCGACCGCGATGCCGTGATCCAGCGGACCCAGGCCGCCTCGGACAGCGGCCCGATCCCGGCCGCGCGCGATTCCTCGCAGAAGCTCAAGGGCGGCAAGCGCAAGCGCAAGCAGAAGTCGAAGCGGGTGCCCACGCCGGCGTCGACGCCCGTGGTGCAGACCAAGCCCGACATCGATTGGGGCGCGCTGGTCCCCCGCGTCGTCGGTGCAGAGGTCGGTTCGCTGTCGGGTGTGGTCCCGGCCTCACAAGCCTCGGGCGAGATCGAGCTCCCCACGCGCGGCGCGGCGCGCGAGAAGCTCGAGGCGCTGATGGACACGGAGAAGCGCGAGCGGATCTTCGCCAAGGACATCGGGCTCGAGGCGAAGGTCGTGTTCGACGAGGGCGACGATCAGGCCAAGGCCGCCGAGGAGAAGGCCGCGGCTGCAGCCCGCGCCGAGGCGCTCGCCCGCGAGCTGGCGGCCAAGCAGATCCGCGAGCGCGATGAGGCCGAGGCACGCGCCAAGGCAGACGCAGACAAGCTCGCCGCTGACGCCAAGGCGAAGGCCGACGCTGACAAGCTCGACGCTGACAAGCTCGCCGCTGATGCCAAGGCCGACGCTGACAAGCTCGCCGCTGACGCCAAAGCCAAGGCCGACGCTGACGCTGACAAGCTCGCCGCTGACGCCCAGGCCAAGGCCAAGGCCGACGCAGACGCTGACAAGCTCGCCGCAGACGCCCAGGCCAAGGCCGACGCAGACCAGCGCGCTGCCGACGCCAAGGCCAAGGTCGACGCCGACAAGCTCGTCGCCGACGCCAAGGCCAAGGCCGACACCGAGCAGACCGCGAGGGCCAAGACCGAGACGGAGGCCCGTGAAGCCGCGGCTACCCGGCTCCGCGACCAGGCGGAAGCGCGCGCGGACGCCGAGGACGCGAAGCTCCGCGCCGAGGCCACCGAGTGGGCGAAGCAGCAAGCCGCCGCGCGGACCAAGGCCGCCGACGATCAGGCCCGCGAGGCCGAGGAGCTCGCGAAGCGGCTCGCCGATGCCAAGGCGCAGGTCGAGGCGGTCAGCCGCGCGAAGCTGGTCGCAGAGGACGCTGCGGACTCGATGGACGAGACGATGTGGCGCGAGGCCAAGGCCCGGGCGATCGCGGCCGATGCCGAGGACGCCAGGCGCGCTGCGGCGCAGGCAGCTGCCGGCGGCTCGGCGGAGCACAGCCCGAAGCTGGTCGCTGAGCTCCGTGAGCTCCGTGAGATCCGCTCGCCGGGCATCGTCGTCAGCGAGACGGAGACCGCGACGGTGACCGTCCACGAGCACATCACCGTGGACACCACGATCAACACCGCGCGGGTGACCTCGGAGTCGCTCGCCACGATCGCGAGCTCGGCGCCCGAGGAGCTCGCCGATGATCCGTCGGATGGGATCGTGCGCCAGGTGTCCTTGGTGGAGACCGCGCCAGTGCGGCGCCCTCCTCCGGGCGAGATTCCGCCCGACGATCGCCCGGAGGCGCGGAAGGGCGAGATCTCGGCGGCGTCTCGCGCGAAGCGCGCCTCGCAGGAGGCGCCCTCGGTCGAGCCCTCGATCCTCGTCGGTGATCTCGCCGCGGCGCATGGCGCGATCAGCGCGGTGGTCGTCGCCCAGTCCGCGGCGCCGGTGTCCAAGGACATCGCGGCGCCGGCGCGCGAGCTCGCGGTCGCCGAGGTCCGCAAGGACGCTGTTCACGCGTTCTCCGATGCCGAGGAAGAGTTCTTCCGCGCCGGCGCCGACAAGACCGGCAGGGTGCCGCTGCTGCCGCCGACCGAGACGTTCGATGATCTCGACGAGGGCTATCAGCCCGTCGGGTTCTGGGATCGCCTGCGCGGCAAGAAGCCGCCGACCAAGAAGTGACTGCGGCGGCCGCCGGGGGCCGCTACGGCGCGTCCCAGTTGACCTGCAGCCCGCCGCGCTCGCCGCTGATCCGGAGCCGGACCTGCTTCACGTCGGGGCCGAGGATGTTGGCCTCACGCGGGAACCTTACGACGTACGCCGTGGCGAAGTCACCGAACGCCGGGAACTCGGAGCGCACGACGAACGCCGGGCGCTTGTCGCGAATGATCTCGAGCGGGACGATCTCGTTGCCCTCGGGGCCCAGGAGCACCACGCGCCACACGCTCTTCTTGCCGCGATCGAGATCGTTCTCGCGGCGATCCCAGGTGGTCACCATCAGCTCGAGCTCGTACGGCCCCCCGGCATCGGCCTGCGCCTGGGCGATCCGCTGCGCCTTGGCCTCACCGACGAGACCGCGATTCTTCGCATCCTTCTCGGCGTGCGCGGCGTGCCACTCCGGTGACTTGAGCGTCGCCGAGAGCTCCATCACCTCCTGATACGAACCGCGCAGCACCGCCGAGCGCGTCCACTCCTGCGTCACCGTGATGTAGTCGCCCGCGCGCGGAGGC
Organism: Myxococcales bacterium; assembly: GCA_043776275.1. GTDB lineage: Bacteria > Myxococcota_A > Polyangia > Haliangiales > Haliangiaceae > JABFXX01. Next base: position 13,502 of record JAYVRN010000555.1, on the reverse strand, counting down.
CACTCGCCCGCGAGCCGCACGCGCGGATCCGCAGCGCCGCAGGCGACCGCGAACGAGACCAGGAGGATCGCGACGAGGCGGGTCATTTGTCGGCGAGGAAATCGCGTCGTGTGAACAGCGTGGTCAGGGGCGTCTCCGCGATCACGGCCTCGCGCCCGCCCTCGAGCCGATCGACCAGGGCCACCGCATGCAGGACCACCAGCCCAGCGCCGCGGGCTCGCTCGATCGCGCGCAGCGTGGACGCACCGGTCGTGATCACATCCTCGAGGATCACCACAGGCGCGCCTTCGGGGAGCTTGGTGCTCTCGACCCACTGCCCGGTGCCATGGCCCTTGGGCTCCTTGCGCACGAGGAATGCCGCACGGGGGCGACCTAGCTGAAAGGATAGGATCGAGGTCGCGGTGGCGAGAGGATCCGCGCCCATCGTCAGGCCTCCGACCGCGACCGCCTTCGGGGCGACCTCGTCGATCACCTGGTGGAACAGATCGCCGATCAGCGCCGCGCCCTCGGCATCGAGGCTGACCTGCTTGCAGTCGATGTAGAAGTTCGACTTCAGCCCCGAGGACAACGTGACCTCGCGCTCCTGGAACGCACGGACCCGCAGCAGCTCGAGCAGGCGCCCTCGCTTGCTCGCAAAGCCCGGTCGATCGAGCAGTGTCTGCATGTGCGGCGACGCTACCACGGCCCACCTGCGCAACGGATTGTTCACGCCCCCCGCCGAAATTAGCGGGCGTGCATGGGGCCGGGTCAATTGACGCACTCGAGATCACCCCCTAGAGTGCGCGAACCCCCGGTGCATCTCGTCGACGCAGCTGAAGATGTTCCGGTTCGGTCGACGGCCGAGCTGGTCGAGTATTTCTCGACCGCGGGTAAGCCCGTCTCGGCATGGCGCGTGGGCACCGAGCACGAGCTGATCGGCGTGATCAAGGCGACCGGTGAGGCCCCGCCCTACGAGGGGCCGCACGGGATCGGCGCGCTGTTCGCGAAGTTCGCGGCCAACAGCGGAACGCCCGTCATCGAACACGGCCACGCGATCGCCCTGTCGCGCGCGGATGCTCAGATCACGATCGAGCCGGGCGGTCAGTTCGAGCTCGCCGGACGCCCGGTGGCCGACGATCGCGACTTCGTCGCGGATCTGCAGGCGTATATCGCGGAGCTCGGCGTGGCCTCCCAGGAGCTCGGGCTCGCCTGGCTCTCGGCCGGGCTGCGACCCTTCGGTGGGCGCGCCAACGTCCCGTGGATGCCGAAGCAGCGCTACGACGTGATGCGCGCGTACATGCCCACGGTCGGCACGCGCGGCCTGGACATGATGCTGCGCACGGCGACGGTGCAGGCGAACCTCGACTTCGCAGACGAGGCCGATGCCGCCGCAAAGCTGCGCTGCCTGTACTCGAACACGTCGCTGCTCACCGCGCTGTGGGCCGCCTCGCCGATCGTCGAGGACAAGGTCACCGGCTATCAGTCCTATCGCGCGTGGATCTGGCGAGACACCGACAACGCGCGCGCCGGGCTGTTGCCGTTCATGTTCGAGCGCGAGGACGTGTTCACCGCGTACACCGAGTGGGCGCTCGACGTGCCGATGTACTTCGTCTACCGCAACGGCTACGTCCCGGTGCCCGCTGGCTTGACGTTCCGCACGTTCTTCCGCGATGGGTGGAACGGCGAGCGCGCCACTCGATCCGACTGGGCGATGCACCTCTCGACGTTGTTCCCCGAGGGTCGCCTCAAGAAGTTCATCGAGGTGCGCGGCTGCGATTGCGGCTCGCTCGAGATGATCGCCGCGCTCTCGCCGATGATGCGCGGGCTGCTCTACGACACCGCGTCGCGCACCGCCGCGATCGCCTTGCTCGCCAAGCTCACGTATGCCGAGCGCCAGCAGCTCGCCGCCGACGTGCCGATGCAAGGCTTCGCCGCACAGGCCGGTGGCCACTCGGTCGGAGATCTCGCCGCGGAGCTGGTGGCGATCGCCACGGACGGACTCGGTCGCGTCGCGCCCGAGGCGCTCCCCTTGCTCGCGCCTGTCCAGGAGATCGCGGCCACCCGCCGCACCCAGGCCGATCGCATGATCGAGCTGTGGCAGCAGCACGCCGGAGATCGCCCCGCGCTGATCGCCGCGCTCGCCCAGCCCGGCCTGGCCTGAGGCTCGGCCATGGCCAGTCGGATGGCCACTGCGACATGACGCACCTCGTTGAAACTCCAACGACCTGCTCGGGCACCTTCGTTGCATTCGGCCGTGGGCACTCATTCCCATCGCTTAGGAGTCACCATGTTGCGCCCCACGCTGCTGTGCACCCTGCTCGCCGCCTCGGTCATCCCCGCCTGCACCACGGAGCAGCCTGCCGACGAGCTGGCCGACGAGACCGCACAGGACGGCGAGTCCGGAAAGGGTGATACGGCCGACGCCTTCACCTACTTCACCGTGACCCCGGACAAGCGCGCCTGCAGCTTCGATAGCCGGTGCGGAGGCTTCTTCGTGGCCCGCCCGAACCGCGCGACGACGACCTGTGGCCGTGGCTCGACGGCGAGCCGCTGCTATGTCGACTCTCTCGACCTCTCGCACACCGGCATGCCGGCGTCGGTCCAGACCTCGTACAAGGAGCGGATCCGCAACGGTGAGAGCTTCCTCCTCCGTGGCGACATCGCGCCGGCTCCCGATGATCGCGGCGCCTCGCTCGCCGTCACCGAGGTCTGGGTCGCCGGCAGCGCGACGGGCTCCACCGAGGAGGGCGTGTTCACGTTCGTGAAGGACAACGGCCTGCGTTGCATCACGGCGCCGTGCCCCACGATCACGGAGACCCGCCTCAACTCGAACCGCAGCGCGAACATCCACGCCCTCGATTTCTCCGACTCCGGCGCTGACGAGGCGGGCCAGGAGCACGCGCAGAACGCCGTGTTCGAGGATGGCGTCATCGTGGTCGGCTACCGCTACTACCCGACCACCCGCTCGAAGGGCCGCACCGCGAACCAGTTCTTCACGAAGGCGCCGGTTCCGCTGCACTGAGCGCGCGGGCTACTCGTCGTCTTCGAACTGGATCAGCACGCCACCGTCGGTGGTGGCGCGCTCGGGGACCTTCCCCTTGACCTGAGATGGCGCGCGTTGCGATGGGCGCTGCGAGGGCGCGCGCTGCGACGGGCGAGCCTCGAGCCGCTCGTGCGGCACCGACAGATCGTCGAGATCGACGTCGAGCGCCTCGAGGGCCGTCTCGAGATCGTACCCATCGTCGCCGGGCTTGGGCTGTGGCTGCGGTGACGCGGGCCGCCGGTTGCGGCGCACCGGCACCTGGCTCTCCTCCACATCGCTCTCGTCGAACGAGCGCGCAGGGGAAACCGGGTACGATTCGTCGGCGAACGCGTAGGCTCGGCCGCCGTCGTAGCCGGTGTGCGGCGCATCGAAGGTCACATCCGCCGGCGGGAGCACGCCCGCGAGCGTGTACTGGCTGTCGGCGTCGAGGTCGTCGGGATTCCCGGTCGGGCCGTCATCCTCGAACGCCGCGAGGGCATGCCCCGCGCTCAGCTCGCGGGCATCGAGCTCGCCGAGCCGCGCATCGAGCTCCGAGAAGCTCGCGTCGTTGCGGCCCTGCGCGTATCCACGCAGCGGCGCTGGCTCCACATCGAGCTCCGGATCGGGACCCGGATCCGGAGCCGCTTCGAACTCGTCGCTGAGGTCGAGCCGCGACACGAAGTCCGCGATCGAGGGCCGCGGCTCGGGCTCTGCCCGGGCTTCCAGGTCGAGTTCGGCTTCGGCTTCGGCTTCGGCTTCGGGCTCGGCGAGCCGGCGGCTCCCCGACACGTCGGCCTCGCCATGCGAAGCGAGCAGGTCCGCGTCGTCAGCGTCGGCCTCTGCGAGGATCTCGAACTCGTCGATCTCCTCGAGGTCCTCGATCGCGTCGGCAGCCTCATCGGCAGCCTCGTCGGAGCCCGGCTCGTCGGGGACGATCTCGGCCGGCAGCATGATCGGAGCCTGCGCCGCCGCGGGCATCACGTAGGCACCGCTGATCCCGAGGTCGTCGGCCTCCGCCTCGGCCTCGGCCTCGGCGAGGTGCGCTTCGAGGCTGCGCTCGAGATCTGCGGCCGCGCCGGGTTCGGTGACGAACGCCGCCTGGTGCTCGAAGCCAGGGGCCTCGGGCATCGCGCCGATCATCGTGTGCTCCACCTCTTCGTAGTCGCCGTCGCCGAGCTGGTGGATCTCGTCCGCGATCTGATCGGGCTCGACCTCGCGCGCGGAGTGCTCGCGCTCCTCGAACGCTGCGGGATCGACGTCATCGTCGATCAGCGGGGTCGCGGGATCCGTGATGATGTCCGCGGGTGACTGCGGTGCGGCGTGCACCGGGCCCGAGTCCTCGTCGTCGACGAACGTCGGCTGCGCGCCCGAGAACGTCGGCGCGGGCAGCGGCGCATCGATCATGGTCTCGACCGCCGAGACCATCGGCTCGGGCGCCGGTGCCGGCTCGGGTACCCCGGGGACTGGTGCCGGCGCGGGCGCGACCTCGGCCTGCTTCGCGATCACCGGCTCGGGTTCCGGAGGGGCGACCGCGATCGTGACCGGCGGTGGGGCCCAGCGCGCGCTGCGATCCTGCTTGTTGATCGCCTTGCCGCCGAGCTGCCGCGCGAGCTCCGCAGACGCGGCCTCGATGCTGATCTCGAGTGGCGCGGCGGCGACCTCGCGCAGCGCATCGAGCTCCGCATCGAGATCTCCACCCGCGAGCGCGCGAGCACGGGCGATCACCTTGCCGAGATCGATGTCGTCGTCGAGCCCGGGCACACTGACGACGCTCACGATCGGCCCCGACGCGCTCTCGATCACCTCGTGCACCGCCGGTCGCCGCTTGCGCACGGGCTCGGGCGAGAGCGCCTCCACGACATTGAGCTTCGCGATCGCGATCGGCCCGGACTGGCGACGCGGCGCCGTGAGCAGCGCCTCCGATGGGCCGCTGTCGAGGTTCTGCAGCGGCGCCGGCACCGCGGCGCTCGCGGAGTGCTTGACCTGCGTGTCCACGACCTCGGAGCGGCGCGCGGCGTCGATGTCCGCGGGCATCGGGATCCCGACCTCGGGCAGCGACAGCTGCTTGCGGCGCTCGAGCATTCGCAGGATGACCTCGCGGCTCTCGCGCGTCACCCGCATCAGCTCGATCGCCATCCCGAACGCGGCGCGTGGCGCGGCAGGATCCGGGGCTCTTGCAGCCTTGACGCGCCCGAGGCCGACCAGCACCGGCGTGTCGTCCGCGATCCGGAGCTCGAACTTCACCTCGGCACCCACCGGCTGCAACGACTTGGTCGGCAGGAACAGGCCCGACTTGCCGACGTTCGGCGCAAACCGCTGCACCATCGACTCGACGTCGTCGTAGCGCAGCTTGATCCGGAGCACGACCGGAGCGGGTCGTGGCCCGCTGGGTTCGTCGGCGGCCATGGCTGGCTCTCCCTGGAGAGCCGGCCGTAAGTATCCCGCCCCAATGGGGACGGGGTCAAACGGCTATTGGACCGACCAGCTGCCGCTGACCGTCACATAGACGCCGTTACGCTGCTCGTACCGTGGCTCGACCCAGCGATACCCCGCGCGCTCGCGGTCGTAGTGCCCCGGCGTCCACGCCCACTCGCCATCCCGCCAGTCGTACTGGCCGCGGACCCAGACGAACCCGGCGCGCGGTTGCCAGCGCTCCTCGCGGATCGCGGGCGGCGCCATCGTGGGCTCCATGACGACCCAGTCGCCACCGACGGAGACGTACTCCCCCCCGCGCAGCTCCCAGCTGACCGGCCGCCAGCGGTGGCCCCGGCGCTCACGTTCGTAGCGCCCGGTGTTCCAGGCCCACTCGTAGCCATTCCAGTCCCAACGGCCATCCACCCAGACGTAGCCGCGACGGTTGTCGTGGCGCTCAACGCGGATCGCGGGTGGCGCCTGCATCGCGCGGCGCCGCTCGCGCCGATCCTGGCGGTCGTCCCGCCGGTCTTCTCGCCGATCTTGGCGATCATCTCGGCGGTCGTCTCGCCGGTCTTCTCGCCGGTCTTCTCGCCGGTCTTGGCGCCGCTCTTGGCGGTCGTCTCGGCGCTCTGGGCGACCGCGGCGATCCGCCAGCGCGGGCGTCGCCGTGGCGACCACCACCAAACCGAGCAGCATGGAGACGAGTCTTGGATGCTTCATGATTCCTCTCGAGATCACGGACGCACCGATGAGACTAACGCGATTCACGATCGTCCGGACGTGAACCAATGTTGCGCGGCGATCCACCTACACCAGGGATTGCCCCGGGTTCAGTGGCCATGAAGGTTTTTTGGTTACCCAACGCAAACCCGGTCACGGGGTCAGAGGAGAAGGATCCAGATCGAAGTAGCCCTGGAGCGCGAGATCGAGCTTCTGCCGCTGCCACGCATCTGCATCACCCGTCGGCGGCGGCGCCCGGTAGCCCAGCACCCCCGTCGACGCGGGCGGCTGCAGATGGATCCCGAGCGAAGACGAGATCGATCCCGCGACGCCGCCGAGCGCCGCGTACGCCACCGCGCGATGAGAGCCGCCGCGGCGATAGAGTGTCCGCAGGCGGATCATCACGCGGGTCTCCCACTCGTTTGCGAACGCCTGCGCCCTGAGCTGATCCGGGAACATGGAGGTCTTGGCGAGCTTCGCAAGCGAGGCGAGCTGGCCCCGGGCGCTGTCGTAGGCGATGCACGCCTCGACTGCGAGGACGTGCATGAGCTCGTGACCATAGACCTTGTCCGTGCTGACGATGCGTACGTTGAGAGCATCCGAGAACAGCGACGTCGCGTGCTGGAGTTGCAGGAGCTCGTCATCGGTGATCGACCGAGCGTGCATCTCTTCAAAGAACCGAATCGCATCGATCAACGCGTGCTCGCGAAAGTACTCGGACCTGGACACGTTTCGACGATCGATGAGCATGCGGTAGGTGACCTCCCAGCTGCCCTGGATCCGCCACAGCTCCTCGCCCTCGCTCGGGACGGGCTTCGCGGTACTGCGACCAAACCCGATGGTCAACCCGAAGTTGATCAGGAGCTCCGGATCCGGATCGAGCGGAACATCAAACCAATCCATGTCCGCGAGCGTTCCCGAGTTCCGGGCCCGACGCAACGCAGCCTGGCATGGACGCTTGGGCTATCACCTCGAGCTTGCGCAGGTACTCGAGGGCGCCTGCGCCGTAACCTCAGCCACCGCGCCGCGCCACGGCGCGTTCATCATGCTCGAAGGCGTCCGCGAACTGATCGAGCTCCGCCTTCGTCATGCCGATCCTGCGACCGACGGCCCGCCACTGATCGACAGCCGCGTTGACCTCGGCGAGGATCGCGAGCGCTCGCGCCTTCGCGACCCGGAAGTACGGCGCGACGCTCAGCAAGGCCTCGATGCTGGCGGCCGGTCCGGTCTCTTCGGAGATCCAGGTCTTGAGGTCGCGAGCACGATCGGGAAATGGGTTGACGTCGAAGGCGGGTGCAAGCCGCCACAGCCCGCGCTCGACGTGGAGAAACCCGTGGTTGTGGAGGTGATCGTCGACGTTCGTGATCAGGATCGAGAACGCGATCCGTCGCCACAGCTCCTCGATGTCCGTCCGTGCATCGGCGCCGTGTTGCCGCAGGCCATCGACCAGCTCGGTGTACGCATGCTCTCCGGGGCGCGTCGAATCGGCGCCGATCAACGTCGCAGCGCTGATGTACGGGATCCTCCGCCCGCCGGCGCGATCGAACCGGTAGATCAGCGCAACCGGTACGCCCTCGGAGTCAACGATCCGCGCCTCGGCAGCCACGATCCCGGCCCCCCGTGCGAGCTCGAGCGCGAGCACCTCTCCCTTGGTCACGGCGCGCTGGTCCTGGACGCTCGGGAACTTCCCGATCGCGAGCCGGCCATCGTCATCCACCACGGTGCATTTCGGACGCAGTCCGCCCAGCGAGGTGCCGCGCCCGCGGAGGTACGCCAGATCCGCCTGCGTCTCGGTATTCAGCTCGACAGCACGTGAGGCACGGGACAGAGCCCCGAGCTCGAGCAGTGGCGGAGTGGTCCTGCGGCCCTCCTCGGTGGCCCCGCGGAACACGCCCTGTTCATCACGAAACCGGAGGGCGCCGACGCGGCTCGAATCGTCGACAGCGAGCAGGTAGTCGAGGCTCGTCAGCGCCGCGCTGGCAGACCCGGCGCCGATCGCACGCGCCGCCTGCCTTTGCTTCGCGTGATCCCGAAGAATCACGGTCTTCCCCCACCCATCCGGCTCGGTGTCGGCGATCGGATCGTGGAACGGCGAATCGAGCCGGGTGCGCCGATGAAACTGAGGGCCGACGAGCAGGCGGAGCTCCGGTGCGAGTGGGTAGCCCGACGAGATCCACTCCGGCGCGTATTCGAAAGCTGCGCTCTCGCGCCCGCCTTGCGCGTCGTAGCGCAGCGTTCCGACAGGACGTGCCTCTCCGCCGAGGAGGACGTCGATCGTTCGCCTCACGACGCGCTGGGATCCTTCTTGACCCGGACCCGCCTGGGCAGTCGCGCAGTCTCGAGCACGAGGCCCTGCTCGTCGGTACCCGGATCGAGGATCTGCGTGAGCGCGTCACCAAAGCCGAGGACGAACATCGCCATCGCATACACCCCCATCGAGACCTTCGGATCGCCGTGCTCGGCGCGCCGGTAAGTGCCTGCTCCCACACCGACGCGCTCCGCCATCATGGCTGTCGTGAGGCTCCGTCGCCGGCGTGCGATCGACAGGTCATCGCCCAGCTTCTTCAGCGATCGACGGAGGCTCGCCGGAAGGACATCGATGACGGAGGAGCGCATCGTTAACAGACTATACATGGTCTATTAACGCGCTTCAAGCAATCATATATAGCCGCTTGGGCTACGCGTGGGTCGCAACCCAGGCGCGCGCCGCGTCGAGCGCCGCGGGGATCGCCGTGGCGTCCTTGCCGCCGCCCTGCGCCATGTCGGGCTTGCCGCCCGCGCGGCCGCCGAGCATCGCCGCGATCTCGCCGAGCAGCTTGCCCGCCTGCACCTTGTCCACGAGATCCTTGGTGACCATCGCGATCAGCTTGATCTCCGCGCCACCGGTGCCCGCGAGCACGAGCACGCCCGAGCCGAGCTTGTCGCGCAGCTGATCGGCGGTGTCTCGCAGGACTTTTGCATCGTCGACGTCGATCGCCGCGGCGAGGACGCGGATGCCCTTGATCGTCACGGCCTCGGAGAGCAGATCGCGCCCTCCGCCGCCCGACGCGATCTTCTGCTTGAGCTTCCCGATCTCGGCCGCCTGCGCCTTCGCCTCGACGAGCATCTTCTCCACGCGCGCCGCGATCTCGAACGGGCCGGCCTTGATCCGCGCGCCCGCCTCGTGCAGCTCGTCCTCGAGCTTGCGTAGGTACTCGAGCGCACCGGCACCGGTCACCGCCTCGAGGCGACGCACGCCCTGCGCCACGCCGGCCTCGCTGACGATCTTGAACAGGCCGATGTCGCCGGCGCGCCGCACATGGGTGCCACCGCAGAACTCGATCGAGTCGCCGCCGATCGACACCACCCGAACGCTGGCACCGTACTTCTCGCCGAACATCGCCACCGCGCCCTTCTTGCGCGCATCCTCGATCGGCAGCGTCTCGATCGTCGAATCGAGGTTGCGCCGGATCTCCGTGTTGACGAGATCTTCGACGCGGCGCTTCTGCTCCTCGGTCATCGGCGCCCCGTGCGAGAAATCGAAGCGCAGCCGATCGGGCGAGACCAGCGAGCCCTTCTGCGCCACGTGATCGCCGAGCACCGTGTGCAGCGCGTGGTTCAGGAGGTGGGTCGCAGAGTGGTTCGCGCGGATCCGCTCGCGCCGATCGTCGTCGACGGTGAACGTGACCTTCTCGCCGACCTTCACGCTGCCGGAGATCACCTCGCCGATCAGCACGAACACGTCGCCCGCGGGCTTCTTGGTATCGAGCACGGTGACCTTGCCGCCCGGCGCGACGATCTCACCGGTGTCGCCGATCTGGCCGCCGGACTCCGCATAGAACGGGGTCTGGTCGAACACGAGCTGGACCTGCACGCCCTCGCCCGCGGCGTCCACGCGCGTGCCCTCGACGAGGATCGCCTTGAGGACGCCTTCGCCCTGCGTGCCGCGGCCGTCGTACCCGAGGAACTTCGTCGCGCCGACCTCGTTCGCGAGCGACTTGATGTCTGCCGAGATCGCCACCTGGTCGGACCCGGCGAACCGGCTCGTGGCCTGCGCCTTCTTCATCTCCTCATCGAACGTCTCGCTCGGCGCGGTGAACCCGCGCTCGTCCGCGATGATCTCGGTGAGGTCCTGCGGGAACCCGTAGGTGTCGTGGAGCAGGAACTGGGTCTTGCCCGGAACTACCGTGACGCCGGCCTTCTTGAGGCTGGCGAGCTCGTCCTCGAGCAGGCCGAGGCCGCGATCGAGGGTGGCGCGGAATCGCTTCTCCTCCTCGAGAGCGGTCTGCACGATCGTCTTCTGCCGCGTCAGGAGATCGGGATACGCCTCCGCCATCTCGCTGATCACCTTGGCGCACACGTCGTGCATGAACGGCTGCTCGATCCCGAGCATCTTTCCGTGGCGCACCGCGCGGCGGAAGATCCGGCGCAGCACGTACTCGCGCTTGCCCTTGTCGGGCGTCACGCCGTCGGCGATCAGGAACGTGGTGCACCGCGCGTGATCCGCGATCACCCGCAGCGACGTATCGGTCTCCGGGTCCTGCCCGTAGGTCTTGCCCGCGAGCTTGGCCGCGGTCTCGAGGATCCCCGTGAACAGATCCGTGTCGTAGTTGCTCGCCACGCCCTGCACCACGCTGGTCACGCGCTCGAGGCCCGCACCGGTGTCGATCGATGGCGCCGGCAACGGGAACAGCTCGCCGTCCTTGACCCGGCGCTCGTACTGCATGAACACCAGGTTCCAGATCTCGAGCCAGCCCTTCCAGGTCGCGGGATCGGTGGTCGGCCACGCCTTCGGGACGTTGCCGTCGGTGCCAGATCCCATGAAGTAGTGGATCTCGGTGCACGGCCCCATCGGGCCCGTGTCGCCCATCATCCAGAAGTTGTCCTTCTTGCCGAGGCCGATGATCCGGTCATCGGAGAACCCGGTGACGCGCTTCCAGATCGCGCGCGCCTCGTCATCCGCGTGGACGCCCGCGAGCTCGGGATCGTTGCCGCCAAAGATCGTCACGCACATGCGCGACTGATCGATGTCGTAGACCTTGGTCAAGAGCTCCCACGCGTTGGCGATCGCGTCCTCCTTGAAGTAGTCGCCGAACGAGAAGTTGCCGAGCATCTCGAAGAACGTGTGATGGCGAGGGGTCTTGCCCACCTCGTCGAGGTCGTTGTGCTTGCCGCCCGCGCGCACGCACTTCTGCGACGTGGTGGCGCGCTTGTACGGCCGGTGCTCGACGCCCGTGAACACGTCCTTGAACTGGACCATGCCGGCGTTGGTGAATAGCAGCGTCGGATCGTTGGCCGGCACGAGGGAGGACGAGGCCACGATCTCGTGACCCTTGCTCTTCCAGAACTCGAGGAACGCTCTACGGACGTCGGCGGCTTTCACGACGACAACCTAGCAGATCTGCAGCCGCTGGGACTTGTACGGCTTGCGCGACTTGCGCATTCGTCCGAGCACCTGCGATGGCGAAGGTCCGAGCATCGACGTCATGCGTTCTGTGCAGGCGATCCTCTCGGAGGTCGGCGATCACGTGCGCGTGTTCTGGGTCGACACGATGGGCCGCGCGTCGGCTGCGAGCCAGCCGTTCGTGATCTCGGCGCCGGCGCAGCCGTAGTGCTACAGACACACCCCATAGCCATCGCCAAGCGTTCGCTCGTGGCAGGTCTCGCTGCCGACGCAGGTCGTTCCGCTTGTCAGGCACCGGCGAAGGCAACTCGGATACCCAATCGTCGCGATGGTCTCGTCAGCGCAGGTGAGTCCGGTGCCGCAGTCGTTAGGAAACACGCAGCCGGCCCCAAGCGGACTCGTTCCCGCTGGGAGGCATCCAGGACCCTCTTCCTGGCCGCGCGGGAAAAAACATTCATCTCCGCTCTCACAGGTCGGACTTGGCGGATCACAGGCAGGAGAGCAAGTGCAGGCTCCATAGTTCTGGCATCTCGGGGCCTTGCTCTCAACACAGAGTCCCGTCTGGCAATGTCCGTTCGCATCCACGCTCCCGGGACTGCAGAATTGCAGACAACGTCCGCCAACACACATCGTACCTCGCACACAGGCATCCGCGGATTCGACGCAGGCCCCTCCCGCCGCGATGATCCCGTCGGGAACGCAGCTGGGAACCAGAGAGATCGGATCAAAGGTGCACTTATAGTCGCCGCTGCACCCGAATTGGTACGCTGTATTGCAGTATGAACTCGCCGAGTCATCGCCGGCATTCTCGGTATACGCATCTTGCACGTGGCTTGCGGAGCCGGGACAGCCAGCGGTCGAGAGCGGGATGGCGAACCGCACGAGCCAGCTGACATAGCCCATAGGCTTCCTACGGTCCATATCTAGCCGTCATCAGCACGGCGTGGCTACCACACAGGCCACAAGCTGCTGGACAATTCCCGACTTGTGGTGGAGATAGCGAGTCTGATGGATACGTAGCCGTAGGTGCAGCTGGCGGCACCCAAGGACCTCCAACGGTACGAGCGGTCGAATAAATATTGTTCGCAGGCCGCCCCAGGTAGGCAATCACGTATTTGTTTACCCACGGTTGGTACGCAACACTCGGAGCGTGGGTCTGTGGCATATTCGAATTGATCTCGGACGAGTTGTAAGTCCATGTCCCTGTTGACGAGAACGCTCCAGTCAGTGTCGTCAGTGACACGGGCTCATCTCGTCCCATGCCGACGATCATGCAATCGTTTGCATTTCCGACGCCCGAACAACTCATGCTTGGGGTTTCCCAGAATGTGAATCCTGAAATCACACCATAGCGACTCGCACCGCCAACGCCGCTCGCCGGCATCGTCATGTATCGAGCGTTGTAGCCATTGTCCAACCACAGAACCACGAACGCAGCCCTCGATGGATTGTACGCCACCGAGACAGAGTCCGTCCAAATGGTGATTGGAGCACCAGTCGTTGGGTCCGATAAATACCCACGTTGAGTCCAGGCAACGCCGTCGGGGGATGACATCCAGTAGATCTTCTTCTTCTCCATTCCCGGGCCATACGGAGTCACGATTCCGCCGAACATGCCCAACACGTCCGGATCGCGCTCGATCCAATAGGCCCGATAGTCAGAGAACCCATACGCCATGGCTGGCGCCATAAACGCGGTCTCCGAAGGAGTGGCCATTGGAAAGCGGTCGATACCGCCTCCTTGTGACACACGACCGTGACCTTTGACCTGCGGAGCGAAGCCGTCTGCCCAAGCGTAGAAGGCTCGCATGGGCGCCATCTCGCTGATTCTTCCGGGTCCGGATACCACATTGGCCGGCGGGTTAGGCGCATTCCTTGGCACGTGCCATGCCGAACCGTTGTTATAGGGTGCTCGAGGTCCCGACTGAAGCACCTGGAGCGTGCCTAGCCGAGTTCCGTAGAGGGTGCGAAGTGAATCCTTTT
>JAYVRN010000554.1:0-4405 GCA_043776275.1 Myxococcales bacterium | reverse complement strand
GATCAGCATGATCGTGACGTTGAGGTAGAGCACCGCCACGTTCTGCAGGACGATCGAGGACAGCACGCGGGAACGCGGTGCGTGGCCCTCGAGCATGGTGACCTTGGTGGCCTCCCCGAGCGCGCCGAGCGGCGTCAGCACGTTGATCGCCCGCCCGCTGACCTGGGCGCCGAGAACGCGGAGGTAGCTGACCATCCGCGCCTCGGGGCGCATGAACGCGTGGAGCGCGGCGGCATCGCACAGCAACCCTCCCAGCTCCACGCCGAGGATCACCGCGGCCCAGGCCCCCACCCCCGTCAGCACGTTCCGCAGCTCGTGCCAGCTGGTGGTGCGCAGCATCCACGCGAGCGCCAGCCCGCCGACCACGAGCATCAGCAGGTTGAACAGCGCGCTCCAGCCGCGCTTGTCACCGCCGGCAGGGGCGTCACCGTCGTGCTCGCTCACGTCTCGGGATGGTAGAGCAAGCTGCGTGCCGCGTCTCAGGAGGGCGCGGGATCGCGCGCGGCGCGCCGGGCTCGGACCAGCTCGCGCACGCGATCCTCGACGAAGAACCGCAGGCGCAAGCGCTGTACGCGCGCCCACACCAGGCTGGTGCTCGTGGTGGCGAGGCTCTTCTTGTAGCGGACGTCGCCCGCGAGGAAATCGTAGAGCTCGTGCCCCGAAGCGGCGGCGTGCTCGATCGCCGCAGTGTGCGCGAGGAAGCCCGGTTTCAGATGCTTGTTCTCGAAGCTGGCCATGCCGCTCTGGTACTGAAGCACTCGACCTCGATGGACGAAGTTGTAGAGCGCTCCGATCGGGCCGATGGCGCTCGAGAGCTTGATCAGCTGGATCTCACCGTGCGCGAACCGCTGCGTGATCAGCCGCCGGTGAAACCGATCGAACCACGGATCGGCGAACGCCCCGGGCTCGCCCCGCGCGATCCACTGCGCCTGGTGGAGTGCGATCAGCTCGTCATAGATCGCGAGAGCACTGCGGAGGTCCGTGGCGTGCTCGATCGTGATCTCTCCGGCCTCGCGCTGGGCGCGCCGGACCTGCGAGCGCGTCTGCCCACCGAGCAGCTTGAGATACCCACTCTCGCGGACGCGCGCGAGCTCGACCTGATGAACCGGGACGCGCCGCTCGATTCGCACCCGATACCCGCGGATCACCAGCTCGGCGAGCCCACCAAACGCCTCGGCGCGCAGGCCCGGGAGGAACAGCTCGTCCCACGGGCCGGGCAACAGGTCGACGAGGCTACCGATCCCGAGCTCGCGGCCGACAGGGCCGTTGTGCTCGATCGTCAGGTTGTCGAGCCGTGGATTGCCAGTGACGTTGAAGTACAGGGCACGGCTACGCACCACGTGCAGGCGCACCAGCGGGGCGCTCCGTAGGAAGAACGCGGAGATCGGCTGACCTCCCTCACGAACCAGCGCGAGGCGTGGCGCCTGGTCCCGCGGTAGACACGCGAGCCAGTTCTCCATCCACGACCACGACGTGAAGAACGAGGGCGAGGCAGGCTCGTCGAGCGCTCGCCAGATCCGCTCCGCGTCGGGCGTGTGCGGATCCATGAGCTCGATCTGCACGGGCGGCTAGTATGCCGTCCCGACTGCGCTCCCGCGACCTTCTTGGTCATGGGGTCGTCGTATCATCGCGGCTCCATGGCTCGTCTGACGTCCGCCGAGGTGTTCACGCCCACCTCGTACCCGAAATACACGTACGTCCCGCGCGACTCGCTGCATCACGAGCGGCTGCTCGCGGAGTGGGCCCGGAGCTCCACGCAGATCGCCTCGGTCTCGGGGCCGTCCAAGGCCGGCAAGACGGTGCTCGTGCAGCGCGTCGTCGGCGTCGGTAACCTGATCACCGTGAGCGGCGCGTCGGTGCGTGCGCCCGATCAGCTGTGGGATCGCGTCCTCGATTGGCTCGGCGAGCCGCACGTGACCGTCGCTGGCAACCAGAGCACCGAGGCCGAGGGCAGCACCAAGGAGCGCAGCGCGAACCTCGGGATGGTGGGCACGGGCGCAGGCACGCGTGCCGGTGCGAGCACGCTGGCCACCAGCGGCGAGACCCTGAGCGCCACGGCCAACCGGCGCGGGCTCCCGCAGGTGGTGGAGGAGCTGGCGGGCACAGCGTACACGTTGCTGCTCGACGACTTCCACTACATCCCCCACGCGATCCAGACCGACATCGCGCAACAGCTCAAAGACGCGGCGAGCCGTGGCGTGCGGATCTGCGTGGCCTCGGTTCCACATCGCGCTGACAACGTGGTGCGCGCGCTGCCGGAGCTGCGTGGGCGCGTGCTCGCGATCGATGTCGAGTACTGGATCAAGAAGGATCTGCTCGAGATCCCGCGCCTCGGCTGTGCGCACCTCGCCACGTTCATCGATGCGGAGTCACTCTCCCTGTTCGCGCGCGAGGCCGCCGGTTCGCCGCAGCTGATGCAATCGATCTGCCTGTGGATGTGCAACCAGCAGGGCATTCGCGAGACCGCGGATGCTCCACGCGAGCTGACCCTCGATGATGCTGCGCGCCGCGAGATCCTGTTCCTGACCTCGTGCTCGGTGGACTTCCGGTCGCTCGTGCGCGCACTGATCGCCGGCCCGAAGACCCGGCCCGGAGAGCGCCAGCTCTACACGCACCGCGACGGTCGACAAGGCGATGTCTACCTGACGGTGCTCCGCGCACTCTCGATGGATCCGCCGAAGCTCGCCCTCGAGAAAGATGAGCTCAACCGGCGGCTCGAGGACATGTGCATCGGCAAGCACCCCGATCCTGCGAGCGTCGTGCGCACGTGCCTCGCCCTCGGGCAGATCGCGCAGGGCTTCGCCGCGCCGACCGGGCCGTCCCTCGAGTGGGATGATCAGGAGAGCGTGCTCGTGGTGCCCGATCCGTACCTGCTGTTCTACCTGCGTTGGTCCGGCATGCTCGAGCGCGAAGCGAACGCGGACGGCTAGGCGCGGCCGGTCGCGACGGCTTCGAACTCGGTCCAGTCGATCTTGCCGTCGCCGCTGTGGTCGAGCTTCTCGATGATGCCGCTCGCCCAGGCGCCGCGGGTCATCCCGTTCCCGACGCTGGCGTCCTTCAGGAGGGCGCCCAGCTCGCCCTTGTCGATCGCACCGTCGTGATTGGCGTCGTAGTGATCGAACGCCTTCTTGTAGTCCCCGCCGAACTGCTTGCCGACGAGCGTCCCGACCTTCGACTTGAGCTCGGCCGTGTTGCCGTCCTCCTCGAACGCGAGCTGCGAGGCGCTCCGATCCGCACCGCCATCCCCATCGCCCACCGCGGGCACCTGTCCCGCCACATATCGCTCCTGCGCCGGCGCGTGGCGCGCGGTCGCGGGCGCCTCCTGGGTGGGCGCCTGCGTGGTCTGGAGGTCGGTGCGTTGTGAGTGTTCGTGCATGGGTACTCCGGGTCAGAAGTTCGGCTTTTCCTTGTGATACTTGGCGATCAGCGTCTGCAGGTAGTCCGCGAGCGCAAGCACGTCATCGTCCTCGGTGGCCCGTGAAACATATACGCTGAAGATGTCGTGGCCTTCCTCGCCGCCGGGTTCGCGCAGGCGGAGCTGCACATAGCCCTCGTCCTCGTCCTTCTTGCCCTTCTTCCGATCGGGCAGCTCGAGGGCGTCGATCAGCTTCCAGACCTTGGACATCTCCTTGCGGGTCAGGTTCTTGGTGCCGAGGTCATCCGAGGCGTCCTCGTGTGAGAACGACGCCCACATCGACGACCCGCGGATCCGGATCTGCCAGTCGTCGCCTTCGGGCTTGTTCGAGACGAAATCGAACATCCGACCGTTGGTCTCACCGGTATCGACATCGCCGGCTTCGCGATCGCTCTGGGCGTAGGCACCGCCGGTCTTGCAACCGGTGATCCCGAGCGCGACCGAGAGGACCAAGAACACGCACCGCACGAGCACGATGATAGCAGCCCCCAGAGGACTTCCGCGCTCAACAGCTCGCGGCGTACCCTCGCGCCGGAAATGTCGCTCCGGTTCCGGAACCAGCCCCTCGAGGCCCCCAGCGTGCTGCGCGATGGCACGCACCGTGCCGCCAGCCTCGCCGCGACCTGGAGGCGGTTCGCGCCGGCTGCCCGGCGGGCCGAGATCACGCGGATCGCGGACCTGACGGGGCTCGATAACCTCGGGATTCCGGTGTTCGCCGCGATCCGGCCGATGGGGCGGTCGCTGTCGACGCAGCAGGGCAAGGGCATCTCCGCCGACGCCGCGCGGATCAGCGCGCTCATGGAGAGCCTCGAGACCTGGACGGCGGAGCACCTCGTACTCGACACGGTGCGGTCGTCGGCGAAGGCGCTCGGCCCGCGCGCGGTGGATGTTCGCGCGCTGCCGCGACCGCGTGGGCGGATCGATCGCGGTGCGCGATGGAGCTGGGTAGCGGGCTGGGATCTGGTCGGTGACCGCGCCGTGCTGGTCCCG
>JAYVRN010000553.1:0-16023 GCA_043776275.1 Myxococcales bacterium | reverse complement strand
GGCGCCGCACTGGCCCGTGGTCGCGCCGGCGATCGGCGGATCACACGCTTCGGTACCGGCCGTGATGGAGTCGCCGCACACAGTCATGCACGTGCTCGGCGCGCCACTGCAGTAGTAGCCCGAGGTGACGACGCAGCTCATGCACCCTGCAGTGGAGCCACCGCTATCGCACTGCTCGGTCCCGGCGACCACGCCGTCACCGCACGTCGCGGTCGCCGCGACGCAGGAGGCGAAGGTGAACGCGCAACCGGCACTGCAAGCGAGCGTCCCGCTGGCATACATGAAGCTGACGCAGCTGAGGCCCGCCAGGTTTGCCCCGTCGCATTGCTCTCCTGCGTTGATGATCCCGTTGCCGCACGAGGTGGTCACCGGAATCACCTGACACGTTGCGTTGCACCCGGTGGTGGTCCCGGTCGCCGCAACATTCGGAGGCTCGCACGTCTCTTGACCCGTCGGTCCGTTGACGACGCCATCGCCACACGAGGGACCGGCGAGCATCATCGACGCGCTCGTGCAACCCGCCGGGCACACCGCGCAGCTCGTGCCGTATGGACACACCGCGGGGACCTGCATGCCCAGGTTATTCGCGCCCTTGTCGCACACCTCGGTCCCCGTGGTGATGCCATCGCCGCAGTACGGGCCGGTCAACGTCACCATGCCGCTACACGAGCTGTTGCACTTCGAGCACGTCGACGAGCCGTACGGGCACGGCGTGTTCTGCGTCGCGCCGTCGTCGCACATCTCGTTCGCGTTCTTGTAGCCATCACCACACAGGCGCAGCGTGCAGTCCTTGTCGCAGGTGGTGCCGTCGGTCATCGCGCCCATGCCGGGGTCGCACTGCTCGCCCGCGAACGCGTTGACGAAGCCGTCACCGCACAGCACGCCGGTGCAGTCGCCGTCGCAGGTGGCAGGCGTGGCGAGGAACGGCTCGCAGGCCTCCGAGCCGTTGACGACCTTGTCACCGCACAGCGGGATGATCTGGCAGGTCGCGTTGCAGCGCGTGGTGTTCGGCGGCTCACAGGTCTCCGCGCCGTTCGGGTTCGCGGGCTCGATCTCGCCGTTGCCGCAGAACACCTCGAGGCACTGGTTGCAGGTGTGACCTGCGGCGAGCGCGCCGCCCGAATTGGTCGGGACGCCGCCCACCACATCGCACTCCTCGCTGGACTGCAGGAAGCCGTCGCCGCATTTCTCGAAGCGGCACTTCGAGTTGCAGCCGCCGTTCGCGCTCGGCGGATCGCACTGCTCCGTCTGCGTGCCGCCGACCGAGATCGGCACGAAGTTGTGGTTGACGTGACCGTCACCACAGCTCGAGACCGTGCAGTCGCTGTCACAGCCGTTCGAGTCGCCGCCGCTATCGCAGGCCTCGTGATCCGGGCCGCCCGCCGGGAAGTTGTTCTCCACGCCATCGCCACAGAACTCGATCGCGCAGGTCGCGGTGCAGCCATCGCCCGCCATCGGCATCGAGCCCACGGCGCTGACGTCGTTGTCGCACTGCTCGCCCGGATCGATGATGCCGTTGCCGCACCGGCGGATCTTGCAGTTCGGCGCGCAGGTGTATGGCGTGCCCATGATCATCACCGGCTGACCGTCGCACTCCTCGACGTTCGCCTCGACGAAGCCATCTCCGCACGCCGCGTTCAGGCAGCTCTGGCACGCGTCGGTGTTGATGATGTTGTTGTCATCGCACTCCTCGGGCGGGTTGAGGATGCCGTTGCCACAGCTCGCGAGCGTGCAGCTGTTCGAGCACGCGTCGCCATTGATCTGGTTGCCGTCGTCGCACGCCTCGACCCGGAGCGGGCCGAGCGTGTTCTTGAAGCCGTCGGTGCAGATGTTGATCTTGCAGTCCGCGCGGCAGTCGGCGTTGTTCCGGTTCTGGTTGACGCCGAGGATCGTGCCGGAGTCGCACTGCTCGCCGGCGGTGGCGTTGACCTTGGCGTCACCGCACACGCGCAGCGTGCAGTCCGAGTTGCAGGCCGCGGTCTCGCCGTGGCCGTCGCACTGCTCGCCGTTGTTGACGATGCCATCGCCACACGCTTCGAACGTACAGGTGCTCGAGCAGCCGTCACCGCTGACCACGTTGCCGTCGTCGCAGGCCTCGCCCGGATCGAGCGAGCCGTTGCCGCAACCCTCGGAGCGGCACGTGCTGGAGCAGCCGTCACCATTGGTCAGGTTGCCGTCATCGCACTGCTCCACGCCCATGCGGACGAACGTGTCGCCGCAGATCGCGATCGCGCAGCCGGTGACGCAGGAGTCGGTGTTCACGGCGTTGCCGTCGTCGCACTGCTCGCCTGGGTCGAGGATGCTGTTGCCACAGCCCTCGGGCCGGCAGGTGCTCGAACAGCCATCGCCGTTGACGACGTTGCCGTCATCGCACAACTCGACGCCAGCGCGGGTCTGGCCGTCACCGCAGATCGCGTTGCGGCACATCACGCACGCGTCGGTCCCGACGGTGTTGCCGTCGTCGCACTCCTCGCCGCTATCGACGGTGGAGTTGCCGCAGCTCGCCAGCGCGCAGGCGTTGGAGCAGCCATCGGTGTTGTTCTGGTTACCGTCGTCGCACTGCTCGACGCCGGGCACCTGACCATCGACCTTGCCATCGCCACAGACGTTGAGGAGGCAGACGCCGGTGCAGTTCTTGGTGTCGCCGTTGTTGCCGACGCCGTTGTCGCACTGCTCGCCGGCGGTCTGGTTGACCTTGCCGTCGCCGCACACGCGGGTCGTGCAATCGATGTTGCAGCCCATGGTCTCCACGGGGATGCCCGTGGTGCCCGAGTCGCACTGTTCACCGTGCGTGCTGTCGACCACGCCGTCGCCGCACTTCGCGGTCTTGCAGCTGTTGAGGCAGCCGTCCATGTTGTTCGCGTTGCCGTCGTCGCACTGCTCACCAGGATCGACGATGCCGTTGCCACAGCCCTCGCCGGAGCGGCAGTCCGAGTTGCAGCCGTCGCCACTGACGGTGTTGCCGTCGTCACAGACCTCGCCGGTCTGGATGTCCTTGATGCCGTTGCCGCACACCTCGGTGGACTTGCACGCATCGGGAGAGGACTCGTTGGCCACCATGATCGGTGTGCCGGAGCAGCCGTCGGCGTTGGCCGCGTTGCCATCGTCACAGGCCTCGCCCTGATCGACGACGCTGTTGCCGCAGGTCTCCTTCGACATGCAGTTCGGGCTGCAGCCATCGCCGGCCGTGGTGTTGCCGTCGTCGCAGACCTCGCCCGGGTCGAGCACGTTGTTGCCGCAGGCTTCCTTGCGGCAGATCGGCGAGCACTTGTCGCCCTCGATCACGTTGCCGTCATCGCACTCCTCGCTCGGATCGAGCACGCCGTTGCCGCATGCGGTGGTGAGGCAGATCGGCTGGACCGCGCCGCAGTAGGTGCCCTGGGGGCACAGGATGCCGGTGCCGGGGCAGATCACGCTGTTGGGCGTCTCGGGACATCCGGTGAGGACGAACAGCCCGAGGGTCCCGAGGAGCCCGAGGAGCCCCAATTTACCGATGGCGAAGCGAAGGGAGGTCATGCTGGATAGGCTCCTAGAACGAACCGGTCAGCATCGCGCCGGCGACGCCGGGGGCGATGACGGGGGTAACGGAGACGCCCGATTCTTTCTCGCGCAGTTCTTTCCGATACTCGTCGGCGGTGATCTGGTACGAGTTCGAGCGGTTGAGGTAGAGGAGCAGCACGCCGGTCGCGACGGCAGCGCCCGCGACGCCATAGCCGATGTAGCCGAGGGTCTTCTTGGTGTCACCGCTGTCGCGCATGCTCGCCACATCGCCGGCGTTCATGCAGCCGCCGTTCATCGCGTCGGTGTTGCACTTCGCAACCGCGGTGTCGTAGTCGGAGTACGAGCTGTTCGCCGAGAGCTCGAGGAACACGCCGGCGACGCCGAGCAGCGCGCCACCACCGATCACGGCGTACGGCATCCACTTTGCGTTCCACCGGCGCTTGTAGCGCGTGAGCTCGTCCGCCGTGTACAGCGTGAGCTCGATCCGGAACGGCTCGCCGGGGCCGATGAACGGTGCATCGACCTGCGCGTTATATCCGGGCTTCTCGGCCACGAACGTGTGCTTGCCGATCTTGACCTTCGAGACGTAGTGGCCAGCCTTGCCGTCCTCGCCGACCGTGAACACGACCTTGCCGTCGACGGAGATCACCGCGCCGGGCTTCGAGCAGCTCACGTCGATCGTGGCGATCTGCTTCTCGACCAGGAGCATGTACTCCTTGGCGTGCTCGAACTTGTCCTTCTCGAGCGGCGCGGCGCCGAACTTCACCGCCGCCTGCAGGCTCTCGTAGACCTCGATCGGCTGATCGAGGTTGAGCAGGGCGAGCGCGAGGTTGTAGTGGATCGCGGGGTGCTCCCAGTGCGAGAGCGCCTCGCGGTACAGCTTCACCGCGGCGGGGAACAAGCCATCGTTCAGCTGGACGTTGCCCTCCTGGAACTTCTTGAAGGCGATCCGCTGATGCTCCTGCGTGACGCCGACGGCCCACGGCCGCGTATCACCACCAGCTTGCAGGCCCTCGTCAGTGCCCGCCTTCTCGTCGGTCTTCGGCGTCTTGGGCGGGGTCGGGACGGGCGTCGGTGGCGCAGGCGCAGGAGCCTGCGCGGACGCGATTCCGGAGCTCAGCGCGATGCTGAGCCCCACGGCAATGACCTTGATCATGGTGGTGGATCCCCGGGCAGTTACTTGAGGTCGTCGATGCTCTTGCTACCGAGCTGGCCCTGCAGGCGCTCCGCACGTGCGTTGGCGGCCTTGTAGAGGTCGTCGGCACGGTCGCGCTGCTTGGCTGCTTCGTCACGTTGCGCCGCAGCCTCGGTGGCCGCGACCTGCGCCTTCTTCGCGTTGGCCTCGGCGAGCGCCGCGGCCGACTTCGCCTTCTCCTCGTTCGCGAGGCTCGCGTCGAGGGCGAGCTTCAGCTCGGCGTTGGTCTTGGCGAGATCCTCGGTCGCGTTGTCGAGTGCCTGGCTCGTGGTGCCGAGCTTGACCTCGGCCTTCTTCTTCGCGTCCTCGGCGGCGAGCCGCTCCGTCTCCTTGCGCTGGAGATCGGCGAGCGATTGCTCGGCCTGGGTCTTCGCCGTCTCGGCCTCGACCTTCGCGATCTCCGCCTTCTTGGCGTTGCGCGTGGCCTCGCCGCGGGACTTCTGGATGATCACGAGGGCGACCATCGCTGCGATCACGATGGCGCCGAGGCCGATGAAGGCCGCGATCACCATGCTGCGCCGCTTGCGCTGCGCCGCGAGCTCGTAGTTGACGACCTCCTCGAGGAAGCCGCGCTCCACGTCGGACAGCGGGCCCTTGTAGCGCTTGCGGAACTTCTTGGCCTCCTCGGCCATGTCGCCGCGCCACAGCAGACCGACATCGCGGTTCTTGGCGTGCCACTGGCGCGCCGCATTCCGCAGCTGATCGATCAGCTCGGCATCATCCTGGTTCTCGTCGAGCCAGCGCCGCAGGGCGGGCCAGTTCTGGACCAGCGACTCGTGGACGATCTCGACGGTGGATCCCTTGCCGCCCTCGAGCGTCTGCACCACGAGGAGGCGCGCATCGACCATCTGATCGACGAGGCGCTGGACCTCGCCGACCTCGCGCGAGAGCTCGCGCAGCTCGGCCATCGGGGTGATCGAGCGGGTGCGCTCCGGCGACACCAGCCGCAACATGATCGAGCGGACCAGCGGCAGCTTCTGCGCACCGAGATCGGTGATCACGCGATCGGCATGACTCGCGAGCGCTCCAGCCACGCCGCCCATCGCGGTGTACGCGTTGTGCGTGAGCAGCTTGCGCGCCTTGTCGCGCGAATCCCACAGGCGGCTCGCGGCGAACTGCAGGAGGGGCAGCGCGCCGGGCGTGGTCTCCAGGTGATCGAGCATGTCGTCGACGGTGGCCGACAGCTCGAAGCTGAAGCCCGCCATCTCGGCCGGGTTGGTGATCGCCTCGGCGAGCCCCTCGCGGCTCGGCGGTCCGAGGAAGAACAGGCCCTGCGTCAGCTCCGTGAGGAACTGCGGCGCCTCGGCAACGCGATCCAAAAAGTCCGAGCGGATCGAGAGCACCACGCGCAGCGGGCTGGTCGCGTCGTCGGCCACCGCGGACAGGCACGCCATGAACGCGGCGCGCTCCTCGTGATCGGCGACCTGGGTGAACAGCTCCTCGAACTGATCCACGAACAGCAGCAGGCGGCGGTTGTCGCGGCGCGCACGGCCACGCAGCACGTGACCGAGGTGACCGGGCTCCTTGCGGAGCGTCTCGACGAGCTTTTTGTGCTCCTCCATCTCGTCGGCGAGATTGGTGGCGGTCTGCACCATCGGCTGGATCACGCTGGCGAGCGCCTCGAGCGGCTTGCGGCCGGGCCGGATCACGAGCGTCTCCCAGACCTCGCCCGAGCGCTTGAGCGCGGGGACGAGGCCGGCGCGGACGAACGACGACTTGCCGACGCCCGAGCTGCCGACCACTGCCATCAGTGGCCGATCGCGGATCCGGGTGACCATCGCCGCGATCTCGCGGTTGCGGCCGAAGAACTTGCCGGCATCGTTCTCCTGGAACGACGACAACCCGGCGTACGGGCTCTCGTCGAGCTGGAGCTCCTTCATCCGGCGGCCCGGGAGGAACGGCTCGAGCGCGTGGAGCAGCTCCTCGGCGGACTGCCAGCGCTGCTCCTTCAGCTTGAGCAAGCAGCGATCGACGATCTGGATCAGCTCGCGCGGCACGTCCGGCGGCGCGGCCTCCTGCATCGACGGCAT
This sequence comes from Myxococcales bacterium, assembly GCA_043776275.1. Lineage (GTDB taxonomy): Bacteria > Myxococcota_A > Polyangia > Haliangiales > Haliangiaceae > JABFXX01. The sequence continues at coordinate 9,297 of JAYVRN010000553.1, read as the reverse complement.
CGGCAGCTCGAGCATCGCGGTGACGACCAGCTGGTTGCCATCGAGCGGGTGCAGCGGATGACGACCGCAGATCATCCGGTGCAGCAACACGCCGCACGCCCAGATGTCCGTCAGGTGATCGATCTCGATGCCGATGCCCCACTGCTCGGGGGACATGTACTTCAGCGTCCCCATGATCGTGCCGACCCGGGTCAAGCTGGTGTTGGTGCCGGTCGCGAGCTCGAGCGGGCTCGGCATGCGGATCGCGCCCGAGGCCTTGGGGCCATCGCCCTGCTGCGCCTGCTGGAGGACCTTCGCGATGCCGAAGTCGAGGACCTTCAGGGTGCCCGACTCGGTGATGAAGATGTTGTCGGGCTTGAGATCGCGGTGGACGATGCCGTGCTCGTGCGCGCACTGCAGCGCGCGGAGGATCGAGCACATCAGCTCGACGGCGCGCGCATACGGCAGCTTCTGCCCGTTCTGCGTGGACTCGGTGAGTGGTTTGCCGTTGAGGAACTCGAGGACGATGTACGGCGCGCCGTTGTGCTCGCCGACCTCGTAGATCACGACGATGTTGTCGTGCTGGCAGCGCGCGGTGGTGCGTGCCTCGACGAGGAACCGCTGCGTCAGCTCTTCCTGGTTGGACTGCAGGAACTTGATCGCGACGCGACGACCGAGCCGGAGATCACGGGCCAGGAACACGGTCCCCATCCCGCCCTCGCCGATCATCTTGATCATCTCGTACTGATTGATCCGGACGCCGGGGTGCGGCGCGGCCGCAGTGGCGTGGACCGCCGTCGAGACGCCATCGAACGTGTCCCACGCGCTCTTGCCCGTGCGCGGGAGGAGCCCGGACTCCTCGGTGTTTCCGTTGCGCTGGGTCTGCGCCTGCGGCGGCGCCACCGTCATCGGCTGACCCGCCGGTGTGCCCTTGGGCATCGTGTGCGGTGCCGAGGGCTGTGGTCCGGCGTTGCCGAGGACCATCGTCGCATCGGTCGGCGACTTGCTGGTGGAGGCCACCGGCTGAACCCCCGAGAGCGTCTTGGTGCGCATCGGTGCGGACGGCTCCGACCCGCCGCCATTGCCGAGGACGATCGTCGCGTCGTTCGGCGGACGGATCGAGCCGCTCCCTTCCGCGGGGCGCACGACCGTGGCCTTCGCGTCAGGGGTCGGTCGCGGATGTGCTCCGCTCGCGTCGTGCGGGGTCTGTCCAAGCCGGGTCTTGTCTTCACTCATCGTTCGCTGTCCTCCAACGAAACCACCAACCTGCACCCACAGGGATGCCTGCCCCAAACCCAGTTCATCGTACCTGACGACGAGCGTCAGATCCGCCACTCCAAGCGAAGTTTGGGATGCCTACACGGGCATCCATGGACGACCGTTTTCGCCGACCGCCGAGCGCTCCACAACCGTTGAAGATCACACGATCTGGAGCGTCGGGCACTTCATGAAGTGCCGCGGCTCACAGCTGGGGTAGCGGCCGTTCAGAACAGGAACAGCGGCTTGCCGCCCGCGAACAGCACGCTGTCACCCGCTGCAGACGACGACACATCGATCTCGACCATCACGCCGCGCTGGATGCTCTCGTCGTGCGGATGGACGTTGTCCACTTCGCCCTCGAGGACCGCGGTGACCTTGCCGACGTTCGAGCACGCGACGAGGCCCCACGCGCAGCCATAGAGCTTGGTGCCGATCTTCACGTTGCGGAGGTTCTGATACGGGACGAACGCGAGGACGATCTTCTGGTTGATCGCCTTCAAGTACGGCGAGGCTTCGAGGCGCTTCACCACCGCATCTTGATCCGCCTTGCGGAGCTTCAAGCTCTCGAGGCGCTGACCGAGCGGGATCTTCTTGCCGATGGCGTTTTCGCGATCGAGCTTGGCCTTCTCGACCTCGCGGCGGAGCAGCCACTGATCGGTGGCGGCGGGCTTGTCGACGATCGCGCCGACCTCGCTGATGAACCGATCGTCGGAGGCGACCTGGCGATCGATCTCCATGAGCGAGGCGCCGATCTCGACCTTCTCGGTATCGAGCTGGCTCGCGCGAAGCTTGGCGTCAGCGAGCAGCGTGGAGGACTCGACGACCTTCTGGTGCGTCGGCGACAGCACGACCGGGCGGACCCAGGTGTGGTCGAAGAAGTAGAATACGTTGACGACGAGGAACCCGATCAGCCCGACGAGGATCGCGGTCAGCGCGACCAGGCCGGCGACCTTGTAGATCCGGACGATCGTGGGCTGGAGCGCCATCCAGAACCGTGGCCGGGCAGGGGGGCGAGCTTCCATGGGGCGTCCTTACCACTAAGCCGCAGGCATTTCCGCATGAGAATTCTGGCGGGCGAGCCGGCCTGTGGCCGTGATCGCGTCGGGGATCATGATCGGCGCAGACACCACCTCGACCACGGCCTCGGGGATCGGGTTGGCGACCGGCTCCTGGGCCGTCTCCTCGTGGTTGCGGGTCTCCCAGTTCGACGTGTCGAGCGTGAACAGGGCGAGCGGCGTGAGCAAGGCGTACGTCACCGGCATCAGCAGGGACAGCGGGATGAACGAGAGGGCGCCCACGCGCTCCTCCTTGGGCTGCTTGCGGGTGCGGATCCGGTAGATCAGGCCGAAGAACACGACGGCCTCGATGTGGAGGACCAGCGCCGGGAAGAACTTGAACGAGCCGAGCATCCGGACCACCGCGATCGGGTAGACCAGCAGCAGCGCGAACAGCGAGAAGAAGTGGATCGCGAGCACCGGGTTCAGGCGCCACACGTGCGTCATGCCACCGGCGTAGTCGACGATGTTCGAGCGGCGCCAGCGCAGCTGCTGCGAGAAGTATCCAGACACCGTCGACGGCACGAACGTGCAGCAGCGGGCCTCGAGGGTCATCGTGGTGAGGTAGCCGGCCTTGACGATCTGCCGGGTGAGGAACCGATCCTCGCCGTACTTGATCGGCACGCCGAGGACCTCGCGGGTCTCGAGCACCGGCTCGAGCTCGATCAGCACGCTGCGGCGGTACGCGGTGAGGCAGCCGGAGAGGCACATCACGCGGCGGAACCCCCACTCGAGGTTCTTCATGAAGTAGTAGGAGTACCAGTACTTCACCACCTGCATGCGGGTGAGCCAGTTCTCCTGCTTGTTGCGAACGTCGACCCAACCGCCGACCGCGGCGATCTTGTCGTCGGTGAACCGGCGGATCAGCTGGTGGATCGCGTTGGCATCGACGACCACGTCGGAGTCCACCGAGACGATGATCTCGCTGTCGGCCTCGCGGGTCGCCCGGATGATCGAGCGGCGCTTGCCGAGGTTCTTCGGGTTGCGCATGACCCTGAGCCGGCCACGCGAGGTCTTCGCCATCTGGCGGGCGAGCTCGTAGCTGTCGTCGGTAGAGCAGTCATCGACGCAGATGATGTTGAGCTTCGCCTTGGGATAGTCCGAATCGAGGAGGCTCTGGAGGGTCTCCTTGATGGCGCTCCCCTCGTTGAACATCGGGATGATCGCCGTCACGGTCGGCTCGTAGTCATCCCGGGTCTCGTCCCACGTCTTGTGCCGAGCCAGCCTCAGCAGGATGCCGGCGACGTAGCGGTTGACGAACACCACTACAGCCAGGCAGTGACAGATCACCCAGAGCGTGTGGGTGGTCACGCGTGGCTCCGCGGCGACGGTAGGAAAGACAGTCGAGGTTTCACGGCAGGAAGCTAACGAGACCCAGGGGGGTTAGGAGCCCTGAGTAGTGAAGGCAAACTATGATGATTCGATCAGTAACTCAAGTTGGTTGACGCAGGTTGCCACATTGGGCGTACCCCCATCACCCAACCTCAGGAAGTTGAGGGTCTCCAGCTTGTTTTCACCCATCCCCCATGAGATGAGCGGCAAGGTGCAGCGGCTCGCGACAGCCCTCTTGCTGATCGCGTGGTTGCAGCATTCTGCGGTGGCCGGACCACTCGATCTGAGGGGTGGCGACATCACCAGCCATGATCCGAACGCCCCGACTTCGGACAACGGGGTAGCTACCCCATGGCTCGACCTCGGGCCCTCGAACTTGCTCGCGCCGAGGTCCGACCTCCACCCGAACCACAAGCTGGCCGCCAGTCTGACGCTCGCCGGCATCTATGCCGCGTTCGGAACCTGGACCTATTTCGCCTGGTATCGGCAGCACAAGCCGCTCGCCGAGTTCAAGTGGGGCGGCGACGGCAACTGGAAGATCTGGAGTGATGCCGAGGGCTGGTTCGGGTCCAAGCGGTACGCGGCGGGCGCCGACAAGATGGGTCACGCGTGGGCGACCTACGGGCTTGCACGCGGTGGGACGGAGATCCTCGCGCAGTGGGGCGGGTTCGCGCGCGTGCCGTCGACGATCGTCGGCGCCGCGCTGTCGGAGGCGCTGTTCTTCGGCGTCGAGGTGAAGGACGGCTTCTACTACGAGTTCTCGTACGGCGACTTCACGTTCAACACGCTCGGCGCGGCGCTCTCGGTGGCGATGTCGCTGTCGCCGCGGCTCGACGAGCTGATCGACTATCGCGTGCAGTACTTCCCGAGCCAGGCGTACGTCGATCAGCTCGAGGGCGGCAACGTCAACATCGCCGAGGACTACACCGGCGAGACCTACCTGCTCGCCCTCCACCTGGGCGGCATCCACACCTTGCGTGACACCAGGTACGGCACCTGGACCCGGTTCGTCGATCTGGCCGTGGGCTACGGGAGCGATGGGTACAAGCCGGAGCAGCCGCTCGGGTTCCCGAAGTACCGGGAGAGCAAGCACAGCTACATCGGCATCAGCTTGAACGCACAGGGCTTGTTCGACTGGCTGTTCGAGAACCGGTCACGCCCGGCGCGCAAGATCACCCACGGGCTGTTCGAGATGTTCAACGCTCCGTACTCGTTCTTCCCGCTCGTGGATCACGAGACCTTGCCCAACGGCATGGTGGATCCGGGCGGGGCCTGACGCGCGCGGACGTCCGGAACGTGAAACCAAACGGCGCGGGCGTTGTCCATGGAGCATGCGCGGCCTGGGACTTCCGCTCGTGGTGGCCGCCTTCGCGTTCACCGCAGCGGGGTGCCACACCGAGTTCGATCCGTGCGACGAGCTCGCCTTCCGCGAGTTCCCCGATACCGCGTCGGCGGTCAACGCGATCCTCGACGAGGTCGGTCCCGCGAAGGTCTATGCCGTCGGCGAGTACCACCCGACACGCGCGACCAGCGGCGAGCGCTCACCGCTGTCGCGGTTCACCGGCGACATCATGGACCTCCTGGTCCCGCGCTCCCGCCACCTCGTGGTCGAGACCTGGCTCGACGAGGACTGCGCCGCGACCGGGCGACAGATCCGCAAGGAGGTCCAGGCTGCGACGGGGCGCCCGCCGAGCACCGGGACGGACATCGAAGCGCTGATCATGCGCAGCCGGAAGAACAAGCTCGAGACGCACGGGCTGCCGATGACCTGCATCGAGCACGGCTCGCTCCTCGATCCCACGGGCCGGGTCGATTTCCTGAGGCTCCTGGAGCTGGTCACGGAGAAGCTCGGGGCCACGGCGCGATCGCTGGTCAGCGATGACCGCGCGGTGATCGTGTATGGCGGTGCGCTGCACAACGATCTGTATCCGCGGTGGCCGCTCGCCGAGCTGTCGTATGCGCAGGGGCTGCAGAAGGATCTCGGTGGTGGCGTGGTCGAGCTCGATCTCGTGGTGCCCGAGGTGGTGGCGCCGATGCAGATGGTCCGCCTCGATGACTGGTTCCCGCTGCTCGGCCGCGCCGCACCGGATCGCGTGATCGTGTGGGAGCGCGGGCCCGCGAGCTACGTGATCATCCTGCCGGCGAAGGATCTGCTGACGGCGGAGGTCGCGAAGCCTCGTCCGCATCCGTTCGACTAGCGCGGTGGGCGCGGAGCCACAGCCGGATCCCGGCGCCGGTGCCGGCGAGCAGGAACAGGAGCAGCACGAGCCCGGCGGTGCGCGTGCGGGGATAGTCCTTGATCCACAGCAGGCCCCACCAATCGAGGCGGGCGCGATCGTAACCGTCCTTGATGTTGAACGGCGTCGAGGTGTAGCGGTGCCAGGGCGCATCGGCCTCGGCGGTCGCGGCATCGGCCTCGGCGATCAGCGAGCGGAGCAGCCACCAGTGCCCGACGATCGGCTGGAACGGCGGCAGCCACTCGAGCTGGTGCACGTCCTCGAAGCAGCCGTCGCAGCGGCCGTTCGCGCGGGTCGGGATGATCGCGCCGGTGCGATCGGGTGAGCCGAGCCACGCGATCCGGACGTCCTGGCTGATCCGCACGAAGTGATCCCAGTAGAACGCCTGACCGAGGAGCTGCACCGAGATGCCGCCGGCGATCACCACGGCGAGCACAGCGCGACGGACGCGACGTGCGGGCTGGCGCTGCCACGCATCGAGCAGCACGCCGATCGAGAGCGCCAGGACCGGGGTCATGAACACGCAGAACCGGTAGCCCCAGGACCAGTCGCCGTTGAGCTTGTAGCGGCTGTACACGAGGAGCACCGGCAGGATGCTCGCGAGCACGGTGATGCAGGCATCGCGATGCTCGCGCCACAGCCGTGGGAGCGCGGCGATCCCGAGGATCAGGGGCGGCGAGTACAGGAAGATGCTCTTGCCCGGCGACAGGAACATCGCCCACAGCCGCGACATCGAGTTCTCGCCCCAGTGGCGCGCGAAGTACTCCGAGTACCCCGTGGTGAACGGAGACCCGAAGCACATCGCGTTGTAGATCATCGACGCGATCACGAACGGCAGCCCGATGGCGGCCGCGTGCATGGCCAGCGGGACGAGCTCGCGCTTCAAGGCGCGCTTGCGCCAGATCGCGACCAGGAGGCCACCGAGGATGCCGGGCGCATAGATGTACTTGGTCGCGAACAGGAGGCCGGCGAACAGGCCGAGGCTCCGGGCGTGCTTGCGCGTCGGAGCTTCGTCGAACACGAGCAGGTGCAGGACGAAGCCGGTGAACGCCGCGCTCTGCGCGATCTCGGAGTACGAGTAGTGCGCGTAGACCCAGGTGATCGTGGCGAACGCGACGATCGCGGTCGCCAGGCTCGAGGCGCGCGGCGACAGCTTGCGCTGGCGGCACAGCCGGAAGAACAGCACGCACGCCCACGCACCGAACAACGAGCATGCGAGGTGCGAGGTGATGGGCTTGGCGAGCCCGATCGAGGTCGGGGACAGCCCCTTGGCGGCGCCGAGGAGGACGAGGCCCGGGATCTGGACGAGTGACGTGATCAGCGGATAGGTCGAGTACCACTTGCCGTCCGCGTCCTTGGACTGGTCGTCGGGCCAGGGCTTGGGAATATCGATGGTGCCGTGGCGGACCATGCTCTCGGCGGCCATGTACTGGACGTTGGCGTCACCCCACGGGGGCTCGCGGCCGCTCGACAGTAAATACACCGCGAGCGTCGTCACGAAGATCGCCCGGGCCAGGCGGGCATCCGTGGCGCGGGCAGGGTCCGACATGCGCGACGTGGAATCTAGCTCGGTTCGGTGGGCCGGGGGCGCGCGTGGTATGTCTGGGTCGTGCCCAGCCTGGTACGCGACATGGATCCCGAGACCTCCCCCCCCGACGACGTGCGTGCCCCGTCCGACGAGCAGATCGAGCGGTGGGCGTACGAGTACCTGCGGCACGCGCCGCTGTCCCTCACGCTGCGCGAGATCCACCGGCTGGTCGCGGTCGAGGCGGTCTCCGGCGGTGCCGGGCCGGTGCTCGATGTCGGCTGCGGTGATGGCTTCTGGTGGACGCTGCGCGACCACGATCATCGCGAGATCTACGGGATCGATATCTCGGCGCGCGAGATCGAGCAGGCGCGCCTGCGGATCAAGGCCTCGGTCACCGATGTCTCGAAGGAGACGCCGTTCCCGGGCACCAAGTTCGAGCAGATCATCGGCAACTGCTCCCTCGAGCACGTGCCCGACATCGACGGTGCGCTCGCGAACCTGCGCAAGGCGGCCGCCGCCGGTGCGCGCCTCGTGATGTTCGTGCCCACGCCGCGCTGGGCCTATCAGGGGCGGCTGCAGTCATGGCTGCTCGAGCACGCGCCGCGCGTCGCGATGAGCATGTCGGGGGCGCTCAACGGGTTCTTCCAGCACTGGCACCTATATGACTCCAAGGTGTGGACCAGCTTGCTGGCGCAGCATGGCTGGAAGGTGCGCTCGATCTACGGGATGGGCTCGTCGCGCTCCGAGTTCCTGTACCGGCTGTTCCTGCCGCCCTCGTTCGGCGAGTTCTTGATCAAGAAGGTCACCGGGTTCTATCCGTCGCGGCTCGCGCGGTACGTCCCGAATGCGATGCTCGCGCCGTTCGCGAAGCTCGTGCGCTGGGCGGTCTCCGATCCGCTGGTCGCCGCTGATTCGCCGACGGCGTACGAGTACATGATCATCGCCGAAGCGATCGAACCGCCCGCCAGGTGATCCCGCGATGACGACCGACACCACCGACTACTTCGCGAACCACGTCCGCGCGCGGCAGTTCCCGTGGACGCTCTACCACCAGCCGCTCGAGAAGGATCTCGCGAGGTTCCTGCGGCAGGTCGCCGCCGAGCACGCCACCGGCGAGGTGCTGGTGGTCGGGTGCGGATTGCTGCAGGAGATCGATGCCGCGCCGAGCGGCCTGACGTTCCACGTCGCCGATATCGATGATCGCGCCGTCGCGGCAGTGCTCGATCGCAACGATGTTCGGATCACGGGCGGCACGGTGGTCCCGCCCGAGATCCCCGTCGATCAGAGCCTCGGCGTGCGTCATCGGTTCGCCGCGATCTACGCCAAAGAAGTCGTCGAGCACGTGCTCGCGTGGCCCGCGTGGCTCGCGGGGCTGCGCCGCGCGCTGGTGCCGAGCGGTCGGCTGTGGCTGTCGACACCGAACTATGGCGAGCCGTGGCTCCCGGCGATCGAATCGACGGTGCTCGAGCTGATCGCGCGCCGCTCCGGGTTCTCGCGCAAGGACATTCACCCCACGCGGTTCTCGAAGGCCTCGCTCGGACGCGGCCTGCGGGCGGCGGGCTTCGAGCAGGTCGATGTCAGGCCCACGCCGACGCGGCTGGCGCTGACGAGCTGGGCGCGCGCGCCGCGCTGACGCTCACGTCGAAGGGTGGTTGCGTTCCTGATAGATCCGCAGGATGTCGGCCGCCGTCTCCTCGATCGCGCGGTTCGTGACATCGATGACCGGCCAGTTCGGATGCTTGCGGAAGATCTCCCGCGAGTACGCGATCTCGGTCTCGATGTGCGCGCGCTGGCCGTAGCTCGAATCGTTCGGCATGCCGAGGTGCGAGAGGCGCGCCTGGCGGATCCGCATCAGCATGTCGGGCTGCACGATCACGCCGAACACCTTCCGATCATCGACCTGGCT
>JAYVRN010000552.1:0-16031 GCA_043776275.1 Myxococcales bacterium | reverse complement strand
GCAGACGTTCGGCGCGCTCTCCGGCGTGCTCCGCCAGGGCGGCAAGCCGGCGGAAGGCGTGTTCGTCAGCGCACAATCCACCACCACGCCGGGCGCGCTCTACAACGTGGCCTCGGGGCCTGATGGGACGTACCGGTTCGACAAGCTGGCCCCCGATGTCTACAAGGTCTCGGCGACACTCGGCATGCCGATGATGGGCATGCGGTTCTACTCGAAGCAGATCGCGGTGCCGTCGGGGAAGGAGGTCACGATCGATCTCGCCGTCGAACCCGGCGCGGTGACGCTGAATGTCGTGCCGAAGCCCAAGGCGGGCGAGCTCGTGGTGGCGAGCGTGTGGCTGACCACCGGCGTGATCGCGGTGAAGTCCGCGAGCGAGCTCTCGCTGCGGATGGCCGCGGCGGGCCCGGGCGCGTCGCAGTGGGTGATCCTGCGCGGTGGCGAGCCGGCGGCCTTCAAAGAAGTGGTGCCCGGCCAGTACAGCGCGTGCGTGGTGCCGTTCCCGTCGGAGGTCCGCGGCATGGCGGCGATGGGCTACACCGAGCGCCACGGCGACAAGCTGCCGGCGTATTGCAAGGTCGTCACCGTCAACGCCTCGCCGACCACGCAGACCACCGAGGTGCTGGTCGAGATCCCGGCGATGATCGCCGATCCGCCCCCCAGTGGTGGTGGAGGCAGCGGCAGCGGCAGCGGCTCGGCGACGCCGTAGCTACGGGGTCACGCCGTCGAAGCGGACCTTCGCACCGGCGTTGACGCCGTGCGAGCGGGTGTAGCCGCCGTTGACCTCGAGCACGTACATGCTCGGCGCGCCGACCTTGCGCAGCGTCTCGGTGCGCGGCTCGGCCTGCTCGACGATCCCGGCGATCGTCAGGTCCTTGGTGATGAAGATCATGTCGAGCGGGATCAACGTATTCCGCATATAGAACGCGTGATCGTGCTCGTAGCCCATGAAGAACAGCATCCCGTCATCGGGCGGGAGGTGCTCGCGGAACATCAGGCCCTTCTCGATCTTGGGCCAGGTCGCGACCACCTCGACGGTGACGGCGACGTCCCCTCGTGGCGTGGACAGATAGACTTTCGGGGCCTTGGTCGCCAGGCTGGGATCCGGATTCTCGGGCTTCGGCGGCGGCATCGTCGATCCATCCTCACGCTTCGCCCCGTTGTTGGAGCACGCGGCGATCACCAGCAAGGCCCAGCAGCAACGCACGCCAGGGCTATAACACGCCGCGCCCGGTTCGGCGCCGGCTCGCGCAACTCGGGTAAGCTGAGGAGATGCCGTTCGCGGTGCTCACGCGCTACCTCGACTCGACCTCCGCGTATGTCGAGGTGTTTGCCGCGCTCGGCCTCGAGGCCGTGGCGATGCCGGTGACCCGCACGGCGCCACCCCGCGATCCACAGGCGCTGGTCCGCGCCCTCGAGCACGGTGGCCATGCGGCGGTGATGGTCGCGAGCGCCCGTGCCGCGGCCTCGCTCGCTCGGGCGCGCGAGGATGGGGTCCGTCAGCTCCCGGAGGTGTGGGCCGTAGGTCCGGCGACCCGACGAGCCCTCGCCGCCGCGGGGATCAAGGCGCATCATCCGAGCAGCGCGCACGATGGCGCGAGCCTGGCGCAGGCGATGCTCGCGGCCCGTGATCTGGCCGGTCGTCGCGTGCTGGTGCCCCGCGCCGAGGAGGGGCGCGAGGAGGCGATCGCCGTGCTCCGCGCCGCCGGGGTGGAGATCGTCGACATCGTGGCGTATCGCACGGTCGCCACGCCGTCCGACGATCCCTCGCTTGCGCGGGGCAGGGAGCTGCTCGTCACGGGCCAGGCCGCGGTGTGCGTGGTGTTCGCGCCCTCGCAGGTGGCGGCGCTGATCAACGTGCTCGGGCCGATCGCGCTGTTGCCGACGATGTTCGCCGCGATCGGTGACACCACGGCCGCCGTGCTCCGGGAGGCCGGGGTCCAGACCGTGACGATCGCATCCTCCCCGACCCCCGAAGGGTTGGCCAATGCGGTCGCCACGGTGTATCCAGGCAACACATGAACTTCCCCGAGTACCGGCCGCGCCGGATGCGTCGCACCGAGGGGCTTCGCCGCATGGTCCGGGAGACCCGCCTCAGCGTCGACGACTTCGTCTATCCGCTGTTCGTCGTCCCCGGAGCTGGGGTCGAGAAGCCGATCAAGTCGCTGCCCGGACAGTTCAACTTCTCCGTCGACAAGGCCACCGATGCCGCGGCCCGAGCCGCCGACCTCGGCATCCCCGCGGTGATCCTGTTCGGGATCCCCGAGCACAAGGACGCCGTGGGCTCCGAGGCCTGGAAGGATCAGGGCGTGGTCCAGAAGGCGATCCGCTCGATCAAGAAGGCCCGACCCGAGCTCGTGGTGATGGTGGACTCGTGCTTCTGCGAGTACACGGACCACGGCCACTGCGGCGTGCTGCACGAGGGCGAGCTCGACAACGACGCCACGCTCGAGAACCTCGCGCGGACGGTGGTCAGCTACGCCAAGGCCGGCTGCGATGTGGTGGCGCCTTCGGGGATGCTCGATGGCTTCGTCGGTGCGTGCCGCGAGAGCCTCGACGAGCAGCACTTCGATCAGGTCGCGATCATGGCGTACTCGGTCAAGTACGCCTCCGCGTACTACGGTCCGTTCCGCGAGGCCGTGGAGTCCGCTCCGACCTCGGGTGATCGCAAGGGTCACCAGATGGACTATGCGAACGTCGCCGAGGCAGTACGCGAGGCCTCGATGGACGTCGCCGAGGGCGCCGACATCATCATGGTCAAGCCTGCCCTCGCGTACCTCGACGTGATCCGCGCGGTCTCCGACGACATCAACATGCCGATCGCCGCGTACGCCGTGAGCGGCGAGTACGCGATGATCGAGGCGGCGGCGAACAACGGCTGGATCGATCGCGATCGCGTGGTGATGGAGACCCTCACCGGCATCCGCCGTGCCGGCGCCGACATCATCATCACCTATCACGCCCCGCACGCTGCCAAGCTCCTCGCGAAGGGCTGAGGCGCAGTGGCGCTCCAGTACAAGTTCGTCGAGCTGTCGATCGTCACCGACGAGAGCCTCGAGGAATGCGTCAACGAGTGGGTACCCAAGGGCTACACGCTCGAAGGCATCCGGTTCGTGATGACGGAGCACTCGAAGCGTCCGGCGATGGCGTTCGTCTCGTTCACACGGGAGACCGCGCCCGAGACCGCCGACGGCACGCCTCCACGAAAACCGCCCCCGCTCAAGGTCGAGTGATATCGTGGAAGGCGTGGGGCGATGCTCGGCTCTCGTTGCGCTGCTCCTTTCGGGCAGCGGCTGTCATGCCCTGCTCGGGATCGATGACTTCGCGACCGTCGACGCGAGCATCGATGGACCACTCGAGAGCGATGGGCCGCCGATCGATGGCACCGCGTGCTTCGGAACCCTGGTGCCGATTTGCTTGCCCACCACGCCGAGCGGCACGGTGATCCTCGCGGGTGCGCTCGACACCGCCACGGATCCGCGCTGCGTGGTGGTGTCGCAGGTAGGTGCACCGGAGCTGTGTGTGATCGCCGCGGCCAACCTCAGCATCGAGAACACGCAGGTGACGGGCAGCCGTGCGCTGGTGCTGATCGGCGGGGCCGCAGTGACCATCAACGCGATCCTCGATGCGTCGTCGACGCGTGCCGGGATCGTGGGTGCGGCGGCGAGCACCACCGCGTGTGCGAGCACGCAGGTCGGAGCTTCGGGCGGGGACGCGGGCGGGGGCGCGGGCGGCAGCTTCGGCACGGTCGGCGGCAACGGGGGGGCGGGCGGACCGGGCGGCGTTGGCAATGCGGGCGGTCAGGCGCCCGCGATCATCTCCGTGACCGCCATCCGCGGTGGTTGCGCCGGTGGCAAGGGCGGCGCCGGCGGGGGCCAGAGTGCGGGTGCGCTCGGCCCGTCGGGCGGTGCCATCGCGATCTACAGTGGAAGCCAGATCGCGATCATCGCGGCTGGTGCGGTGTACGCCTCGGGTGCAGGCGGCGGTGCCGGATCGGTCGCGGGGTCTGCCGGCGGTGGCGGCGGTGGCGGCTCCGGCGGCCTCATCGTCCTCGATGCCCCGAGCATCCAGATCCTCGGCACGGTGGCCGCGAACGGTGGCGGTGGCGGTGGCGGCGGCGACAGCGGCCAGGGCAACCCGGGTGGCGATGGCACGACGAGCTCGTACAACCTCGCAGCGACGGGCGGCCTCGGCCAGGCGTCCGATCGCGGTGGCGTGGGCGGCAAGGGCGCCGCGCTCGCACTCGGCGCGACCGTCGGTGCCTCGCCGCCGAACAGCGGTGGCGGTCCGGGCGTCGGTGGCGGTGGCGGCGGTGGCGGTGGCGGCGTGGGCGCCGTGTGGATGCACGGCTCCCTCGCGGGCGGCACGAAGATCTCGCCCGCGCCGCAGGTGCACTGACCGACGTGCCGCCTGATGCCGTGCGCGAGGCGCTGACCGCTGCCGATCGTTCACTCCCCGGCGTGGTGCGGCTCGGCGGCGAGCGGCACCGACAGTGTCAAGAACACCGTGCGCGGCGGCGCATACGAGCTGCCGACGAAGCCGTTCGCGATCCGGTACGCGTAGCGCGCGTCGAACACGTTGAGGACGTCGATCCCGATCTTGATCGGATAGCCGTGCGGCACGAACCCGTAGGTGGTCGAGACGTCGACCTTCACGTGGCCCGGGACGTGATCGGTGTTCGAGGGCCCCGTGCGCAGCCCCGAGCCATACGTGGCGAGCGAGGTCAGCGTGAACCGGCCATCGCGCACCGTGCCGCCGGCGTTGGCGGTGAGCGTCTGGGCGTGATCGAGCGTCTGCCACACGGTGCTCGCGACGTCCGCGGGATCGAACAGGTACGTCGCCGAAGCGATGCCCTTGCCCTGCGCCATGCCATACGCGCCGTTCGCGAACAGCGACAGCCACGGGCCGACTCGCGCCTCGACCGTGCCCTCGATGCCAAACGCCCGCCCGCGGCGGAAGTTGTAGCTGGACGTCAGGCTCGTCGAACCGATCGAGGTGTTGTCGAGCTGGTTCCATGCATAGCGTCCCCACGCGGTCAGCCCGCCGCGCAGGTGCGAGGACAGCTTGGTGATCACGCCGAGCTCGGAGAACACATCGGTCTCGGGCTTGAGGTCATAGGCGATCGGCTGATCGGCGGGGACCACACCGAGCGCGCGAGCGGCGTTCGCCGCATCGAGCGGCGCGGGTGGTTGCCAGAGCACGCCGGTGAACGCGTGTGCCACGGTGTTCTTCGAGAACGCGTACGAGACGCCGGACCGCGGGGACACGCCGAACGAGTCATCCGTGGCGCCGTCGGCGAGCATGACGTGCAGCTGATCGAAGCGGAGCCCGAGATCGAGCACGAGCTTGCCGCGGGTCCAGCGATCCTGGACGTAGGCCCCCGAGGACACCGCCTTGGTGCGATCGGTGCCGCGCGCGGTCAGGCCCTGATCGATCCCGCCGTTCGCATCGTCGCGGACATAGGCAGTGTAGTCGGTCTTGCCGTAGAGCCCATCGAGCGAGACGCCCGCCTTCATCAGGTGGCGGCCACGCAAGATCGAGTAGCCCGCGATCCCGCCGAGGTGATGCGCGGTGCGGTCCACATCGCTCGCGGTGGCGCCGGGGTCCGCCGTGTCGTCGAGCGCGTGGCGCGCGTCGCCGAACAGCTGGCCGCGGGACAGCTTGTAGAGCGGCGCGACCTGGAGCGTGCCCGTGTTCTCGTACGTGTGCGTGAACGAGCCGGCGACGAACAGCTCGGTCTCGGTCTCGGACGCGTCCGTGGACAGCGGGATGTGCGCGGGCGCATCGTTGCCGAATTGATCCGGTGGTCGCGACACGTTCGGATCGAACACGGGGATCGTCGGATCGAGCGGCACACCGAACCGGTTGTGCGCGAACGTGGCGAACAGCTCGTAGCGGTTGACCTCGCATGGGGCGTAGTCAAACCGGGTGAACACGCGCCCACTCGTACCGGTGTCGTGGAACACGACATCGCGCGATGGAGGATCGAGCGCGCGCTGCGAGTACGTGAGGCTGCCGCCCGCGAACACGCCGATCGGCCCGAGCTTCGTGGTGTACGCGACGCCAGGCTCCACGGTCTGGAACGAGCCGTAGCGCACCGACGCCGAGCCCTCGGCCTGCGCCCCTGCGCGCCGGGTCAGGAGGTTCACCACCGCCCCGAGCCGCCGGCCGTACTCCGCCGGCATGCCGCCGGTGATCAGCTCGAGCCCCTCGATCAGGCGCACCGGGATCGAGGCCGCGAACAGGCTGCCGACCGAGTCGGGGACCGGGATCCCATCGATCTGGTACTGGATGCTCGAGTGGGTGCCGCGCGCATACACGCTCCCGAGCGCATCCGCGACGAACCCGGGCTGCGTGGCGATCACCTCGGTCACCGGCCGATCGTCCGCGCCCGGGAGCTCGTCGAGCTGACGGCGATCGACGGTGGATACGCTGCCGGTCGCCGTCGTCGGCTCGGGGACCGACCAGTCCTCGCTGATCGCGATGACCTCGGACTCGTTGACCAGCGTCAGCTCGAGGGACTTGACCTCCGAGGAGCCGATCTGAACGTGCTGGTGATCCGAGACCAGGCCGGGGGCGCTCGCCTCGACGGTGTAGTCACCGAACGCGACCCCAGGGAACGTGAAGGCGCCATCGGCGCCGGTCGTGGTCTGCGCGACGGTCTTGCCGGAGGCGTCGTGGAGGACCACGGTCGCACCGGGAAGAGGATGCATGAGCGCGTCGTCGACGACGCCCTGGATGACGGCGTCGACCGACGCCGCGGCGGGGGTCAGCGTGACCCAGGTGAGAGCGAAAGCGAGGAGCGCGAGTGCGCACCCGCGACGGAGCGTGAGCATGGAAGTGACCTCGAAACTGCCGGAGACGATCAGAGACGATCGTCAGTCACGATCGAACTAGGTGAACGAAACCCAGTGATCCGGCGGCGAGGTCTTGGGGGCGAACAGGTAGACGGTGGCGTGGAGGACCGTGGCCCGCGGCGGCTGTGTAACGATCGGCGTGTGGACGATCGCCGTCGCGGCGAGGGTGGCGCGTGGTGCGGTGGCCGCGTGGTGCAGCGTCGCGGCGATCTCGCAGTGGTCATCGTCGCGGGCATCGCCATGGGCGCCAACGAGGCGATCCGCATCGTTGCCGTGCGCCTCGATCTCGGCGGCCTCGACCAGCTCGCCGTGCACGGCGCAGCGAACGTGCTGGACGGCGGCGGCGTGGACCAGCGCACCGAGGTGCGCGAGCACGAGCAGCGCGATGGCTGCGGCGCTCGTGCCGCGGCGGCGCTGGACGGAACCACGCATCAACCGCACCTTGCCACAGATGCGATCGAATTGCAGCTGCGTGGAGAGCGTTCAGCCACCGGCGGCCCGGAACGCTTTGAGCACGGCGCGCGCTCGCTCGCGGATCTCGTCCTTGAGCTCGACCATCCACGGCGCCGTGGCGAAGGGTGCGAGCAGCAGACAGTTATCCACCCACAGCACATCGAGCAGACCATGACGGGATCCCAGGCGCAGCCCCACGTGAGTCGCGTGCTCCTGCTCCATGAGCGCCGAGACCTCGACCATGCGCTGGAAGGAGGCGAGCTGCGTGCGTTGCGGCTGATCGGCGGCGGTGAGCTGGTGGAGGTGGGCGAGCCACGGCTCCTCGTCGAACGCCCCGTTGTTGAACCACTTCACATAGACCCCGACCAGATCGAACCCCCCGTCGCGGAAGCGCGGTGGCAGGCGAGTGACGGCGGCGAGCACGCGGGTCAGATCCTTCTGCCAGATCGCGAGCCGCGCATCGATCACGGCCCCGAGCTGCATGATCGGTGGATCGGGATCGTTGACCAGCGTGGTGAGCCGCCGCTCAGCGCTGGCCCAGTCGCCGCGTAGTGCCTCGACCCGCGCGAGGTCCACCTGCAGGCCCTGCGCCCGGCCGGCGTCGAGGCCGATCGCCATGTCGAAGTGGCGGAGCCCTTCGCCCACGGCATCGATCTCCACCAGCAAGCGCCCGGCGGTCTCGTGCGCCTGCGCGGACATCGGGACGCGAGCGAGGGCGTACCCCAGGTCGGTGGCGCCGCCGATCAGATCACCGCGGTTGAACTTCAGGTTCGAGGCAGCGAGGTAGCTCTCGCCATAGCCGCTGGCGAGGCCGCGCTGCACCGCGAGCTCGGCGCGCGCGAGCTGTTCCGGCGTCCCCTTGCGGATCCACGCCTGGACGCTCGCGTACGCCAGCGCCGAGATGATCGGGCCCGAGGTCGGCGCGATCAGCGCGGCCTTCTCGAGCAGCTCGGTGGCGTTCTCGGCGTGCTCGCTCCAGAACCGGCGGAGCTCGCCGCGTGCGCGCAGGTAGTAGTCCACCGCTTCCTGATCGATCGCGGTGGTCGGCGCACCCGCGCGGGTGGAGAGAGCGTGCGCGATGCCGTGCCCCAGCTGCTCGCTGACGGTCAGGATCTCGTTCTCCGTGCAGTCCACGCGATGCGCCCAGATCTGGAAGCCGTCGGCGACGCTGATCAGCCGTGCGGACACGCGGAGGCCCGTGGGCGTGCGCCGTACGGAACCCGACACCACGTGATCGACGGCGAGCTCGAGGCCGATCGCGCGTGGATCCTGCTCGGCGCGCGCGCGCTGCACGCCACCGGGGCGGACCTTGAGCGACGGTGTGGTCGAGAGCGTATCCACCAGATCCTCGACGAGGCCGTCCGCGAGGTAGCTGTCGGCAGGCAGGCACACGAACGGCAACACGGCGATCGCGGTCTCGGCACCAGGCGAGGTCAGCGTGGAGCGCCCGGTGGGGGACAGCGTCGGAGAGCGAGACGGAGCCAGGGTGGTCCGCGCGCCGCGCGCGTGCTCGGTGGGCGTGTACTCGCACGCGGCGATCGCATCGTGCACGTGCTCCGCGGTGGTGGGGCGCAGGGTGCGGTCGAGTGCGAGGCACTGGTGCACGATCGCGATGAACGCGGCGGGGACGGCCGCCGGCTCGAGTGCGCGCATCGGTTGCGTGACCTGGGCGACGGCGATCGAGATCGCGTTGTCGCCGCCCCACGGCCGCTTGCCGCACGCGAGCTCGAACAGCATCACGCCGAGCGAGAACAGGTCCGCGCGCGCATCGACATCGCCGCCCGCGAGCTGCTCGGGCGCCATGTAGCGCGGCGTGCCGATCACCACGCCGACCTGCGTCACCGAAGGATCCTCGCCGGAGCGCGCGATCCCGAAGTCCGTGATCACGGCGCGATCGGTGCCGTGCTCGATCAACACGTTGTCGGGCTTGAGGTCGCGGTGGATCACTCCGGCTCGGTGCGCGGCAGCGAGGCCGGCGGAGATCTGCATCGCGAGGCTCTGGATCCGCGCCCACGTCAGCGGACCTCCAAGCTCGCGTGTCAGCGGCGTCCCATCGACGAGCTCCATCGTGAGGAACTTGTCCCCGTTGTGCTCCCCGATATCGAACATGCGGGCGACGTTGCGGTGCTGGATCCGGCGCGTCAGGCGGACCTCGCGGCGAAACCGCTCGATCGCTTCTTCCGAGAGGTTGCCGCGCAGCACCTTCAGCGCGACGCGCTCGCCGAGCTCGGTGTCCTTGACCTCGTAGACCCGACCCATGCCGCCGCCGCCGAGCCAGCGCACGATCTGGTAACGGTAGCCGATGATCTCCGCGAGCTCCCCATGCCCACCCGTGAGCGTGGGCATCGAGCTGGCGAGCGTGTCGTCGGATCCGTCGACGGCCATCGGCCGGGACATGGTAGCAGGTCGGCTAGCCCTCGCGAGCGTACAGCTTGCTGGCGCCGCGGTTCGAGATCCATCGTGGGTCCTCGTCGGTGACCCGCCCGGCGTCGATGTCCGCCCGGATCTCTCTCTCCCGCACGGCGAGCTGCTTGACCGAGGCCATGAACCGGTCTGCGCACTTCTTGTAGAGCGTGGGGCGCGGCTTCTCGGCCATCAGATCCGCATAGTCGACGGGTGGGCCGAACACGGTGACGATCGCCTTGCTGTGCCGTGCCTCGGAGGTGAAGTTGACGCGGATGTCGTCGACGATGTTGTTGCCGAGCCCGTTGATGAACGCCGGGACCACCATCGGCCGAGCGAGCAGCGCCACCTTGCCAACGCCGGGCTGCGCCGGGAGGAGCTCGTACGGATCGGCGCCCTTGCCGCGCGTGCCTTCGGGGTGCATCCCGAGGACGCTGCCGGGCCGCTTGAGGATCTCGACCATCCGATCGAGCGCCTCGTCATTGAGCTGACGCCGCTCCTTGTCGCGGAAGATCGGCGGGTACATCGCGCCGCCCGCGATCGCCGCGTTGATCGCGATCCCGAACGGCGAGTCGTAGAAGAAGTTCGAGCGGACCGGGAACTGGAGCGATCTCGCCCACGCTACCGGGCCCATGTAGCAGGCCAGGAGCATGCAGTAGGAGTCGAAGAAGCTGCGGTGGTTGGCCACCAGCATGACGCCGCTCTCCGGCCGCAGCGCCATCAGGTCCTCGAGGCCCTCGACCATGATCCGATTCGCGATCGCGGCGCGGACCCAGACGTAGGAGAACCCGCGCAGGAACCGGGTCTGCATCCACTTGCCCCGGGGATCCTCGTTCGCCAGCTCACCGAACTTCAGGGCGAGCTTCTCGATCCGGGTGAGGGGGGCGTCCGGGGCCATTCGCGACCAGATATCACAGACGATCGCCCCGCGGCCCCCACGCCCCCGGTCGGCGCGACGAATTGCCACGGCTGCTGGGGGAAACCACCGGATCCCCATCCACTGTTTGGCGCCCCCATCGATTGACCCATAGGGCCCACCGTCCTAATTTTCGCCGGCTTACCCGACTCGGGTCGGCGCAGGGCAACACCTCGATGTCACTCGAATTCTCCCCGGACGCCCAGAAGAAGATCGCGGCCTTGTGCGAACGGTATCTGGTCTCCGGGACCAAGAAGCCCGTCGTCATGGCAGCGCTGCACCTGGCGCAAAAACAGTTCGGCCACCTGTCGGACGATGCGCTCCGCCTGGTCGCGTCGACGCTCGACCTTCCGTACGCCCACGTCTACGGCGTGGCCACGTTCTATACGATGTACCGGCTCGAACCGTCCGGAACGACGACGATCCGGATGTGCACGAACATCTCGTGCATGATGCGCGGCGGCTACGAGGTGCTCGCCGCGTTCGAGCAGAAGCTCGGCGTGAAGACAGGCGGCACCACCTCGAACAAGCTGCTGACGCTCGTCGAGGAGGAGTGCATCGCCGCGTGCGCCAACGCGCCGTGCGCCGTGGTCGGCACCAGGTACTTCCTCGACATCACGACCGATCAGGTCGGCAAGATCGTCTCGGAGCTCGAAGCGCATCCCTCGCCGGAATCGGAGGTCGTGTAATGCCCACCGAGATCGGAACCAAGCTCGTCTCCGCCCGGTTCGGCAACCAGGACGCGCAGACCCTCGCCGGCTACGAGAAGACCGGCGGTTACGGCACGCTGCGCAAGGCGCTGGCGATGCGCCCCGACGACATCATCAACGAGGTCAAGGCCTCGAACCTGCGCGGCCGCGGCGGCGCAGGGTTCTCCACCGGCACCAAGTGGGGCTTCGTCCCCAAGGACGCCAAGCAGGTCCACCTGGTCTGCAACGCGGACGAGAGCGAGCCCGGCACCTGCAAGGATCGCGAGCTGATCTACTGGGATCCGCACCTCCTGATCGAGGGCATGATCATCTCGGCGCACGCGCTCAAGGCGGTGCACAACTTCATCTACATCCGCGGCGAGATGATGCGCGAGTACGCGGTGCTCCAGAAGGCCGTCGACGAGGCGTACGCGCGCGGCTACCTCGGGAAGAACATCCTCGGCACCGGCCTCGAGGTCCAGCTGACCGTTCACCGCGGCGCCGGCGCATACATCTGCGGCGAGGAGACCGCGCTCCTCAACTCGCTCGAGGGCCAGCGCGGTCAGCCGCGCCTCAAGCCGCCGTTCCCGGCGGTCAAGGGCCTGTTCGGCAACCCGACGATCGTCAACAACGTCGAGACCCTGATGAACGTGCCGTTCATCATCGACAAGGGCGGCGCCTGGTTCAACGGCCTCGGCACGGGCCGCTCGGGCGGCACCCGCATGGTGTGCGTCTCGGGTCACGTCAACAAGCCCGGCGTGTTCGAGCTGCCGATGGGCATCACGTTCAACCAGATCATCAACGATGTCTGTGGTGGCGTGTGGAGGGGGAACAAGGTCAAGGCCGTGATCCCAGGTGGTGTCTCGATGCCCCCGCTCGATGCCGACGAGCTCGATGTGCCGTGCGAGTTCGATGCACTCCAGACCGACGAGCGGATCAAGCCCGTCATGGTCCGCCCCGGTCAGCAGTTCGATCTCGGTGGCGGCCGTGCGCTCCGCACGATGGCGGGCTCCGGCGGCATCGTGGTCATGGACCACACCAGCGACATCCCGAAGTACGTGTGGCGGATCATGAAGTTCTTCGCCCACGAATCGTGCGGTCAGTGCACGCCGTGCCGCGAGGGCACTGGCTGGCTCGAGAAGGTCAGCCGCCGCGTTGGCGACGGCAACGGCAAGCCCGATGATCTCGAGCTGCTGGCGAGCATCGCGCACGGCATCGCGGGCAACACGATCTGTGCGCTCGGTGATGCCGCCGCGTGGCCGATGCTCGGCTTCCTGACCAAGTTCCGCCCGGACTTCGAGGCGGCGATCGCGAAGGCCACCAAGAAGGGCAAGGCAGCATGATGCGCCTCCTGATCATCATCACCAGCGTGGTGCTGGCGTGGGGGGCGATCGATGCGATCGCGCCGTCCCTCGCGATCGCCGACGCGATCCCAGCGCAGGCCGAGGGCGGGCGCCAGCGCGTCAACATCGTCAAGCGCTCGCCTCACTCGGATCGCATCGAGTCCAAGGACAAGGGCATGGCGCTCCTGTTCTGGGCGTTCGCCGCCGCCTCCGTCGGTGGCGCACTGTTCGTGATCACCCGCCGCAACCTGATCGCGGCGGTGATGGGCATGGTCGGCAGCTTCCTCGGCATCGCCGCCATCTACATGATGCTGTACGCGCACTTCCTGAGCGTGGTGCAGATGCTGGTCTACGCCGGCGCGATCATGGTGCTGTTCGTGTTCGTCGTCATGATCCTGAACCGGCCCGAGGACGAGCCGGTCGCGCCCACCGGGCGAGCAGGGCAGGCGATCGGCGGCATCGCCATCGTCTACCTGGTCGGTCGCCTGATCATGCTGCTGTGGAAGGTCCAGCCACCGGATCCGGCCAAGGCGCTCGCGGCGCCGGGGCTCACGCCCGAGGGCCACGAGTGGGGCTCCGTGAAGGCGGTCGGTACCGACCTGTTCAACGGTGGTCTGTTTCCGTTCGAGGCGATCTCGATCCTCCTCCTGGTCGCGGTGGTCGGTGCGATCGCGATCGCACGGCCGCTCCACGACGATCAGGACAACGAGGGCAACACCCCCGACGGAGAGGGTCACTAGTCATGGCCGACATCCTGTTCAACGTCGGCTACGGGCACTTCCTGGTGCTCGCCGCCGTGCTGTTCCTGATCGGCGTCGCCGGCGTGCTGGTCCGGCGCAACGCCCTCATCATCCTGATGAGCGTGGAGCTGATGCTCAACGCCGCGAACATGACCCTGCTCACGTTCTCGCGCATGTGGGGAGACCTGTCGGGTCACACCTTCGCGCTGATCGTGATCGCGGTGGCCGCGGCGGAGGCCTCGGTCGGGCTCGCGATCGTGGTCGCGGTGTTCCGCGGGCGACGCAACGTCGACGTCGATCGACTCACCACGTTGAGGCACTGAGGAACCACCATGGACTATTCACAGTTCAAGTTCTTCGGGCTCCCGGTCCTCGCGTGGATCCCGCTGTTGCCGCTCCTCGGCGCAGCGATCAACCTCACCCTCGGCCGGCGGTTCTCCAAGACCACCGTCCACACGATCGCGATCGCCGCGATCGCCGGCGCGTGCAGCCTGTCGATGTGGCTCGTGTTCGGCGAGCTGTGGCGGCTGTTCAAGGCCGGCGCTGGTGGCACCGGGATCGAGCAGACCGTCTACACCTGGATCGAGGTCGGGCAGCTCAAGATCGAGATGTCGTTCCATCTCGATACGCTGTCCGCCGTGATGATCATGATCATCACGTTCGTCGGAACGCTCATCCACATCTACTCGACGGGCTACATGGCCAAGGACCCGCGCTACGCGGCGTTCTTCGGCTACCTCAACCTGTTCACCGGCGCGATGCTGATCCTGGTGCTCGGCTCGAGCCTGCCGGTGATGTTCATCGGCTGGGAGGGCGTGGGCCTGTGCTCGTACTTGCTGATCGGCTTCTGGTACGAGCGCGAGGACTACGCGACGGCCGGCCGCAAGGCGTTCGTGGTCAACCGGATCGGCGACTTCTTCTTCCTGCTCGGGATGTTCCTCCTGTTCTGGGCGACCAAGACGCTCGACTTCGGCCAGCTGAAGAGCGCATCGGTCGGCTCGGCGTACGTCCAGCCGTTCTGGGGTGGCGAGCGCCTCGCGGCCGCGGCCGGCATCTTCTTGTTCATCGGTGCGTGCGGTAAGAGCGCGCAGCTGCCGCTGTTCGTCTGGCTGCCGGACGCGATGGCTGGCCCGACGCCGGTGTCCGCGCTGATCCACGCCGCGACCATGGTCACGGCGGGCGTCTACATGGTGTGCCGCCTGTCGTTCCTGTACTCGGCATCGACGACGGCGCTGATCGTCGTGGCCACGGTGGGGCTGCTCACCGCGCTCGCCGCGGCGTTCATGGCGTTCGCACAGACCGATCTGAAGAAGGTCCTCGCGTACTCCACGGTGAGTCAGCTCGGGTTCATGTTCGTCGCCGCGGGCACGGGCAACTGGACCGCCGCGATCTTCCACCTGGGGACCCACGCGTTCTTCAAGGCGTGCCTGTTCCTCGGCGCCGGCTCGGTCATGCACGGCATGGAGCACGGCGGATCCACCACGCCCGGCGACATCATGAAGATGGGCGGCCTGCGCAAGCACATGCCGATCACGCACGCCACGTTCGCCGTGTCGTGCCTCGCGATCGCGGGCATCGCGCCATTCGCCGGCTTCTTCTCCAAGGACGAGATCCTCGGCGGCGCCTGGAGCATCGTCGGCCACGGCGCGCCTCCGGGTTGGCCGGCCTGGTACGGGTACTTGCTGTGGGGTGGCCTGCTGGTCGCCGCGCTCGGCACCGCGTTCTACATGTGGCGCCTGTACTTCCTCGTGTTCCACGGTCAGGAGCGCAGCGACGAGGCCAAGCACGCGCACGAATCGCCGATGTCGATGACGATGCCGCTCGTGGTCCTCGCGTTCCTCGCGACGGTCGCCGGCTTCATCGGCCTTCCGCACCTCAGCGACACGCACCTCCCCTCGTTCACGCACGCGCTCGCGAGCTGGCTCGAGCCGAGCGTGGTCTCCACCTGGTACAACCCGGGCCCCGACGGCACGATGGCGGTCCAGGAGATCCACGGTCATGTCAGCGATGGCACGACCTTCCTCCTCATGGGCGTCGCGTTCGGCATCGGCCTCCTGGGCATCGTGCTCGCGTGGATGATGTACGGCGCGGGCGGCAAGGGCCCGTCGAAGACGGTCGACGACCTCGTCGATGGTCCGCTGCAGGGCGTCTACCAGGCGAGCAAGGCGAAGCTGTGGTTCGACGAGATCTACGACGCGATGATCGTCAAGCCGTTCCGCATCGTCGCGCGCGGGCTATACGAGATCGTCGATCGCTTCATCATCGATACGATCGCGGTCAATGGTTCGGCGATGGTCGTCGGCGTGCTCGGTCGCGCGTCGCGGTGGTTCCAGAACGGTCAGGTCCAGCGCTACCTCGCCGGCGTGGTCGTCGGCGCGGCCTGCGTGTTCTTCATCAGCGATTGCCACTCCAAGCCCACGTTCACCTACGAGATCGTCGGCGATCGCCTCCACCTCGTGGCCAAGCCGGGCGCCGGCCTGATCGGAGCCACGAGCAAGTTGCGCTGGGACATCGATGGCGATGGCACGGCGGATGTCGATCCGAATACCGGCGCGGTGTACTCCACGCCGGATCTGTTCGTCCTGTACGGCGATACCCGCACGCAGGTCACGCTCTTCATCGACGACGCGGTC
>JAYVRN010000551.1:0-16053 GCA_043776275.1 Myxococcales bacterium | reverse complement strand
GACGATCCGGCCGGAGCGGAGCCGTGGCAAGAATGGCGCATCCGCCAGCGCACCCCACGACCAGTACGCAGCGCGCCCGTACTGCTCGGCGAGCCTGCACAGGAAGCGATAGACGGCGAGGCTATCGCTCTCCGTGTTGTGTGCGGTGGTCATCCGCGGGATCACCTCCTTGTCGAGGCTGCGCGACCGCAGTACGACCCGGCTGCCCTCGATCGACACCACGAGATCATCGATCGAGAGCTGGCGATCCGCTGGGGCCCCGCTGAGGCCGAGATAGGCGATCTCGTGGGATCGGAGCACCGGGCGCAGGAGGATGTTGCCCACGCGGCCTCCTGGCAGATGAACGATCTCCGCATAGATCACCTCGGGGCGCTCGGCCTGTTCGACGCCGAGGACCTCCGCGGTGAGCGCCGCGATCTGCGGGGAGGCGTGACAGAACCGCCCGAGCATCCGTGCGCCACGGTCGAGGCCCTGGAGCCTGACCGTGAATTCTCCGGCGTCGATCGCCTCGGCGGAGCGAGCCGCGATCATCGCGGTCATCGTGACCGCCGATGGAGGCTGCTGAGGTGGAGTCTGGAGCTGCTCGAGATCGTGATCGCTCAGCTCGATCTCGCGCTGGCCGGTGCGCTCGGCGCGCGCGATCAGCTCGAGCATCCACTGCTCACGGCGCCCCCACGTCACCTGACGTACCGCGGCGCGCGCGGGGAACCGCAGGTCGGCGAGGAGCGGTGCGCCGCTGTCTGCACCTTCGTCGCCGAGCCCGATTCCCGTCTCGGCATCGAGGACCTGGAGCAACGGGACCTCGCGTGACTCGTAGCGCTCGCTGAACCGCGCGCGGAACCGTGCCCATGGGTCCTCGTCGGGAGCGCCATCGAGACGGGAGAGCAACTGTGCGCCCCGCAGGAGCTCCTGCACCAGGCGAGGGCCGAGCTGGAGGGGCAGGCCCGGGTTGTCACGCACGAGGTCGATCTGGAACAGCCGATTCGCCTCGACCTTGGTTGGCAACCGCGCGGTGAGACCATCGGCGATCGCGAGGTAGGGGGCGGGCGGGAGCCCCAGCGGCGCAGCGTCGAGCTGTGCGATCGCCTGTGCCGCATCGCGCAGCGCCGCTGCCGCGGGGCGTCCGGCCGTGAGGCCCTCGAGCTGCTCCACCAGCGGAATCGTCGGCTCACGTCCGGTGACCTGCGGTTGCAGCGTGGAGACCAGGAGCTGCGTCGCGATCAGCTCCTCGATGAACACCTCCGCGTCGGGGCGGGTGATCTCGGGGTCGGTGCAGAGCACATCGATCAGTTGCTCGATCGTGGCGCCCTGTCGCGCGCGTGCGAGGACCTCCTCGAGATACGTGCTCGGATCCACCGCGACGAGGTGGTACCGCCGGATCCGATCCTGGATCCGTGCCTCGGCGTAGCGCAGCCGCGCCGCCGCGAAGTACAGGCTCGAGTTCGGGAAGAAGGTCTGCTCGCGCCGGATCGCCGGATCGCGTCCGAGGTCGGCGCACAGCGCGAACAGGTAGTCCGTGTCCAGGCGAGTGTGCCGGCGAAGCTCGTGATGAGGGCCGAGCTGGAGCTGCGTCGGCCCGGAGATGCTCCCGGTCCCCACGGACGAGAACAGCCCGAACGGTGTCGCGCGCGAGCTCATCCTCGAGACGTAGCGGACCAGCGCGCGCTCGGTGGCCTGCGCCTCGATGCTGTCGGGCTTCGCGATCCAGGCGGGGATCGCGCGAGCGAGATCCGGTGACGCGACGAACAAGGCCTCGCGCACCACGCGATCTTCGACGAGCGAGACCAGGTACCGGCGCACGATGGCGCGATCCGTGCCGTCGCTACCCCACCGCACGAGGGTGTCGAATGACAGCAGAGGTGTGCGCATCACGAACCCCGAGGCGGTGCGCATTGCTTGCGCGACGGGACGGTCGTTCACGCGATCCTCGCCTACGACGCTATCATGTGATCCGCGCCGCTCGCCCTCACGGCGATCGGCGTACACTGGTGGGACGTGGACCTCTCGTCCGTCATGTCCAGGCGCGCGATCCTGAACCTCCCCGCGGCAGGAGCACCCAGGTGATCCGCGAGCCGGATCCAACACTGCAAGCCGCGTCGACGCCGCGCAAGCTTCAGAGTGATCCCGTGAGTGGGCGGCTCTGTCTGGTGGTGATCGGAGAGGGCCTCGACGCGACGTACCCGTTGCCGAGCCAGGGCCGCGTCGCGATCGGGCGAGCCCCGGATTCGGATATCCGGATCGATCACCCGTCGGTGTCGCGGAACCATGCGTTGCTCGTGATCGGCGACACGCTCGTGCTCGAGGATCTCGGGAGCGTCAATGGTGTTCGTGTCGGCGATCGATGGCTTCACCGTCAGGAGAAGGCGGAGGTCGGACTCGGTGAGCCGTTCGACGTCGGCACGGTGATGGTGGTGGTCCAGCAGCGGAGCATGCCGGTCAGCAAGCGGCACATCTGGGCCCACGGCTACTTCGAGGCGCGGGTCGATGAGGAGTGCGCGCGGTCCCAGCGGAGTGGTGCCTCGTTCGCGGTGGTCCGCGTTCATTGCGCCTCCCCGGAGCAAGGCCGGGTGGTCGAGGAGTCCCTGTGCCGCGTGCTGCGCGCGATGGACGTGATCGGCTACTACGGTCCGTCCGAGCACGAGGTGCTCGTCGTCGATACGACCGCCGCGGACCTCGGCATCGTGACCACCAAGATCTCGAACGCGCTGCTCGCCGAGGGGGTCAAGGCGAACATCGGGGTGGCGATCTATCCCAGCGATGCGCGCAATCCGTACGAGCTGATGGAGCGCGCCTCCGCGGCCGCCCTCGGGCGGGCGGTGCGTGTTCCGGCGGACTCGCCGCTCGTGATCGCGAACGCGATGATCCAGAACCTCGATCGGATCGTGCACCGGATCGCGGCCGGGACGATCAGCGTCATGATCACGGGGGAGACGGGGGTCGGTAAGGAGGTCCTCGCCGAGCGCATCCACAAGCTGTCCCGGCGAGCGGACAAGCCGATCCTTCGTCTCAACTGTGCTGCGCTGTCCGAGACCCTTCTCGAGAGTGAGCTGTTCGGCCACGAGAAGGGGTCGTTCACCGGAGCGACGCAGGCCAAGGCGGGGCTCCTGGAGACCGCCGACGGCGGCACGGTGTTTCTCGACGAGCTCGGAGAGCTCCCGATGAGCATGCAGGTCAAGTTGCTGCGCGTGATCGAGGAGCGGCAGGTCATGCGGGTCGGCGCCCTCAAGTCGCGGTTCATCGACGTTCGGTTTCTGTCGGCGACGAATCGCGATCTCGAGGTCGAGATCGGACGGCAGGCGTTCCGGCAGGACCTGTACTTCCGGCTCAACGGCATCACCCTCGTGATTCCGCCACTGCGGGAGCGAGTGTCGGAGATCCCAGGGCTCGCCGAGGCCTTTCTGCGGCAGGCGGCCGAGCGCAACGGGCTCGAAGGGTGCGACGGGATCAGCTCGGAGGCGCTCGCCGTCCTCGCCGAGTACAACTGGCCGGGGAACATCCGCGAGCTGCGCAACGTGATGGAACGGGCGGTGCTCCTCAGTAATGGCGCGGTGATCGCGTTGGAACACCTGCCGATGGAGAAGATGCGAACGTCGACGCCGCGCTCCGCGGTCGGGGTGCCCCTGCCGCCCGGCGAGGATCGTCCTCTCGAGCTCGACCGGCGTCGCACGCCGGAGATCGCGGTCGCCTCGCCCCCGCGCGCATCGGTGACGCCCCCGGTGACGCCCCCGGTGACGCCCCCGGTGACGAGCGCGGTGACGGCCCACGTGAGGGAAGCGGTGACACCTCCGGTGGGTTTGCCAATCGTGACAACGCCGGGGGCCCCCGCTGCGTGGCCCGAGCTCGAGGCTCCTCTCGAGACGATCACGGACGAGCGCACGCGCGTGATCGAAGCACTCGCACGCGCGGGCGGAAATCAAACAGTGGCGGCGGGATTGCTCGGCGTTTCCCGTCGAACGCTGATCAATCGCGTGGAGCAGTTCAGGATCCCGAGGCCGCGCAAGAAGTGATGGTATCGTCCCACCCGCAGTGAGGGTGGAATCGCGGGATGCCACGGCGCTCGTCGGCCGCAAGCTCGGCGAGTTCATCGTCCGCGAGCAGATGTCGAGTGGCGGCTTCGGCCTGGTGTTTCGGGCGGAGCAGCCCGCACTCGCGCGGGAGGCGGTGATCAAGGTCCTCCACGCCCGGCTGCGTGCGAGCGAGACGGTGATCCAGCGGTTCCTGCGCGAAGCCAAGCTGGCCTCGCGGCTCGATCACCCGTTCGCGGCGCACATCTACGCGTTCGGCGTCGAGACCGATGGGCTGATGTGGATCGCGATGGAGCTCGTCCGCGGCACGCCGCTGGATCGTCTCCTCGAGGCTCGCGGGGCGATTCCCCTCGAGCGGTTCGTCCCCCTGCTCGAGCGGATCTGCCAGGTCGTCCAGACCGCCCACGAACAGGGCATCGTTCATCGCGATCTCAAGCCGGCGAACGTGATGGTGTTGGTGCGCGCAGGCCAGCTCCTGCCCAAGTTACTGGATCTCGGGATCGCCAAGCTCGACGGCAGCGATCCGCCGACCTCGGGACCGATCAAGGCGATCACGACCCCCGTCGAGGGTGCGACGGATTCGCTCGCGGACACGGCGGCGCCGATCGAGCCGGCGTCCGATGGGCGTAACTCGGATGGGCGCAACTCGGATGGCCGCTTGACCGAGGACGGCGCGGTGATCGGTTCGCCGCTCTACATGGCGCCGGAGCAGTGGACCGATGCCGCCGCCGTGGATGCGCGCACCGACATCTATGCGCTCGGCGTCCTCAGCTACGAGGCGTTGACCAGCCACCCACCGTTCACCGGCGCGAACCGGATGGAGATCGCGATCGCGCACGCCGAGCGCCCGCCGCCCTCGCTCGGTGGCGGGCATCCAAAGCCGCTCGACGCCGTGATTGCCCGTGCGATGGCCAAGCTCCCCGGCGACCGCTACGCCTCGGCCCTCGAGCTCGCCTCGGCGGTGCGAGCAGCGAGCGGGATCGCCGAGGAGCTCGAAGGGTTGCCGCGGATCGACGATCAGGTGCGGGTCGATGCGTTGACACGTGCACCCGAGCCGATCGCGCGCGCGGTGAGCACCCTGCACTCCGCACGCAATGCCCACCAGGCCCGCGACGCGTTGTGGCAGCTCGTCAAGGTGGCGACCCGGTTCGTGGGGATGATCGCGCTCGCCGCCCATGCGCAGGTCGGCGGTGGTCGTGCGAGCGAGTCGGGCGTGCACACGGCGCTGCGGCGGCTCGCCGAGCGCACGTTGCCAGACTCCGAGTGGTACGCGCTCGCCAAGGAGCTGTCGGCGCCGTTCGACGGGCTCCGGGCCGCCTATCCGATGCCCGAGCTCCTCGAGTTCCTGGACCACACGGATGGACCGCTGGTCGAGCTGATCACCCTTCGAGAAGATGACAAGGCGGTGAACGACGAGCGCGTTCGCGAGCTGCTCGGACGTGCGACCCCACTGGCCGAGCGCATGCTCGTCGCGCTCGGTTTCCTCGGTGAGTATCAGCTGGTGGTCCCGACCGCGCAGGGCGCCCATCGGTGGATGGGGGTCTCGAGCGGCGAGCGATCGACGACGACGTTGCGCGGACACGTCCTCGAAGAACGGCAGCCGGCGTTCGTCGACGCCTCTGGGCTCCCCGTCGTGGCGCTGTATCCGTTTGTCCAGGTCCAGGAGCCCGCACCCGGCCTGCCCGAACAGCTGTTCCTTCTCGACGGCCGTGGGCGGCGCGGCTCGCGTCTGGTGGCGCTGCCCGAGGCCTACGAGCTCGAGGATGAGGGGCTGTGGGAGGTCGTCGGTGGGCTCCTCGGGGAGTCGTCGGAGGCGCTCGACCGTTCCGACGAGGAGGTCTGTCCGTATCCGGGTCTCAGCGCCTTCACCCCGAACGACGCCTCGCGGTTCTTCGGTCGCGAGCGCGAGTCCGAGGCGTTCGTGAACCGGCTCCGCGCCCAGGCGTTTCTCGCCGTGGTGGGTCCTTCAGGCGCGGGCAAGAGCTCGTTCGTCCAGGCGGGGGTGGTGCCCGCGCTCCCCGATGACTGGCGCGTGGTGGTGGTTCGTCCCGGATCGTCGCCGCTCGCGAACCTGGCTGCACGCCTCGGCAACTTCGTCGATCCGCGGATCTTTCGCGCCGAGCTCGATCGTGATCCCGATGCGCTCGGCAACCTGCTGCGCTCGCGTGAGGGCCGCGGGATGACGATGATCGTCGTCGATCAGTTCGAGGAGCTGTTCACGCTGTGTGACGATCCGAGCGAGCGCGCGCTGTTCGCGCAGGTCCTGGCTCGTGCCGCGCGCTCGGCTGACGAATCGGTCCGCGTGGTGATCACGCTACGCGACGACTTCCTGCTTCAGGCCGAGGCGCTGCCTGCGCTGCGCTCGCGGCTCGCGACCGGCCTCCAGCTGCTCACGACGCCAGGGCTCAACGACCTGACCCGCATCCTCCTCGAGCCGTTGAAGCAGGCGGGCTACTCACTCGACGATCCGAAGCTCGTCGACGACATGATGGGTTCCCTCGAGCACGCCCGGTCGCCGCTCGCGTTGCTCTCGTTCACCTGCACGAAGCTCTGGGAGCTTCGGGATCGAAGGTTCCGTCAGATCTCGCGCAAGGCCTACGCTTCTCTTGGCGGCGTGGGTGGCGCGCTTGCCCAGCATGCCGAAAATATGCTGACAGGGATGCGTCCCGAGGAGCAACGGCTCGTGCGCGAGGTGTTTCGGCACGCGGTCACCGCCGACGGCACGCGCGCCGTGCTCGGCCGGACCGAGCTCGAGCAGATGCTCGGCGCCGGCGTGGGAGGTTCCAGCACGCCGGTGATCGCCGGTGCGATCGAGAAGCTGATCGGTGCCCGCCTGCTCGTGAGCGCGGACAGTGCGACCGGCGGCGAGCAAGTGGAGATCACCCACGAGGCCCTGATCACCGCATGGCCCCGTCTTGTGATCTGGCGTCGAGAGGACGCGGAAGGTGCTCGTCTCCGGGACCAGCTCCGCGCGGCCGCTCGCCAGTGGGACGAACGCGGCAGGCCCGAAGGGTTGCTCTGGCGCGGCGACGCGCTCGCGGAGTACCGGCTGTGGCGCTCACGGTATCCCGGCGCGATCGGCGCGATCGATGCCGGGTTCGCCGATGCCAGCCTCGCGCAGGCTCGACGAGCCTCTCGCCGCCAGACCTGGATCCTCGTCGGATCCTTCGCGATCCTCACCATCGGCGTGATCTCGCTCGTGCTGCTCAATGCACGCGTCGCGAGCCAGCGCTCCCTCGCGCAGGACAACGAGCAGCTCGCCAAGTCGAGCGAGCAGATCGCCACCGACACGGCGGGGAAGCTACGCGAGAACCTGCGCGCACAGTACGAGGACCAAGGGCGACGCTACGTGATCGACGGCGACCCGCTCGCCGGCCTGCTGGATCTGGAGAAGGCACGTGCATATGGCGCGGTTGGGGTGGCGCACGAGGTGCCGGTCGCGTTTGCCGTCGCGACGCTCGCGAACAAGCAGCGCGTGCTCACGCACGGTGACTTCGTCGCGCGTGCACGCTTCACACCGGATGGGACGCGCATCGTCACGTGCAGCTACGATGGCCGTGGTCGGATCTGGGATCGCGCGACGGGTGCGCTGATCGCGGACCTCGTTCACGACGATCCTGTGGTGCGACTGGCCATGGATCGGCTCGGAGAGACGGTGGTCACCGCGAGCTACGACGGCACCGCGAGCTTGTGGAATGCCCACACCGGAGCCAAGCGCGTGACGCTGCACGATCGAGACGTCGCGCTCCAGGGGGCGGTCATCACCCCGGATGGTGCGCTCGTCGTGACGATCGCCCAGGACGATGTGGTGCAGCTGTGGGATGCACGCGGCACCAGGTTGCAGACGTTGCAGGGCGTGCCGCACACGATCACGGGCTTTCATACCGGTGATCCGGGGGCGATCACGGGAGACGGAGCGCGGCTCGCGGTCGGTGACAGCGCCGGGACGATCCGGATCTGGGATCTCGCATCTCGACGCCAGCTGTACGCGATCGCCGCCGCGACCGGACCGATCAACGAGCTGAGGTTCAGCCGGGATGGCAAGCGGTTGGTGGCGGCCAGCGACGACAACACGGCGGTCGTGGTGGACGTCACTCGTGGGCAGAGGACGCTCACGCTCCGGCATCGCCAGCGCGTCAACGCCGCGGACTTCAGCCCCGACGGTCACCTGGTGGCCACGGTGTCCAACGATCGAACCGCGGCCCTGTGGGACAGCACCACCGGCGCGCTCGTCCACACGTTGATCGGGCACCGCGCGAGTGTCAACGACCTCGTGTTCCACCCCGACGGCACACGGTTGGCGACCGCGTCGGACGATGGTGATGCCGCCGTCTGGGACGTCACCTCCGGACAGCGCGAGATGCGGTTGATCGGTCACACCGCGGCGTTGTTCAGCATCGCTTACGATGCCCAAGGGCAGACGCTGATCACCGCCAGCGGTGATAGCCATGCGATCGTGTGGAGCTCGCGATCACAGCTCAGCCCGGAGCGGTTCGTGCTCGGTCATAGCGCCGTGCGCTCCGTGGCGTTCTACCCCGACGCGAGTCGGCTGGTCGCCGGCGGGGACGACGGAGAGATCCGCGTCTGGGACCGTGCGACGAAGCGGCAGCTGTTCTCGATCCATCAGGAAGGGACGGTGTCATCTGTCCGGGTCAGCCCCGATGGACGCTGGCTCGCGTCGGTGGGCGTCGACAAGCTCGTGCACATCTGGGACGCGACCAGCGGCCAGCCGGTGCAGAGCTTCCAGGGGCACGAGCTCGGGATCTGGGGCCTCGTGTGGTTCCCGGACAGCGTGCGGCTCGCGACCTCCAGCGATGACGGCACCGTGCGGATCTGGCGGCTCGGGAGTTCGGGTGCAGAGCGCGTGGTGAATGTGAGCAAGGGCCGACCGCTGCTGACCGTCGCGCTCTCGGCGACGGGAGACCGGGCGGTCACCAGCAGCGACGATGGCTCGATCCAGATCTGGGACACCAACACCGGGGTCGAGATCCTCAAGTGGGCGGTGACGGGGGTGGCGATCATGGCGGAGTTCAATCACGCCGGAACGCACGTGCTCGGCGCCGGCGCAGGTGTGGCCCGGGTCTGGGACGCCGCAACGGGGAACTCGCTCGTCGAACTTCCCAGCCGGTCGGGCTTCATCGCCCAGGCTCGGTGGAGCCCGGACGACAAGCTGATCTTCACCGCCGGCTTCGACGCCACCGTCCGGCTCTGGGACGCCAGCGGGGGACTCCTCGCGGTGCTCCCGAACCCGGATGAGGTCCCATTGTTTGCGGTGGGCGTGTCGTCGGACGGCCAGTTCGTCGCGGCTGCCACCCAGGATGGGAAGGTGATGCTGTGGCGGTTGCCCAGACCGCCGACTGACCTTCGGGCCACGATGTGCAGCGTGCCCGGCGACCTTGAAGTGCAAAAGCACTGGAAGTGCACCAACAAGTAGACCAGTTCATGCAAAACCGACCAATATTAGTATTTGGAATTACGTTATTTGTTGGATCAGAGATTGCTCAACTGTTCAGCATGAAGAAAGAACAACCCAAGAAGCTGACCTTGACCAAGACCACGCTCCGCCAGCTTCAGGAGAACCTCACCGATGACCAGCTGAAGGCGGTCGCGGGTGGTGGTGGTTGCAACGCCTCGGTCGGTACCTCCCGCGAGCCGATGGGCTGCTAACACCTCCGCGGTAGACGTTGGGATGGTAGGCGTGTGTCGATCGAAGCACCACGCTACCCTGTGATGCTGAGAGCTCGTGGATTGGTACCTCCGAAATCCAGCGGTCGTGGCGCTCTCCCAGGAGAGCCGGATCTTGATCGCGATGGTCGATCGGGCACCCGTGGTGCTCGAAGAGCTGGACGTGGCGGCGTTGTCGGCGGTGCTCGCTGCCACCGTGCAGCCGATCGCGCATCGCGAGCTGATCGCGCAGTGCGACGAGGCCGCACTGACCATGCTGACCGAGATGGGCGTGTTGCTACGCGGGAGCCAGGCGGAGCTGCTGGCCAAGCTGCCGCCGGTTCACGTGCCGGGCGGCGTCAAGCCGTGCAAGCACGTCACCGTCGCGCTGACCGGGGCCGTCGGGGTGATCAATGCCACGCACGATCTCCTCGCGATCGCCGACTCACTGGCCGAGACCGTCGACATCGTCGTCAGTCCTGGCGCGGCGGAGTTCATCCAGCCCGCGCTGTATAGCTATTTCGGGTTTCGTGTGTGGACCGATCCGTTCGCCTCGGCGCACGGAGTCGCCGTCCCGCATGTTCACCTCGCCACGATCACCAACCTGGTCCTGGTAGCACCCGCATCTGCGAGCATGCTGCACAAGCTCGCGAGCGGAGCGTGCTCCGATCTGGTCTCGTTGATCGTCGCCGCCACGAAGGCTCCCGTCGTGGTGGCGCCGT
This sequence comes from Myxococcales bacterium, assembly GCA_043776275.1. GTDB lineage: Bacteria > Myxococcota_A > Polyangia > Haliangiales > Haliangiaceae > JABFXX01. The sequence goes on along the minus strand of JAYVRN010000551.1, from coordinate 5,642 downwards.
CGATGAATCCCGAGATGTGGACGCATCCGGCGATCCAGCGCAACGTCGCTCAGCTGCGCGCCGATGGGGTCTGGGTGATCGAGCCGGGACTCGGCTTCGAGGTTGGGCAGCGCGATGCGATCGGTGTCGGCCCGGCGAACTTCCAGATCGGCAGTCTGGTTCGCGGGCTGGCGGCGATCCTCCACCAACCACATTGACGCCGTTGGAGGGTGAGCACGATGTGCAGCGCGGCAACTGCTGTTGTGCACCGCTACACACCAAGTGCAACCAGTTTGTGCAATTCCGCCACTATTTGGCAATAAGGAATACAATATTTTGTGGCTTCGGTCTTGCTCTACCTCCAGTCATGAAGAAAGAACTGCCCAAGAAGCTCGTCCTCACCAAGACCACGGTTCGCCAGCTGCAGGAGACGATGACCGATGACCAGCTCAAGGCTGTGGCTGGTGGTCAGGGCTGTCCGATGTCGACCGCGTCGCGCGCTGGCATCGGCTGCTAACGGTCGTCGCGGTCGCTGCTCGTCACATGATCAGGAGCGGACGGCCCCAGCGTGGCGCCAGCTCGCTGTAGCCACCGAGCATCGCGAGTGCGATCCCGGCGAGGCCAGTCTGGAGCCCAGCATAGGGCAGCGTCTCCAGCGGTGCGATCTCGTCGAGCGCCCTCACATACCAGCGCCTCGCAGCGGTCATCAGCTCGGCGTCCTCGAGACAGATCGCCAGGTGATGAAACAGGTGCGCTCGTCCGATCCGTCCGTGGCACAGCGTGTCGTCGATCAAGAAGGGCGCGAGCTCCAGATCCGTCAGCGCCGCTGATCGTCGTGCGATCTCCTGGCCCGCCACGATCCAGCTCGCCTCCTGCAGCAGCTGACCCGCACGGACGAGCACGAGGGCCGTCGAGGGATCGCCGTAGCACCAGCCATCGATGAGCTGCGGTGTGCCGTCGGTCGGCGGGGCGGGGCTGGGAGTCCCGAGCTGCATCGGATAGCGCGGGATCGCCGTCGGCCGCTCGCACGACCGCAGCCACGGCACCGATTCGCGCAACAAGGCCTCGGCCTCCGGAGGAGCGTCGCGATCGGCGCAGACGAAGCTGAGAAACGCGACCGCGCCCGCTACGCCGTGGCAGATCCCGAGGTTGTAGTTGTCTGCGGTCTCGTGGGTCTTCCAGGTCAGCCCAGCAGGCCCTCGATCTGCGCGTGCGGCGAGGTGCTTGATCGTTCGAGCGAGGGCATGTTCGAGACCGCGGGCGTGTGCATAGACGCCGAGGCCGATCAGCCCGGATTGCAGCTCCCACTCGTGCGTCCATCGTTCGGCCTCGAGCGGCTGAACGATCAGCGGATCGAGATCCGCGAGGAGCTCGTCGGGCGGGTCGATCACCGCTCTCAGGTGATCGACGGTGAAGGCGACCCCGGCGTAGCCCATGAACAGCCACGGATACGGATGTTCCATGATGTTCTCGAGCACACGCTCGAGGGTCGTCGTGACGATCTCGGGTCCGGCCTCACCCGCCAGCGCACGATAGCCGTGGAGCATCGCCACCCCCGTGAGGCCAAAGCCGAGGGATGGATCGGGAATGGTGCGTCGCGCCAGCTCGTCGGCGGCTGCGGCCACGAACGCACGAGCACGTATGGCGTTCGCGCCGTCGAGCGCCGGGGACCACGTCATCGGCGCGCCAGGACCATGCCGTTCCTGGTACGGCGGACATCGAACGCCTCTTCGAGGAGCGCCGCGGTCTCCGCATCCAGCTTGATCTCGACGGGGCCGCGCTTGAACAGGATCGAGAGCTCCTGCGCGGCCAGATCCTGCGTCGCATCGTCGATCGCACCTTCGCGGTTCCTGACGATGTTGATCGGCCAGTTCGCGGCGAGCTCGCGAACCGCGAGCGCGCACAGTGCCGCGCGCTTCGCCGCGTCTCCCTCACCCGGCTCGATGCGGATCACGATCGCCCCTTCCGCGAGGCGGGTCACCTTCACGCCGAACGGGGCCACCAAGGCATCGAGCTGCTCGAGCTTGGTATCGGCGGCCGTGAGCGCCAGGACCAGGTACTCCGGCTCCGCCGGCGAGCGCCACGGGATCGGCTGCTTCAGCGTCACCGGGACCGGACCGCGGAACGTCTGGCGGACCGTGGTGTCGAGATCCCCGAGCGCGCGCAGGCGCGTGGTCACCGTGGCGACATCCGGCGGCCGATGATCCGGATCCTTCTCGAGCATCGCGAGGAGCAGCTGCTCGAGCTCGAGGGGCAGGGCGACCCCGTAGACCGAAGGAGGTGCGACGGGCTTCAGCAGGATCTTGGTCTGCACCGCGACCCAGTTCGGGCCCTGGAAGGCCATCGCCCCGGAGACACACTCGTAGAGCAGGCAGCCGAGCGCGAACACGTCGACCCGAACGTCGAGGTTCGTGCTCCCGCGGATCTGCTCGGGGGCCATATAGCCAGGCGTGCCCATCGCGGTGCCGGTTTGGGTCAGCTTGGTGTCATCGCGCATGCGCCGTGCGAGCCCGAAGTCGATGATCTTGGCGCGGCCTGCCACCTGCATCACGTTGCTCGGCTTGAGATCGCGATGCAGGATCCCGTGGCGGTGGATGTGTGAGAGGCCGTCCGCCACATCGAGTGCGACCGTGATGGCCTCGGCCAGCGTCAAGCCGCGATCGTTCATCTGCTGGAACAGCGTGGCGCCTTCCATCCACTCCATCGCGACGTACAGCCGATCACCCTCGAGCACGCCGTGTGCGACGTACTTCACGATGTTCGGATGCGACAGGAGCGCGAGCACCTGGGCCTCGCGGGCGAACCGGGTGATCGACGAGGCCGAGGTCGAGTTGTGGAGCTTCAGGGCCACGAGGTTTCCGCGCGCGCGATCGAACGCGCGATACACGACCCCCATCCCACCGGCGCCGACCTCGGCCTGGAGCTCGAACCGCTCGTCAACTAACCTGGGTGGCTCCACCATGGACGACGCTAGCATCGGCTATGATCGAGTGACAATGGCCTCGGGTGGAGCCGGCGGGCGAGGTCGATGACCAACGCGGTCACCGTGGTCGCTCCCGAAGAGCACGTCGTCCGGGTGCAGCGGCTCGGCAGCTCGGCCGTGTGGATCGAAGTCGCGACTGTCGAGGATCTCGCACAGGCCCCTGCCGATCGTCCGATCGTGGTGCTCGGCGACCCCGAGGCCCAGGCCGCGGAACACGTGACGTATGTCGTGCGCGCGAGCATCGCCGACGATCAGCTTCAGGCGCTGATCACCGCGGTGGCCACGGGCAGCGCCCTGGCGCCACCACCTTCGCCGTCGCGGCCGAGCTCACCGGAGGAGGCGCGGCGCGCACAGGCGGCGTTCGCGGCCTCGCGGACGCTGGCGGCCGCCACCGATCTCGCCTCGACGGAGGTGATCGCGACGGGTGCGATCATCGAGCTGCTCGATCTCGATCGTGCGCACTGCTTGTTCTACGACGCCGAGAGCGGGTCGTTGTGGTCGCAGGCGCGGCAGCGCACCGCGGGGGACGAGCGTCGCGCGGTGGCCGGGATGGTCGGCTGGTCGGCGCGAACCGGCCTCGGCTGTGCGGCACGCGTCGCCGGCGATGATCCGCGGTTCGCACTCGCGTACGACGATGCGGACGGGGACTCTGCGGACCAGATCCTGGTCCAGCCCATCCTCGGTGCGGACGCGCGCGTGCACGCGGTCCTCGTGGCGATCCGCCGCGCGCGGAGTGCTCCGCTCGGTGCGGCCGAGGCCCAGACCTTGGCACGGTTCGCCGCACTCGCGGCACCGCTGCTCGATCAGCTCTCGAGTCACGTCGAGGGCCAGCACCTGCTCGACGACGGCGATCCCGGCGAGGGGATGTTCCGCGACGAGGCGATCGCCGCGGCGGTCGGCGGCCAGTGGGGCGACATCGTTCGCGTCGCGCCGCGCTGGTTGTCGGGCGCGTACTGGCTCCTCGTCGTGTTGATCGCGGGCAGCGTGGCGTTCCTCGCCCTCGGTCGCATCGCCACGTACTCGACCGGCCCCGCGGTGATCCGATCGACCGCGCGGACCTCGTTGGCAGCGCGCAGCGCCGGGAACGTCAGCGCCGTGCTGGCGAACGCGGGAGATCGTGTGGAGCCGGGGACCGCGATCGCTCAGCTCGACGATGTCGATCAGCACGCGGCGGTGGACCGGGTCTCACGCGAGTTCGAGACGCAGCTCCGAAATCACATGATCGATCCGTCCGATCCAGCTGCGGACTCGGCGCTGCGTGCGCTGCGCCAGCAGCTCGAGCAGGCGCGAAACGCGCTCGACGAACGGACCCTCCGGGCGACCACGCTCGGGGTGGTGTCCGACCTCCGGGTTCGCCCGGGGCAGCACCTCGAGCCGGGGGACGTCGTCGCGTCGATCGTCGACGGCCGCGGCGGTCTCGAGGTGGTGGCGCTGCTCCCCGGGGAGGATCGGCCGCAGCTGTCGCCCGGGATGGCGCTCCGGCTCGAGATCTCGGGCTACCAGTTCGCGTACCAGGCGCTCGAGATCGAGAGCATGTCATCCGACGTGATCGCCCCGAGCGAAGCGCGCCGAGTGCTCGGCGCCGAGGTCGCCGATAGCCTCCACCTCACGGGACAGATCGTGTTGGTGCGCGGCCGGATCAACACGCCAGACTTCGAGGCCGACGGTCGCGTGTTCCAGTACCACGACGGCATGCTCGGCACTGCGGAGGTCCGGATCCGCGAGGAGCGGATCGTGTTCGCGCTGGTGCCCGGGCTGCGGCGGTGGGGGCAGTAGTGGCGGAGTCGGCGTCGCATCGCGGGATCGTGGGCGCGCTGCTCCGGCTGCGGGGTGGGCGAGGTCGCAAGATCCCCATCATCCTGCAGATGGAGGCCGCCGATTGCGGCGCGGCGTGTCTGGCGATGGTGGTCGGGATGTACGGCAGGGCGATCACTCTCGACGAATCTCGCGCTGCGGCCGGGACCAACCGCGGCACGGACGCACTCGCGATCGTCCGAGCCGCCACCGAGTTCGGTCTGCGAGGGCGCGGCGTCAGGGTCGAGGTCGCCGATCTTGGCCAGGTGCCGCGCGGTGCGATCCTTCACTGGGGGTTCAATCACTTCGTGGTGTTCGAGCGCATCCGCGGGTCGTCGGTGGAGATCATCGATCCGGCCGCGGGGCGGCGCCGCATCCCGATCGACAAGTTCCGCCGTCAGTACACCGGCATCGCGTTGCTCCTCGAGCCCGACGAGCACTTCGTTGCGACCACCGCCGGTCGGAGCCGGTCCTGGCGCTACCTCCGCCAGATGCTCGCGCAACCGGGTCTGCTGACCCGCGTGATCGTGACCTCGATCGCGCTGCGAGTCCTCGCGCTCACGCTCCCGGTGCTGACGGCGATGATCGTCGACCGGGTGGTCCCGCGCGGCGATCACAACCTGCTCGGCGTCGTGGGAATCGGCGTGGGGGTGGTGCTCGGGTTCCAGGTGCTCGCGAACCTGATCCGGTCCCATCTGCTGATCGACCTGCGAACCCGCCTCGACACCAAGCTGACCCTCGGGTTCCTGTCCCACTTGCTGGCCTTGCCGTACGCGTACTTCAATCGTCGCTCCGCTGGCGATCTGATGATGCGCGTCGCCTCGAATGCGCAGATCCGTGAGCTGCTGACGTCCTCCATGTTGTCGACGCTGCTCGATGGGGGGCT